>CAZWBW010000026.1:21673-30121 GCA_964632355.1 uncultured Anaerolineaceae bacterium | reverse complement strand
CCCGACCGCCGCGTCGTACGCGAGGTCGAGGTCTTCGTGGCGGAGTTCGCCGCCAACGAAGACGAACGGCCGGCGGATGCGGAGCCAGCGGCGGTCTACCTGGTAGGCGGTGTCCGCCGAATCGTCCCCATCCACCACGACGTGCACGAGGTCGTCGTAGAGCTTGATGATGTGCCCGCTGACGTAGACGGCAACCGGCAGGAGCGTGACGCCCTGGATGGCTTCGCTCGTGAGTTCGAGGATCGTCGTCTTACCGTTTCCGGGGGCGCCCCAGAGCATCGCGGGGCGCCCCGAGGTTAGCGCGAGGCAGACCTTCGCGACCACATCGCGGGCGAGTACGAGCTGCTGGAGTGCGCGGGCCAGCCGGACGGGGTCCGGGGCACCGATCTCGGTGTCGTACTCGAGCATCTGGAAGTAGTCCTGGATGGGCACGGGAACCGGGCCGACGTAGCGGCTCCGCGCGAAGGCGTTCTCGGCTTCGTGCATGCCCATGTCGGTCAGGCGGTACTGCCACTCGGATTCGAGGCGGCCGGAAGCGGACGTGGTCTCGACGAGGCGCTGGCGCTTCAACTCCTCGAGCGTCTCGCGAACGATGGCCGGGTGAATGCGCATGGCAGCCGCGATGCCGAGTGGCGTCGGCGTGGCGATGCGATAGAGCGTCTTGACGGTCAGGTCTTCGATGAACCGCTCCGGGAGCCCGAGGTGCTCGACGCGATCGGGTGCGGGTGGCAACGCCGGCAGCGCGCGCAGGTTCGCCTGGGAGGCGCGGGTGGGCGCGGGCGGCGGCTCGCTGTAGCCCTGGGCAACGGCGAGGTTGCCAGCGGTCAGTCCATCCATGCCACCATCCTGCGGGCCGGTGGAATGCCGCACCGGCGAGGATTTCTAGGAGGAATGTCGGCAGATGTGGGCCGCTCCCCAGATCGGAACGGGAGCGAGCGGATGCGACGACGGTGACAAGCGGGTTACTGGCCGGGGCGGGGGCCGCCGCCCGGCTCCACCTAGCGGGACCGAGCCGGGAGCGTCGGGTAGTCGAAGCCCAACTCGCGGAGCCGGGCTTCAGCGCGCCGCAGCGGCGGGTCGAACCGGCCCTCCTGGTCCCAGAGCAGCCACCATTCGCGGCGAGTTTCCATGCGGACGAACGACTGGTCCTTGCGGGACACACGCCCGGTCTGGTCGAAGCCGGCGGTCCGGAAGCAGCGCTGGGCCCGCTCGTTCCAGTCGAGGGTATGGAGGTAGATTCGGCGGAACGTGTGGCTGTGCCAGAGGTAGCGCAGGAAGGCGATGGTCGCGACGGTCCCGAGTCCCACGCCCTGCAGTTCGGGCACGGCGATGGAGATGCCGAGCTCGGCCGCTGTCCGGGCAAGGTCGGCGTTGTAGTACATGATGTTGCCAATGTGGCGCCCATCGGGCAGCACGATCGAGAAGCTCCGGCGGTCGCCCGATGGGAAGTCGAGTTCCCGCTGGAAGCGTTCGAGGAATTCGGTGTAGGTGAGCTCAATGGGCGGGTTACCGTCGTACCGCGCGAGTTCGGGGTCGCGGCGCCATTGGTAGTCGTCGAACGCGTCTTCGAGAATCTTGTGGCGGATGAGCAGGACGCCGGCATCCGCCACGACGAGGTGTTCGAGGCGGGCGCCGGCGTCCGTGGTCATACTGAAACTCCGAGTACCCTGGCAGCTTCCTGGACGATTTTGCGCTCGTTATTGTAGGTGAGCAGGCGGAGTGCTTCCGGGATCGAAACCCACTCGACGGCGTCGAATTCGTGGTCGTGGTCGGCAACGTCGCCACCAATCGGCTCCATGAGCCAGTGGTGGACGAACTTGTGGTAGCGGATGCCTCCTGAGACGAACCAGTATTCGATTACCCCGAGTTCAGGCCCGGCTTTCACTTCCAGGCCGGTTTCCTCGCGCACTTCGCGGAGCGCGGTCTGCTCGATGGATTCGCCGTCATCGGGAGTACCTTTGGGCAGGCCCCAGACACGGTCTTTGTAGCGCCCGCAGAGGACGACTTCGACTTCGCCGTCACCGTTGCGCCGCCACACGACGCCCCCGGCGGATACTGCTGTCTTTATTGGAAATGCCCTGGTCATGGAACGCGGAACAACCCCGGATCATCGTCTTCGTCGTCGAGGAGATTGGCGGCATCGAGGGCAGCGATCGCCAGGGCCTGGAGATCGCCCGGTGCCTGTTCGATGAACTCGTTGAGGTGCCGGACCGCTTCTTCGCCGCCGATTTCCCCAAGGGCAACGATAGCAGCCATCTGGACCTCGGAGTCCTCGTCGTGCAGGAGGTTCGCCAGCGTTTCGATGCCCTCCTCGGACGAGATGTTGCCGAGCGCGACCGCGACCTCGTAGCGGTTCTCGGGGTTGTCCGAGTCGGCTTCGTCGGCGAGGTAGTCGATCCACTTCTCCTGGGCCGACGCGCCCATCGCGTGGATAGCGGCCAGGTGGAGCCGGTTATCGTCGTGGTAGTAGGCGTCGGTAATGAGCGTGTCGACCCACGAGCGCGTGCAGTACCCGAGGGATTCGATCGCACGAGCGCGGACATCGATCGTCTCGGCGGGATCGGTGGCAGCGGCCCTGAGCGACTCGATGATCTGCTCGCCCTGCTTGCGGTCGAAGGCTTCGAGTTCGCTCTGGAGGACGAAGGCCCCGAGGGCGGTCGCCGAATAGCCTCGCACGACTTCGTCCTCATCCTCGCGAAGGAGGACCGCGAGCCGCGCGGCGATGTGCCGGTCGGAGGACTCCCACGCGCACTCGATCGCTGCTCGCCGGACCGACGGCTCAGGGTCGTCGAGGGCGATGCGGGCGAGCTTGTCGAACTGGAGGTCGAGGTTGTCCTCGGCGAGTTCGGTGCTGCGGGTGAGCATTAGCTCGCGAATCCGCACGGGCACCTCGGTCCAGCGTTGCCGGATACGCTCAGCGTCCTCCGCGTCGAGGTCGGAGAGCAGTGCGAGTTCGGTTGCAAGCGGATCCCGCCCAGAGGCCAGCGAGTCCATGAGCGCGGCAATCTGTCGGGAGTTCGCTGACATACAAGCAAGTGTAACAGGGGTGCAGGGCCGCTCTCAGCCGTTGTCGAACGATTCGGCGGTGAGCGAACGAGCAAGCAGCGACCGCATGGCGTCCTCGACCGAGCAATCGCCGGAGAGCACGGCGACGACTTGTTCGGTGATAGGAAGCTGCACGCCGAGTTCTCGTCCGAGTTCCAGGGCGACAGGCGCGGTGGCAGCTCCCTCTACCGTCTCGTCGATGGTCGCGAGGGCCTGTCCCGGCGGGGTACCCACGCCAAGCAGTTCGCCCAGCCGGCGGTTCCGGCTGAGGTGCGAGAAGCACGTGGCAGCGAGGTCGCCGATGCCGGCGAGCCCCTGGAACGTGAGCGGGTTGGCGCCGAGTGCGACGCCCAGCCGGGTGATCTCCGCGAGCCCCCGTGTCATGAGCGCCGCGATGGCGTTCGTCCCGAGTTCGAGCCCCGCGCACGCGCCGGCCGCGATAGCGATGACGTTCTTCAACGCACCCCCGAGCTCGACCCCGATGACATCGCCGGAGCGGTAGACCCGGAACGCGCCGCCAGAAAGCGCCTCCTGCCAGGCGAGGGCCTCGGGTTCGGCGTGGGCCGCGACGACCGCGGCGGCCGGGAGGCCAGCGGCAACCTCGCGTGCGAGGTTCGGGCCAGAGAGGACGGCGACGAGTTCGGTCGGCCAGCCGGACTCGCGCAGCACCTCGCTCATACGGAGCCGGGTGCCGTGTTCGATGCCTTTTGCGACCGAAAGCACGGGCACCTCGCGCGTGGGGAGGGGCGCCACCGACTCGCGGAGCGACTGCGCCGGGCTGGCCACCACGAGCCGCGAGAGTTCGACCGGGCTATCGACGGGCTGCACGGTCACCGTATCGGGTAGCGTTACTTCGGGCAGACGGGCGATTCCGCGCCGGGAATCAACCTCCTGCGCCTCGGCGGGCGTGCGAACGAGAAGCGCGACGGCATGCCCGTTCCGGGCCAGCTGGAACGCGAGGGTGACCCCCCAGGACGTGGCGCCAAGGACCCCGATAGTCATCAGCCCGTAGCAGGGCGGTCGCCACCCTGGCCAAGACGCGGCTCGGTGCCGGCGAGCAACCGCTTGATGTTGGGAATGTGCATGAGTTCGATGACGAGCGTCGCGAAGACGGCGTAGATAGCGAACGCCGGGGGCACATCCCAAAGGACGGAGGCGATGCAGAGGATGAGCGCGGCGATAGCGGTGCCCACGACCGACATGAGCGAGACGTAGCGCGTGGGAATCAGGATCGCCGCGCCGATGACCGGGAAAATCAGCGCCCACAGCGGCGTGAGACCGAGCGCACCGCCGAAGGCTACTGCGACCCCACGTCCGCCGCGGAAACCGGCGAACACCGGGAAGACGTGCCCGATGATGCCGGCGGCAGCGCCCACTGCGGCAACCCAGTTGTCTTCGAAGACGTACCGGCCGACAAGCGCGGGGACCACGCCCTTCGAGATGTCGCCGACCATGACGAGGATGGCCGCCGGAACGCCCGCCGTGCGGAGGACGTTGGTGGTACCGGTCTTGCCGCTCCCGTACTTGCGGATGTCCTTCCCGGTGAACAGGAACCCGATCACCAGCCCGAACGGGATGGACCCGAACAAGTATCCGAGCGCGATGTTCAACAGGTAGTCGATCACGGACGGGAATTGTCCTCGGTTCGACCCCTGAACACCAGCTTAATTGCCGTTCCCTCGAAGTCGTACTGCTCGCGGAGCACCCGTTCGAGGTAGCGGCGATA
The DNA here is from genome assembly GCA_964632355.1 of uncultured Anaerolineaceae bacterium. Lineage (GTDB taxonomy): Bacteria > Chloroflexota > Dehalococcoidia > Tepidiformales > Tepidiformaceae > JALOAP01. The sequence goes on along the minus strand of CAZWBW010000026.1, from coordinate 25,350 downwards.
GCTGAAGTGGACGATGGTCGGGTCGTTCACGAAGAGCACAAAAGTGGGCGGGTCGATGCTCGCCTGGGTGGCGTAGTACAGCTTGAGCCGCTTGTGGTGCACAGTCGGCGGGACATGCTCGCGGAACGCCCGGTTCAGGGTGGCGTTCAGTTCGGCGGTAGGCACGCGGCGGCGGCGCGCCTCGCGGGCGGTGGCGGCGAGTTCCAGGACGCTCTCGAGGTTCTTGCGTTCGAGCGCGGAGATAAACGTGACGAGTGCCCACGGCGCGAACCGGACGCGGCTGCGCATCTGCCGCTCGGCCCAGTTCCGCATGCGTTCGGGGTCTTCCCAGAGGTCGATCTTGTTGACCGCAAACACGAGTCCCTTGTAGGCGTCCATCACCATACCGGCGATGCTCATGTCCTGCGACGTCACGCCTTCGGTGCCGTCGATCACGAGGACGGCCACGTCGGCGCGGTCGATTGCGGACTGGGTACGCATCACAGAGTGGCGTTCGAGGCCCTTGCCGCGCTGGCCCGGCCGGCGAACACCAGCGGTATCGATGAGTGTGAACTTTCCCTGGGGGGTGTCGATCTCGGTATCGATCGCGTCGCGGGTGGCGCCCGCGACGTCGCTCACAATCACCCGCTGCTCGCCGAGTATGGCGTTCACGAGCATCGACTTCCCCACGTTCGGGCGGCCGACGATGGCGACACGAACGCGGTCCTCTTCGACGATGGCGGGTGCCTCGGGAAGGCGGGCTACGACCTCGTCGAGCATGAGGCCGATGTTGACGTCGTGGAGGGCGCTCACCGGCAGCACATCGTCGAAGCCAAGAGCAGCGGCATCGGCGATGCCGGCGAGTTCGCGAGCTTCGTTGTCCGCTTTGTTCGCGATGACGAGCGTGGGCTTCCGGGAACGCCGGACAACTTCCGCGACGTCGTAGTCGCTGGCGGTCAGGCCATCGCGAGCGTCGATGCAGAACAGGACAAGGTCGGCGGTTTGGATGGCGGTACGAATCTGCTCGACGATAAGCGGCGCGTAGAGGTTCTCCTCATCGGTTTCGAACCCGCCGGTATCGATGAGCCGGAAGCGATGGTCGCGCCATTCGACATCGGCTTCGACGCGGTCGCGTGTCGTGCCCGGCTCGTCTTCGACGATTGCCCGGCGTTCGCCGAGGACTCGGTTGAACAGCGACGATTTCCCGACGTTGGGACGGCCAACGATCGCCACGCGCGGTAGTACGGCAGTTGCGGTCGTCATGGTGACACCACCGGGACAAGAGTTACCCGCACCGGGTCGGCTGCGAAGCGGAGCCCCTGTGGGCCTTCGACACGGGGGCTGTACTCGCCCGGGCCTTCGCGTGCGCCGGAGAGCGACACCGTCACGCGTACGTCATCGGGCTTGAGCCCGCGAACCAGGTCGAGCGGACCGGTGACGCGGATCGGCACGGAAAGGACGGACCCCGGCTGTATGGCGAGGCCCTGGGGGAGTTCGGTGAACGCGGGCGCGACCCAGATCACCCCGCTGATTTCGATGGGGCTGATCTGCACGCGGACCACGACGCTGGCGCTATCGCGGTTGGCGACGGAGACGTTCTCGGGGCGCACGATCTGCGCGGTCTTCACGACCTCCTGGCGGGCCCCGGTAACGTCCACGGGCTCGAGGTTGAGCTGGGTGCCGAGGCTTTCGATAACGTTCGTCGGCCCGGTTATGACAACTGCCTGGGGTTCGACGGCGACGCCTGTAACGGTGAAGCCCTCCTGTGGTTGACCGGTGATGACCGGGTTGAGTGCGATGGTGCGGGTGCTGACGACCTGGACGATGTGGAACGTGACCCGAGCCCGCGGCTGGGAAATCTGGACTTCGACGCGATTACCGTCGGCGGTGCGAGCAACGAGTTCGCCTTCGATGGTGGTGTCCTGGCGCATCCCGGCCAGGGAAGCGTCCAGTTCGATGCGGGCAATGCTCTGTACGCGTTCCGGGCGGCCGCGAACCGTCACCCGGAACGGCTCGATGGTCGGCGGCTCGGACTCTTCGTAGCCGGCGGGCAGCGGGGAGGTGCGGCGGACGGTGACCTCGAACTCCTGCTCGGCCGCCTCGATGAGTTGCACCTGCACTTCCGGCGGGCTGACATCGAGGACCCGGACGCCGTCGCGAGTGGTTGTGACCTTCACCGGCAGCGAGGCGCGCCGCAGGTTGGGGCCGAGTTGGCTCGCGTCGACGGTGGCCTTGAAGTCACCGGGCTGGAGGGCGGCAAGCACCTCCTGCCGGGCTTCCACTTCGACCTTGACCGGGGCGATGTCGTCGACGAGAAAGCCGCGGGGAATGTTCAGCGCTTCGACTTCGACGCCACCGGTTGCCGGGGCGATGCCCTGCACGCGCGGGTTCTCCACGTCCTGGATGGCCACCCAGACGCCAAAGGCGGCGACCACGCTGAACGCCGCGAGAGCCCAGTGCGAGGTCACGTTGTTGACGCCGGCACGGAGCATGTACCACGCCACCGTGACGGCATCGTTGAAAAAGCTCCAGACGCCCTTCATGCGACCACCTTGCCGCCGCGCTGAGGTGCTGGTTCGAGGCCGCCGCCAGCGCCGTTGCTGCGCGACGGGTCGAGCAGCCATTCGAGCAGAGCGCGCAGGCGCTCCTTATCTGCGACGTGCGTCAGCTTCCCGCCAAGAGCAACGCTGATGTCGCCGCTTTCCTCGGAGATGACGACCGAGAGCGCATCAGTTTGTTCGGTGATCCCGATGGCAGCGCGATGACGGGTCCCGAGGTTGCGCTCGGCCAGCGATAGGTCCGTGGCGAGCGGCAGGACACACCCCGCCGCAACGACCCGTTCGTCCCGCAAGACAACGGCCATGTCGTGGAGCGGCGAGTTCGGATAGAAGATGCCGGCGAGCAACTCCGGAGAGACCCGCGCGTCGACCGGGATACCGGTTTCGATCACGTCCTGGAGGCCCGTACCGCGTTCGATGACGAATAGCCCGCCGTGGCGCTCCTGCGACATGCGGTCGCTGGCTTCGACGATGGCATCGATAACTTTGCTGCGCGATGAGCGGGAGGCCCAGCCCTGGAGGCCGCCCCGGCCGAGGCGATCGAGCGCGCGGCGAAGTTCGGGCTGGAAGATGATCGCACCTCCGATGAGCAGCGCCGTGAAGGAGTGTTCGACCAGGAAGTTGACGACCGTGAGGTCGAACATGCGGCCGAGCACCACGGCGATGAGCACGAGCGCGAGCGCCCCACGGAGCTGCGTCATCGCGCGCGTACCGCTCAGCACCCGAAGCATCGAGAAAATCGCAATAGCGATAAGGAGCACGTCGATAACGCTCGACGGCTCGAACTGGCGCAGGATATCGCGAAGGTGCTCAAAATCAGGCATGACAAAGTGCCCGCGCCTGGAGTGCGGATCTCAATGATACCCTGCGGGGCGAAGCCCCCGGTTAGTGCTCGATCTGGTCGGCGACGCCAAGCAGGAACGCGACGGCAGCAGCCTGTGCCCAGATCCGGTTTTCGGCCTGGTCGAAGATGATTGAGCCCTCGCTCTCCATCACCTCGTCGGTAATTTCCTCGCCGCGGTGCGCGGGGAGGTCGTGCATGATGAGCGCCCCCGGTGCGGCGAGTGAGACGAGCTGGCGGTTGAGCTGGAAGCCGGCGAAATCGATGCGGCGGGGGGGGGGGGGGGGGGGGGGGCCCCG
>CAZWBW010000026.1:2615-21663 GCA_964632355.1 uncultured Anaerolineaceae bacterium | reverse complement strand
GCGCTCGGCCTCGCGCTCCTGGCCCATGGACGTCCAGACGTCGGTGTAGAGGAGCTCAGCGCCCCGGACAGCGGCCTCGGGGTCGTTGACGAGGGTGAGGGAGCCGCCGGACTCCTCGGCGCGCGCTGCCGCCTCCGTGACGATGTTCTCGGGGAGCATGTACCCGCGGGGTGCGGCCATGCGGACATCCATGCCGAGGGAAGCCGCGGTGATGACGAGGCTGGATGCCACGTTGTTCCCATCGCCAACGAAGGCGATGGAGCGGCCCCGGAGGTCGTTCCCGAGCTTTTCGCGGACGGTCAGGAGGTCGGCGAGTGCCTGGCAGGGGTGTTCTTCGTTGGTCAGTGCGTTGATGACGGGGATGTCGGAGTATTCGGCGTACTCTTCGACGATCTCCTGGCCGTAGGTGCGAACCGCGACGATGTCGACGTAGCGCGCGAGAACGCGTGAGACGTCTTTGATCGCCTCCCGTTCACCAAGCCCCACCTCCTGCGGGGCGAGGTAGATGGTTTCGCCACCGAGGTGGCGCATGGCGACCTGGAAGCTGACACGCGTCCGCAGGGACGGCTTTTCGAACAGGAGCGCCAGTTCGCGGCCTTCGAGAAGGCGCTGCGGGCGGCGCTTCAGCGCTGCGGCGGCATCGAGCAGAAAGAAAATCTCCTCCCGGCTCAGGTCAGCTGCCGAGAGGAGATGACGAACTGTTTGACCCATGGACCAGAAGTATATCAGTCTCGCTCCAAAAGGCCGTACTTCGTCCCCGGAAGGCCCGTTCGCTGTTAACGTGGAAGCGGATTTGCCGTTACTCTGAGTACGGAGGACACGAAAGCCATGGACGCGGTAGCGCGCTTGCAGCCCGCCTGGGGGCGGAAGTTCGCCGAGGGGAAGATGTTCCAGCGCATGGAATGCGATGGGTGCGGCGCGCGCTTCCATTTCGCGGAAACCCCACGGGTGACACGGGTGCCGCGCTGTCCGGTCTGCGGCAGTCTCTCCTGCTCGGTCCTCTAGCCCGAAACACAACGAGACGTACGAAGAGCCGGGGTGCAGGTGCATCCCGGCTCTTCTGCTTCACCCCGCCAGAGGCAAGCACACCGTGAGTGGTCGGTGCCCCAATGCGCTGCAACCGCCACCGGGGCCGCCGGAAGTACCAGCAGACCGTGGCCTGCCTCTTCCACGGAGTACTACGGTGGTTTGCTGCATTCGTTATGGGGCCGACGCCACCTTCGCAAACGGTCGTAGCCGATATTCGCGGGACCGGGAGAACGGCAGCGAGTCGTGTGCTAGGGTGAAGTACGATTCGGCGCCGACGAGTGGTGCGCCATCGTGGAGAACTCCGTGACCCTGCGAATCGATGGCCGGCGGCCCGACGAGCTGCGGCCTGTGAAGATCACCCCCGGCGTGTTGGACTACGCCGAGGGGAGTTGTCTCGTTCAGTTCGGCAAGACGCGCGTCCTGTGCGCTGCGAGCGTCGAAGACCGTCAGCCAGCGTTCCTGCGTAACACGCTCTCCGGCTGGGTGACCGGGGAGTACGCGATGCTGCCAAGGGCGACGCATACCCGCAGCCAGCGCGAGGTGGAGCGTGGCCGGCCGGGCGGGCGCACGCAGGAGATCCAGCGGCTCATCGGCCGGGCACTCCGCGGGGTGGTGAACCTGGAACTTCTCGGCCCGCGAACCATCACCGTCGACTGCGACGTGCTCCAGGCAGACGGCGGAACGCGGACGGCGTCGATCACGGGCGGTTTCGTCGCGCTGCAGCTGGCGGTTCAGCGGCTGGTCGCGGCGCAGGAGGTTTCACCGACGGCCATCATCGCGCCCGTAGCCGCGGTCTCGGTGGGCATCGTGAAGGGCGTGCCGATGCTGGACCTCTGTTACGAAGAGGACTCGACGGCTGAGGTGGACTTCAACGTGGTGATGACGGGCGAGGACGCCTTCGTGGAAGTGCAGGGGACGGCGGAGGGTAAGCCGTTCACGCGCGCAGCGATGGACGAACTCGTGGACCTGGCGCGCAAGGGCATCCTCGAGTTGTTCGAGATCCAGCGCGCCGCAATCGAATCAGCGAATCAGCCGACGTAGTGACCGAGGAAGGTGCCGCCGAGGATGTGCAGGTGACCGTGTTCCTGGCTCTGCATGGCGTCGTAGCCGAAGTTCGACAGGAGCCGGTAGCCGCCGGGGCAGAGCTGCGCACCGATCTTGTGGGCGATGCGGCCGACCTTTCCGATATGGTGTTCCCACAGCTCGGCCTGGGTGGTGTGCTCGCGGGTCATCGCGAGCAGCATGACCGGGACCCAGCGCAGGATGTTCTGGATCACGATGACTTCGTCGTCTTCGTAGATGATGTTCGCCGGTTCGCGACGGGCGACGATGTTGCAGAAAACACAATACGAAGGCATGGAGGTAGGCCGATTCTAGGCTGGGGCCGTGGCTGGCTCAAACCACATGCGTAACTTCCCAGGAGACCACACCAATGCCGCAGATTCTCCCGTTTCGGGGCCTTCGCTACACCGAGCGCGCTGGCGCACTCGATGAGCTGCTGGCGCCGCCCTACGACGTGATCTCGCCGGAACAGCAACGGGAGCTGGCCCGGCGGAGTCCGTACAACGCCGTCCACCTCGAACTGGCCGAAGGTGGCGACGAGAAGTACGAGCGCGTCGCGGGACTGCTCCGGGAATGGGAATCGAACGGGATTCTGCAGCGGGACGACGAGCCACGGCTCTATGTGTACGAGCAAGTCTTCGAGATTCACTCGCAGGAGTTTCACCGGCGCGCGCTGCTGATCGGGGTGGAGGCGCAGCCCTGGGAGGAGGGAGCGGTGAAGCCGCACGAGTACACGCTTTCGGAGCCGAAGGAAGACCGGCTGCGGCTCCTCGAAGCGACACAGGTGCAGCTCAGCCCCGTGTTCATGATCGCCAGGGACCGCGCGGGGCAACTCCGCGACTTCCTCGACACGACCATCCAATCGCGGCCTCCCGACGTCGAGGGCACGAGCATGGAGGGCGACCGCCACCGGTTGTGGGTCGTGGAGGCGGGACGCCTCGAAATGCGGCAACTCGCGCCGCTGCTCGGCGAAAGCTTCTACATCGCAGACGGACACCACCGCTACGAAACGGCGGTGAACTACCGAAACCGGCTGATCGAACGCGAAGGGACGCTGGACCGGACTCATCCTGCGCGGTTCGCGATGGCAGCGGTGGTACCAGCGACCGATCCCGGGCTTGTGGTGCGTCCCATCCACCGGATCGTTCCGCGCCCGGCACCCGAGGACTGGGTGCAGCGCATCCACGAGAACTTCACCATCGAAGAGGTGAAGCCGATTGGCCCGGACGACACGCAGGCGGAGGCGCTGCTTGCGCGGCTGGTCGACCTCCCTTCGGGGATCGTGGCGCTCAACCTCGAACCGGGCATGGTCCACATCCTGAACCCACGGGACGAGAGCGTGTTCGCCCGCATCGCGCCGAGCGGCCATTCGGGCGACTGGGTGAAGGTGGGCCCGAACCTGTTGCGGTACGGCGTCCTGACGCCGCTCTGGGGCATCACCGACGAGGAACTGCGGCAAGGGGCGGTGGAGTTCGACCACGAAGCTGCGGCGGTGTACCAGCGGGTGCTGTCCACGCCGGGCATGTCGGGCTTCCTGTTGAACCCGGTGACGGTGCACCAGGTGATCGACCTCGCGGATGCCGGCGAGCGCCTGCCGCAGAAGTCGACGTTCTTCCACCCGAAGCTCGGTACCGGGCTGGTGATGCACCCGCTCTTCCCGTAGCTATGGCACCCGAGCGCGGCGGCTACTGCCCGGATTGCGGCACGGCGCTCACCTTCGACGTGAACGGAGCGGAACGGCCGCGGTGCGGGAACTGCGGCTTCGTGCGGTATCGGAACCCGATCGTCGGGGTGGCGGTTGTGGTGCGCGACGCGGAGGGCCGGGTGCTGCTCGGGCGGCGCGCGAAGGGTGAGTACGCGGGACGCTGGTGTATTCCGTGCGGCTATGTCGAGTGGGACGAGGAGGTTCGCGCCGCCGCTGAGCGCGAGTTCTACGAAGAAACGGGCCTGGAGGTACGCGCGGGCGGCGTGGTGGCGGTGCATTCGAACTTCCACAACCCGCGGCAACACACCGTTGGTATCTGGTTCGAGGGCGAAGTGCTTGGAGGCGAGTTGCGACCGCTGGACGGCGAACTGGACCGCCTGGCGTACGTGCCGCCGGGTGAACCTCCCGAGCTGGCGTTTCCGACAGATGCGCTGGTCCTCGATCAGCTCGCGGGCAAGGGAGATTCACCGGGTTCGCGGCGGATGAGCGGCCAATAGCGCCAGGCCACACGGCCGATGACGGCTTCGGCCGGGACCGGGCCGAAATGTCGGCTATCGGTGCTGGCCGCGGGGTTGTCTCCGAGGAGCGTCACCTGGCCGTGCAGGTCGACGTGTTCGACGCGCTTCAGGAGTGTGCGGCCCGGCTCGCGCGGGTCGGCGGCGAGGACGACGTCGCCGGGGTTTGGGAGCTCGCCAGGAGCGAACCGGCGAACCACCAGGTAGTCGCCGTGGTGGAAGGCCGGGTACATGCTGTCGCCCGACACTTCGAACCGCATATACCGCCGGCGCAGCCATGCGACGGCGAGAAACAGGGCAAGTGCCGCGAGGAACACACGAGAGAGCGGGGCGAACCACGGCCGTGGCTCGCCCCGCCTGGGTGCTGTCGTTACGCCAGCGCTAGGGGTTGGCAAGGTAGAACGGGACGTCGGTGCGGCCCTTGGTCGCCCAGAAGATGTCGTGGATCTCGCGGACGGCGTCGAGCAGCGCCTGGCCGTTTGCGGGGTCCTGCTCGTGCTTGCTCTTCGAGGCGAGCTTGACCGCCTTCCAGAACTTGTCGTGCAGGTCCGGGTACTTTTCGAGGTGTTCGGGCTTGAAGTAATCGTGCCAGAGGACGTCGAGTTCGCGCTTAACGACCTCGGCCTGCTCCTCCTTGATGTTGATGTAGCGAACGCGGTTGTTGACGCTCTGCGGGTCCTGGGCGTCACCAAGCGCCGCGATCTTCTTTTCCATGGAGAGTACGGCTTCTGCGGCGATGCGGGCCGAAGCCGGGTCGTAGACGCCGCACGGACCGTCGCAGTGTGCGAACGCGACGTTCTTCGGGCGGAGCAGATCACGGAGCAGGTTCATAGGATCGGTAACTCCCTCCAGTGTTGGCCCAGGTGGGCGGTGGATGCGTCTCGCAGTATAACGCCCGAAACCGCTTCTCATCAGGGTGCGAGCTTTCTTGCAAGCCAAGCGTTAGATTCGGTGGAGCGGTTTCGGAACGGTTCGCGCTACGCTTTGAACATCTCTACCAGGAGTGTGCGATGAGCCAGGACCGTGTGCTCGAGATCTCGATAACCTATTGCGTTCCCTGAAACTACACCGCGCGCGCCGCGTGGACGGCGCAAGAACTCCTCTCGACCTACGCCGACTTCACCCGGGGCCTCACGCTGGTACCGGGAAGCGGTGGCGTATTCGAGGTCGAAGTCAACGGTGAGCTGATCTTCTCGAAGAAGAAGGCCGGGCGATTCCCGGAAATCAAGGAGCTCAAGGAGGCGATCAACCAGCGACTGGAGTGATCGCCTCCCCGTGCGTCCGGGTCGAAGAGCCGGCGGCGACCGAAAGATCTCGGGGAATTCGAGCGGGTACTGGTCGACGCCGCTGCGCGTGTTCGAAACCCGCGAGTCATCGACGCCGGGGCCGCACGCGTGTCACGATTCGCGGACCAGAAGGTCACCTGTCCCTTAAGGGATAGTGTGGTTGGCGATTCAGCGCAAACGGTTTACGCCGAGTCGAGTAGTATCGGGCAATGATTCGCCGCCTCTTCGGGGACCGTCCGAGCCCGCCGGGTCGGCTCCGCCGCGTAAACGTCGTGGGTGAATCGCGGTATCAGCGCGCGCTCACGCGGCTCGCCGGGGGGAAACGCCGGGAGAGCCAGCGCATTCGGACGAACGGTGAGGTTCGCCGCGAACCGAACAACCCATTCGATCCCAATGCTGTGCAGGTGCTCATCGGTGGGGAAGTGGTTGGCTATCTGCCACGGGAGGAAGCCGCGAAGTACGCGCCGGTCCTCGATCAACTGCCGCGGGCGGGATATGCCTGCGACGCCGAGATTCGCGGCGGCTGGCGCGACGGCAACGACGAAGGGCACTTCGGCGTGGTGGTGTGGTTGCCGCCACCCGAACGGCTTATTGGATGAGATGAATTGGGGAGGGCCCAGCTCGCCCTCCCCGACTCACATTCTCCGCTGGGCCAAGGGGGGAACCCGGCGGCGAACTCACAGGTTCGTCAGCCGGACTCTACACGCCCTCGACAACGCTCGCTTGCGATTATGTCGGCATTAACGCATCTGCAAGACGTGTGTTAGGGAGCGCAATAGTCTGGTTCACCTAACCCTTAATGATCCCTGCCGCGGCCAGTTCCTCCAGGTCGCTTCCATTAAGCCCGAGGTCCCGCTGAAGGACGCTGCAGGTGTCGGCGCCGAGCATCGGGGCGGGCCGGTGCTCAACCGGTGACTCCGAAAGGCGGATAGGGCAGTCCATCACCTTGTAGGCATCACCGGTGGGGTGGTGAATCTCCTTGATGAACCCCCGCGCGGTGAGGTGCGGGTCGGTGAAGAGTTCGTAGGTGTCAAGCACGGCGCTGCAGGGGACGCCGTGGGAGGCGAGGATCTCCATGGCCTTGTACTTCGGGTACTGCCGAGTCCAGGCTGCGATCTCCTCCCAGAGCGCGTCGGAGTGTTCGACACGAGCGGCGCTATCCTGGAACCGCGGATCCACCAGCAGTTCGGGCCGGTCCATGGCGGTGCACAGCGCATCCCACTGGGCGGACGTGACGACCATGATGAAGAGGTAGTCGTTCGGGCCACCGCCGAGGCACGGGTAGACGTCAGTCGTGGCGGAACCGCGGCGGGTGCCGCTGCGGGAGGCGGGCGAGTGGCCCCATCCCTGGAGCCCCTGGGTGCGCATGTACAGCGTGACGGCTTCCTGCATCGAAAGCTCGATCAGTTGGCCCTTGCCGGTGCGCTGCTGCTGTACATACGCGGCCGTGATCGCGAGGGCAAGCTGGACGCCGGCGCCCGAGTCGCCGCTGGTTGTGCCCGGCAACATGGGCGGGCCGTTGGGGTCACCGGTGACAGAGAAGGCGCCCGCGGCGGCCTGTGCCACCCAGTCGTAGCAGTTGTACTGGCTGTACGGGCCGGAGAGCCCGAAACCTTTGAGCCGAGCGTAAATGAGCCGCGGGTTTATTTCGCGAAGCTTGTCGGGTCCGATACCGAGTTTTTCGACGGCGCCGGGACCGTAGTTCTCCACAAAAACGTCGTAGTGCGGAACAAGCTGCAGGAAGAGCTCGTAACCGCGCGGGTTCTTCAGGTCGATGACCACGCTGCGCTTGTTCGCGTTGTAGTTCAGGAAGTACTGCGAAACCGGCGTTTGTGTCGAGACGGCGCGCCCGGGATCGCCAGTGGGCGGTTCGACCTTCACGACCTCGGCGCCGAGCCACGCAAGGAGCTGCGTTCCGGAGGTCCCCGCCTCGTACTGCGTCATGTCGAGAACGCGCATGCCTTCAAGTGCTCCCAAAGCAATCACCTCCAGAATGCCCGGTTTGTACCGAGGCAATTAGTCCCTGTTCACCGGGGCATCGGCCCCGAGTGGACTTTGCTCGCCCAGCAGCAGCCGGTGGATGAACTGCACGCAGCGTTCCAGGGAAAGTTGCTCGGCAGTCGTTGCGTTGACCTCGTCGTCGCGCACAGGGGTTGGTTCGAACGCGACGTGTGTTGCGGGGCCCTCGCCGGTACGGATCAGCTTGATGCGCGGCAGGGCGTGGTCCTTGAAACCTTCGGCGATAACCAGATCGACGTCGTCGAACAGGTTTCGGAGCGCAGCCCCGGCATCGTCGTCCTGTAGAAATGGGCGGCTGCGGTCGATGACCACGCGACCCAACGGCCCCACCAGCCCCACCCGGGGAGCCCCAGCCTCCGCGTAGCGCCACGAGTCCTTGCCTTCGTGGTCGACCTTCATGTGCGCGTGCGCGTCGTGTTTGACGACAGCGAGGCGAATATCCTCGTCGTGCAGCACGCGAACCAGGCTTTCGATCAGGTGGGTCTTCCCCGAGTCCTTCGGGCCGGAGATGGCGAGCACGACCGGGGATGCCTGTGGCGCCATCATCGCGCTTCCAACGTCGGGTCGAGGTGGTCGCGCAGCCAGTCGCCGAGGAGGTTGCCGCACAGGATCGTCAGCCCAATTGCGATGCCGGGGAAGGTGACGATCCACCAGGCGGTAGAGATGTAGTTGCGGCCATCGGCGAGCATCACGCCCCAGGAGGCGTTCGGCGGCCGGACACCAAGGCCAAGGAAGCTCAGCGCCGACTCGAGAAGGATGAAGCTACCGACATTGAGCGTGGTGAGCACCAGGATGGAGCCGACCACGTTGGGCAGGATGTGGCGGCGCATGATGCGAAGGTTCGAACAGCCGCCGATCCGCGCGAGGGTGACGAACTCCTGGTGGCGAAGCGCGAGCACCTGCCCGCGAATGACGCGCGCGTGGCCGGCCCACCCGAGCAGGCCCATGATGAGCATGAGCGCCCACAACGAGTGGCCGATCACCGTCACTGCAACGATGACAAGAATGAGCGTCGGCAACGCGTAGAGCGTGTCGACCGCCCACATGACCACAGCATCGACGACGCCGCCGAGGAACCCGGCGAGCACGCCGAGGATCACGCCAATGGCAGCGGCGATGAGGATAGCGCCGCCGGCCACGATTGCCGTGACTTTCGCGCCATCCAGGATCCGGCTCAGGATGTCGCGGCCGGAGTCATCGGTACCGAGGGGGTACTTCCAATCGCCACCGTCTTCCCAGGCCGGGGGTAGCAGCGCGATCGAAAGGTCGCTGGTTTCGGACTCGCCCGGCGTGAGACTCGGCCCAACAACAGCGGCCACTGCCATGACCAGCAGGACCACGATGGGCAGGGTGGGGTTCAGCTTGAGAAATGGGCGAATTCGACTCATGCTCTGTCCTCCAACCGCTCGCGGGCCCTACTTCGCCCAGATCCGCGGGTCGAGATAGCCGTAGAGGATGTCGACCAGGAGGTTGACGCCGACGAACGTGACCGCCGCCAAAAGCGCCACGGTCTGCACGACCGGGAAGTCGCGGCCGTTCGCGGCTGTGACGACGAGGCTTCCAATGCCGGGCCACGCGAAGATCGATTCCGTCACGACGGCACCGGTCAGGAGCGCGGCGAGCTGGATGCCAGCGATAGTCACGATCGGAATAGAGGCGTTCTTCAGGGCGTGACGCCAGATGACGCGTGCCTCGCTCAGCCCCTTGATGCGCGCCATCTTGATGTACTCGCTATCGAGCACATCGAGCATGGCGGAGCGGGTGAGCCGCAGGACCGACGCGGTCGAGAACCAGCCGACGGCGATGGCCGGCAGGATAAGATGTTTCAGGCCGCCGGTACCGCTCGAGGGCAGCAGTTCGAGCTGCACCGAGAAGATGAGCACCAGCATGATGCCGACCCAGAAGGTGGGAATCGACTGGCCCAACAGACCGAACGTCCGGGCGAGCTTGTCGACGAACCCGCCGCGACGAGCCGCCGCCACCACGCCGAGCGGAACACCGAGGCCGACCGAGACAAGCAGACCTGCGCCGGCCAGCTTGATGGATTCGGGCAACCGGTCGGCGACCACGTCCATCGTGGGGCGGCGGTAGTTCCAGCTCTCGCCGAGGTCGCCGCGAAGAATGTCGGAGAGGTAGGCGCCGAACTGCTCGTACAGCGGCTTATCGAGACCCAGGTCCCGGCGAATCTGTTCGTAACGGGCAGGGTCGTTCGAGTCGCCCTGCAGGGTGGCGGCCGGGTCACCGCTGGCGCGCGTCAGCAGGAAGATGACGATCATCACGCCGAAGACGGTCAGCGCGCCGCGCACGATTCGAGAGAGAACGTAGGGCACCATCGCTCAGAGAACCTCGCCGACCATCTTTCGTTCGCCGTCGCCCTTGCCCGGCAGGACCGGGATCTCCGACGGGGAGAACAGGTGACACGCAGCCTCGCGGGCCATGGCCTGTACCGTCTGCAGCAGTGGACGGTCTGCCGAGCAGCGGTCCATCGCCTTCGGACAGCGAGGATGGAAGCGGCACCCCGAAGGCAGGTTCATCGGACTGGGAATCTCGCCTTCGAGGAGTTCGCGCGTCGCGGGCCGCTCATCGGGATCGGGCGAAGGAACCGCGGCAGTGAGTGCCTGGGTGTACGGATGGATGGCCCGGCCGATGACCTCGGACGCAGGACCGGTTTCGACCATTTCGCCGGCGTACATCACGCCAACGCGGTCGCAGATCTGCTCGACGACGGCGAGGTCGTGGGAAATAAAGACCATCGTCAGCGAGAACTTCGAGCGGACGTCGGAGAGCAGCCGGATGATCTGCGTGCGCACCGAAACGTCGAGCGCCGAAGTCGGCTCGTCGAGGATGAGCACTTCAGGTTCGACGCTCAGCGCGCGGGCGATAGCCACGCGCTGCTGCTGCCCGCCGCTGAACTGATGCGGGAAGCGATTGCGGAAGTCGGGGTTCAGCCCCACCTGCTCCATCAGGTAGCAGACGCGCTCTTCCCGCTCCTTCTTGGTGCCCACACCGAGCGCTTCCATCGGCTCGGAAATAATGCTCTTCACGGACATGCGCGGGTTCAGGCTGCTGTATGGGTCCTGCAGCACCGCCTGGACCTTCCGCCGAAAGGCCCGGCGTCCCTTTCGATCGAGTTTGCTGACGTCCTTCCCTTCGAAAAGGAGCTGGCCCCTGGTGACCGGTTCGAGGAGGAGAAGCATCTTGGCGAGCGTGCTCTTCCCGCAACCGGATTCGCCGACAATGCCGAAGCACTCGTCGCGCGCGATATCGACGCTAACGTCGTCGACTGCGCGGAGGGTGCCGCCGCCCCAGCGCAGGAACCTCGTCCCGACCTGGTATTCCTTCGTGACGTGGGACAGCGAAAAGACAGGAGGTTTCCCGGGGCCCGATTCGGCCCCGGCGCGAGTGGATGCTGCTGCGGTAGTCATGCCCCTGCTCCCTGGACCATGGGCTGAGCTTTCAAACACGCGCACGCCCGGCTCGCGGCCGTGGCGACGAGTTGCGGCTCGGTGCTGTGGCATTCCTCGGCAGCCTCGGGGCACCGAGGGGCGAAGCGACAGCCGGGAGGCAGCGCGCGGGGATCGGGCGGCTGCCCCTCCATGATCTTGAGTTCGCCCACGTGGCCGACGCGCGGGAGCGCAGCCAGGAGGCCACGGGTGTAGGGATGCTGGGGGTTGCGGAGCACGTCGCGGACCGGGCCCATTTCGACGATCCGCCCGGAATACATGACCGCGACGCGGTCGCAGGTCTGGGCGACCACGCCAAGGTCGTGGGTGACGAGCACGACGGATGTGCCATGCTCATCGCGCAGGCGCTTGAGCAGGGCGAGGATCTGCGACTGGATGGTCACATCGAGCGCGGTCGTTGGCTCATCCGCGAACAGGATCTTCGGGCGGCTGGCCAGCGCCATGGCGATGCACACGCGCTGGCGCATGCCGCCCGAAAGCACGTGCGGGTACTGGGATACCCGGCGCTCGGGTGACGAGAGATGAACCTCGCGGAGGCTGTCGACAGGCTTTCGCCGGGGCCCGGGAGCTCGCCGCAGCGCCTCGTTGACCTGCGTGCCGATCGTGAGCGTCGGGTTCAGGCTCGACATCGGGTCCTGCAGGATCATCGAAACCTTCGTCCCGCGGAGCCGCCGCATGGCGCGGTCGTCGTAGTCCTTGGTCTCCTCGCCGTCGATCCTGAGGCTGTCCGCGATGACCCGTGCCTGGCCTTTCTTGTGCAGCCGCATGAGCGAAAGGCAGGTCACGCTTTTCCCTGAACCAGACTCTCCTACGAGGCCAAGGATTTCGCCAGGTTGAACATCGAAGGAGATGTCGTCGACGACACGGATCCAGCCCGAGCGTGTTTTGAACTCGCAGGAGAGGTGGGAGACAGACAACACCGGGTCGCCGGGTGGACGGCTTCTGGTGCGACTGGTGTCCCCTTCACTGGTCTGATTGTTCATAGCGATGGCCCCGGTTGCGGCGAGCTTGGATTCCCCGAACGTTAGGCTTCGGTATAGGTCTTGGACATCTTGGGTTCGCCGAGCTCGGGAAGCTGCTTCGGGCGCTTCTTGTTCACGATAGCGCCGAAATAGCAGAACTCGAGACAGAACCCGCAGCTGTCACATTCTTCTTCGAACTTTGGAAAGAATCTTTCCGGACGATAGTTCGGCCCGGCGTCCTTCGTGACTGTGATGTAGGCAATGCTCTGGTCGTACACGCGATGCTTCACAAACGAGCACGACATCATGCAGAGATTGCAACCAACACAGGCGTCGGAGTTAACCTCGAAATCTACGTCTTTGTCAAACTTCGCCAACGAATTCTTTCCCTTCTCAGGCGATACTCACGGCCGGGCCGTTCGCCATTTCGTGCGTGATGGGGTCCCTTTCCCGGGAGATTCCCAGCCGCTGGAGTGTCTCGTCAGTCGGGATACCGGTCTCAATATCCCACCCGTGTGCACCGTAGTAGGCATCGAGGCAGGCATTGAGTTCGCGCTCTTCGCGCTCATCGAGGTAGCCGCGCGGGTAGGTTTCCCGGTCGCGCGTGTACCCCTCGCGGAGGTTGAACATGCGCTGCAGCGTGATGATTCGCTCGGCGCTTTCGAGGAGGTCCTCCTGGGTGACTTCGATGCCGGTGCCGTACGTGTACAGTTGCGCGATGCGCTGGGTTGGCAGGGCGTGCGAGATGAAGGACCGCTGGCACGTCCCGAGCGAGTACAGGATGAGGTTGTACAGTTCGACGCGGTGAGTCAGGAGGCCGGTGTCGTAGCCGTCTGTCTCGCCGGTGAAGATCTTGTCGATTTCCTCATCCGGGATGCCGATCGCCCTACCGTACCGCTTCAGGCTGGAACCGGAGCGGCCGGGCATCCACGTCGGGGAACCGTAGGCCGTACCAGGCCCATCGGCACGCGGGTCGATTACGTGGCTGAAGAAGAGCACCGACCAGCGCTTGCCCCAGTGGCGCCCACCTTCCTGCTCACTCTCCTTCCTGAGAACGTGCCCCTTCCAGGCGTAGTAGCGGTCCAGCTGAGGCCGGTACGCCTCCTGCACTTCCTCAAAGGGCTTGGCCAGCTCGCCGCCGAAGCCATAGCCATAGGCAACCTGGCGGATAAACTCCTGGAGATCCTCGTAGTTGCCCTTACTAAGGTCGAGGCCGTCGGTGTCCTCTTTGGTAAAGACACCGTCTTCGTACAGCCGATGGATCCAGCTGATGGCGTCGGAGAGCGTCGAGATGCCGAGGCGGTTGCACATCTCCGCGCAGATGATTGCTTCGTCGTAGTGCTCGAGCGGAATGCCGGCGCCCGTGAGGAACGGGGCAGTGAGCGTGCCGAGCGAGCAGGACATCGGAATGAGCTTGCCGGCGTGCTCACCTTCGGTAATGCCGATCTGCTGCTTGCAGGCGACGGGGCAGCCGGGGCAGGTCATGCTCCGGTCCTTCACCTTGTTGCGGTAGATGTCGGTCCACTCGCGAATCTTGAGCCCCATCTTTTCCGTGCGCTCGACGGCGCCGGGGCCGGCAAACTCCTGGAGTTGCACGAGCGTTCCCAGTTCGCGCCACCAGGGAATGTAGGGGCCGGCCATCACGTCCTTGATGGTCCTCGCCGCGAGTCCATGGAAGCGGTTGACGTCCGCGAGGTGGACGGGGTGCGAGCCCCGTGCGACCACCGCCTTCAGCTTCTTCGAGCCGAAGATGGCACCGAGTCCGCCGGAACCGGAGGTCGAGTGGCCCTGGCCAAGCACAATGGCGTTCGGAGCCATCCGTTCGCCGGCGGGGCCAATGGTGATAACGGAGCCGCCGGGCTGTTCGGCCCAGAGCGCCTCGGTGGTTTCGCGCGTATCGAGGCCCCAGAGGTGGCTCGCATCGTGGATGGTGATCTCGCCGTCGTCGATGAGCAGGTAAACTGGCCGGTCTGCCGCACCGCTCACGACGACGTGGTCGAACCCACCAGCCTTGAGCTTGTCGGCGAAGATGCCCGACGAGGAGGTGGCATAGCGCCGGTTGAGGGGGCCTTTCGTGTTCAGGAGGAGCTTGCTGGCCCCGGGCACCATCGTGTTGATGAACGTGCCGGCGCTCATGATGATCCGGTTCTCAGGCCCGTAGGGATCACAGTCGTCCGGGATGAGGTCGTAGCAGAGCCTGGTGGCGATACCCTGGCCGCCGATGTACTTTTCCGCCCATTCCCGGGGCAGGTCAGACACGGTCACCGTTTGGGCGGTGAGGTCGACAAAGGCAATTTTCCCTACGAAGGCACCGAGCTTCTCTGTCATGCTTCCTCCTGCGGTTGCCGACAGGCGTGTCATTGACACAACCGTCAACGTGACGGGGACTATAGGGAAGCAGTTCGCTGTGCGTCAAGCGCTTCGGTAGTGTGCGGGCAATCCTTCCGCCGCCCGCGAGAGCGCACCGCCGGGTGGGTTCAAGACGCGCGCTGGCTCGCGATCCCGCGAACGCGCGGGTAGGGTGTGCCAGGCGTGAACGAGTGAGTGGGGTGCTCACGCAGAACGGAGACGTGAGCAAAGGAGAGCGGTAAAGAACGAGATGCTACTGTCCGGTAAATTTATTGCATATATCGAACTAAGCCAGCCTGAATGCTGTTTGAGTTGCGAAGCGGGAATCGCCTGATGACACAGGAAGAAACGCACGAGGAAACGCACGAAGAGAACGAGATTCCGAAGCGAGTTCGCTACGTGACAACGCGCCAGTCGCCGGACAACAGCGCCGCCGAAGCTGCGAACCATCGCCGGCGGCGGCGTGATCGCGGCACCTACGAGAAGCTGCTGACGGCCGCCCGGGATGTGTTCCGCCAGAAGGGATGGCACGAGACCACCGTCGACGACATCATCAAGGCCGCCGGGGTTTCTCGTGGCTCGTTCTACGTGTACTTCGAGAACAAGCAGGAAATCTTCGAGCGGATTATTACGCCCGTATTCGACGAGTTGTACGAGAAGGCCGAGGCCCGCCGGCCTGGGTCCACCATCTTCGCGCGGCTCGAAGCGGGGAACCGCGCATTCCTGGAAACGTGGCAGCAAGACCCTGATCTGCTTCGGATCACGTTCGAGATGAACCTCGACGTACGCACGAACGCTGCGGTGGCCGAGATGCGCCAGCGATTCATCCGACGAAGTGCGCGCGCCCTCCGCAGGCACAAGGAGGAGGGGCTCACGCACCCGGGGGTGGACCCGGACTTCGCCGCGTTGGCGCTGGCGGGTATGGTCACAGACTTCGCGCGTCAGCGGTGGTTCTCCGGGCCCGGTGAGCCTGAAGACCCGTTGACTCTTTCCTACCGGCTGACCGCCCTCTGGTACCGTGCCGTGTACAACGAAAAAGCTCCGCCCGTACCGAGCGAGGAGGAATACCGGGCCGAGGTGGAACGCCAGAAGGCGGAGGAATCGTAGTACGGGCCTTTTCCCGGTTCACGACGAACGCTTCGTGTCGCTGTGCCGCTCCGATCCGGGACCTATGACAGAGGTCACCGGCCGGTAGCGCTCGCCCCTCGTGCGGCCTCCTGTCCTGCGTCGAAGGGTGGCGAGTTGTGGCCGAAGTCTTGACGCAAAGAAACGCGGAAAGATATAGTCCCGCGGTCGCTGACAGTTGCGTCAATGACAGTCGTGTCTAGTATCAGAGCAGCGAGCTCGACGCGGACGTGACGCATCGAAGGCGCAAACACCCGCCCCAACCAGGCACTTTCAGCCTGGCGCGGGCATCGAACCGAGGGGAACACGTTGGACAACTACTGGATTCGAAAACGCTTATCCCGGCGCGCCATCCTGGCGGGCGGGAGCGCCACCGCGATCGGTGCCGCAGCGCTGGCGCTGGGCTGCGGAGGAGACGACGATGACGATCCCGGCACCGGCGGTTCGACGGGAGGCACTCCGACCCAGCCGGCCGGTAATGGCTCGGGAGGCGACAGCGCACCGTCGGGCTCGCTGACGGTGGCGATCGACGCACTGCCGCCAACACTGGACCCGCATCGCACAAGCGGCGGTGGGTACTTCCCGTACAACTGGGAAGCGTTCGAAGGCCTGCTGGCGCGGGACGACGAAGCGAAGGTCGTACCGGGCCTGGCGGAGTCGTTCGAATACAGCCCTGACTACACCCAGCTCACGCTGAAGCTCCGCAGCGGCGTCACGTTCCACAACGGCGACCCGTTCACCTCCGAGGACGTTCCGTTCTCCCTCGAGCGGCTTCGCACGCCCGATTTCAAGATGGCGTACGCCCCGAACTTCGCGCGTATCGAAGCGGTCGACACGCCGGACGAACACACGGTGATCTTCAAGTCATCGTCGCCGTTCCCGGAACTGCACCAGTACCTTGACTCATACTTTTATGTCGTCCCGAAGCAGTACCTGAGCACCGGGAACAACGAGTCGACGTACGGCACGAACCCGGTCGGCACCGGGCCGCTGAAGGTCTCCCGCTTCGCGACGGATGAGGTCATCGAGTTCGAGGCGTACGAGGGGTACTGGGGAACGAAGTCCCAGACGAGCAAGATCTCGCTGCGGGCGCTGCCGGAGCCTTCGACGCGCATTGCCGGTCTGCAGAACGGGGAGCTCGACCTCATCTGGGGCCTTCCGCCGCAGTTCTTCCAGCAGATCCAGGGCAACAGCGACTTCGAGCTCGTGTTTAGCCCGGCCGTTCGTGTGCGGTTCGCGATGCTGAACCTGCGCGGGCAGGGGAACCCGGCGTACAAGGACCCGCGCGTTCGCGAGGCGATGAACCTGGCCATCAACCGGGAGCAGATCGCGAAGGTGGTCTTCGGCGGCGCTGCGCGGCCGGGCGGGTGGTTCGCACCCAAGGGCATCACCGGCCACAAGGAAGCCGATCCGTACCCCTACGACCCCGATCGCGCGAAGCAGCTGCTCGCCGAAGCCGGCTTCCCGGACGGTCTCGAGATCGACCCGCTCGCCTATGCCAGCGCCGACCCGGAGGCGATGTACAACGGCGTGCTCGCCGACTGGGCAAAGGTCGGCATCCGCTCGACGAACGCGCCGCTGGGCGCCGACTTCGTCGACGTGCTCCGGTCGCACACGGTGCCGATGATCGCGACGCAGAGCCAGAACGTCGCCTACGACGGCGCCGCCGACCTCATCCGGTGGCTCCACACGGATGGCGGCTACTCGATCTCCGACGGCAGCCTCGATGCGGACATCGATGCCGCCGTAGACACGGGTGGTTCTGAGCGCGAGGCGGCGCTCCAGGCGGTGTTCGAGCGCGTGTACAACGAACACCTCGTCGTGCCGATCGTCGAGACCGACAACGTGTTCGCCTATCGAAAAGACCGAATCAGTGGCTGGCCGCAGATCCAGGGTTGGCCGTACCCCCGCAACTACGGGCGGATCGCCAAGGCCTAGAGCGCGGCCCCATTCGACGTATCCATCCCCCCTCCCTTCGCCGGGCTGCTGGCACCTTCGGGTGCCGCAGCCCGGTACCCTTTTCCGGGCCCGGCCGAAAGCGGCGCCGCAACGCGCCGATAGTACGCCGGGAACGTCGGTGCTCCCTACCTATATAGATAGAGGCAGATAGAGGCAGGACAGATGGAGGCGGGGAAGCGCTCTCTCGTACGACCGAACAAGAAAAGGCCGCCCAGTTGGGCGGCCTTCGTTCTTCGTTAGCGTTGCTGGAACGGCGAGGGCGGAATGGTGGGCCCGCCCGGATTCGAACCGAGGACCAACCGGTTATGAGCCGGCCGCTCTCACCGCTGAGCTACGGGCCCCGAGATGGCCAGTATATCGAATTGGGCGGACCGAATTACCAGCGGCGGCCACCGCCCCGGCGATCGCCGCGGCCACCACGGCCGCCACGTCCACCGAAGTCGCTGTAGCCTCCGCCACCGCCGAACCCGCCGCCGCCACCGTAACCACCGCGGGCGCCGACGCTACGAGGCTGGCTCTGGAAGCAGTCACTGCAGTAGACGGGCCGGTCGCCTCGGGGCTCGAACGGCACGCGGGCCTCGTTGCCACAGGATGCGCAGGGGACGGAGAACATCTCGCGGTCCGCGCGCGGGGCGCCGCCACCGGTTTCGCCCTTGCGGGCACGGCGGCAGCTTACGCAGCGCCGGGGCTCGTTCGTAAAGCCCTTCGATGCATGAAACTCCTGTTCGCCCGCAGTAAATGTGAAACCCGACCCGCAGTCGACGCAGGTCAATGTCTTGTCGGTGTAAGGCACCCGACGACCTCCCTGAAAAGCTGTGAGTCCCAACGGTCATCGAGCGCCGGTACGAACTGCCTCATCCCGCGAGGCCGATGGAACGTGAAACCCACCGCAACGGTAGCAGCCCGAGGTGCCGATGTCATCAGCCAAAGTGGTTCGCGAGGAGTTCGATAGGGGGCCGAGAGGGGTGGTATCGGGGCCCTGCAGGGAAAGGGATGGTATACTCGGGCTGCTCGTCCCACCCAGTGCCGCTCCCGGGCCCAACGGTCCCCTCAAGGGGAAGTCGCGGGGAAGGCGGCGGGGAACGGCACCCGGTTCCGTTTCGCGAACCGGAAAGGGCCCAAGTACCGCCACACGCGTGGAAGGAGGCTTGGGAGATGGGAACTGGTCCCCCCGTGTCCATCAGAACCTGAAGCGCTCGAAGTCGGACGGGCTCTCCTACGGTGACGAAAGGATGGACACATGCACCCCAATACCTTTGGCAGCCAGGCCGAGCTGCAGACTGGCACTGGCTCCTACACCTACTACCGACTGCAGTCGCTGATCGACGCGGGCGTAGGCCACGTTGATCGCCTTCCGTTCTCGCTCAAGATCCTGCTCGAAAACCTGCTCCGCTATGAAGACGGGCGGGGCGTAACGCGGGACGACATCGAAGCGCTCGCGAGCTGGACGCCGAATTCGGGCACGGACCGCGAGATCGCGTTCACGCCTGCCCGGGTGCTGCTCCAGGACTTCACGGGCGTCCCGGTGGTGGTGGACCTCGCCTCGATGCGGGAAGCGATCCAGCGCATGGGC
>CAZWBW010000026.1:819-2605 GCA_964632355.1 uncultured Anaerolineaceae bacterium | reverse complement strand
ACCTCGTTATCGACCACTCGGTCCAGGTGGACAGCTTTGGGACGAACGAGGCGTTCCGCCTCAACGTCGAACTCGAGTTCGAACGCAACAAGGAACGGTACGCGTTCCTGCGCTGGGGCCAGCAGGCGTTCAACAACTTCCGGGTTGTGCCGCCGGGCACCGGCATCGTGCACCAGGTAAACCTCGAGTACCTGGCGAGCGTGGTCTTCCAGAAGGAAGAGGACGGACGGCGCTTCGCCTACCCGGATACGCTGGTCGGCACCGACTCGCACACGACGATGATCAACGGGCTCGGCGTGCTGGGCTGGGGCGTGGGCGGCATCGAAGCCGAGGCGGCGATGCTCGGCCAGCCGGTTTCGATGCTCATCCCCGAGGTCGTCGGCTTCAAGCTGACGGGCCAGTTGCCGGAAGGCGCAACCGGTACCGACCTCGTGCTCACCGTGACGCAGATGCTGCGGGCGAAGGGCGTGGTCGGGAAGTTTGTGGAGTTCTATGGCAAGGGCCTTTCGACGCTTCCGCTGGCGATTCGCGCCACCATCGGGAACATGGCGCCGGAGTATGGCGCGACGATGGGCTTCTTCCCTGTCGACGCGGAGACGCTCCGCTACCTGCGATTCACTGGCCGAAGCGAGGAACTCGTGGACCTGGTGGAACGCTACACGAAGGAGCAGGGGCTCTTCCGGACGGACGACACGCCGGACCCGGTGTTCTCGGACACGCTGGAACTCGACCTCGGCGACGTGACGCCATCCATCGCCGGGCCGCGCCGCCCGCAGGACCGCATTCCGCTCGCTGCCGCCAAGAAGGCGTGGCGCGAAAGCCTCGTGGAAATGGTCGGCGAGAACCCCGACTGGGACACCGTGCGTGTCCAGGGCTGGGTGACCGGCGAGGAGCCCGACCGCAACGGCTCCGGCGATGGGCTCGGGTCGCTCGCGACGACGGTGACCGTCCAGCAGGATGGCCAGTCGTTCGACATCGGGCACGGGTCGGTCATCATCGCGGCAATCACAAGCTGCACGAACACCTCGAACCCCGAGGTGATGCTGGGCGCTGGCCTCCTCGCGAAGAAGGCCGTGGAGCGCGGGCTCGTTCGTAAGCCGTGGGTGAAGTCGAGCCTCGCCCCCGGTTCGAAGGTGGTGACGAACTACCTGCAGGAAGCCGGGCTGCAGGAGTACCTCGATAAGCTCGGGTTCAACACCGTGGGCTACGGCTGCACGACGTGTATCGGGAACTCCGGGCCGATCGCCCAGCCAATCAGCGAGGCGGTGCACGGGAACAACCTCGTTGCAGCCGCTGTGCTTTCGGGCAACCGGAACTTCGAAGGGCGCATCAACCCGGACGTGCGGGCGAACTATCTCGCTTCGCCGCCACTGGTGGTCGCCTACGCGCTCGCCGGGACCGTCGACATCGACTTCTCGAAGGAGCCTATCGGGCACGACCGGGACGGCCAGCCGGTGTACCTGCGCGACATCTGGCCGAGCCAGCAGGAGATCGCCGAAACGATCGCGAATTCGGTGCGGTCGGAGATGTTCCGCCGCGAGTACGACTCGGTGTTCGAAGGCGACGAGACGTGGCGCAACCTCGACGTCCCGAGCGGCGAGCTGTACGAGTGGGACCCCGAGTCCACGTATGTGAAGAACCCGCCGTACTTCGAGGACATGCCGCTCGAGCCGGCGCCGCTCGAGAACATCTCGGGGGCGCGCGTCCTGGTGATGGTGGGCGATTCGGTAACCACGGACCACATCTCGCCGGCCGGCACCATCGCGCCGAACTCACCGGCGGGCCA
>CAZWBW010000026.1:0-809 GCA_964632355.1 uncultured Anaerolineaceae bacterium | reverse complement strand
TGCGCGGCACCTTCGCGAACATCCGGCTCCGGAACCAGATGGCCCCGGGGACGGAAGGTGGGTTCACGCGGCACGTGCCGAGCGGCGAGCAGATGACCATCTTCGAAGCCGCCGAACGGTACAAGTCCGAGGGTGTACCGACGATCGTGCTCGCTGGCAAGGAATACGGGAGCGGTTCGTCACGCGACTGGGCCGCGAAAGGCCCGGCGCTGCTCGGGATTCGCGCCGTCATCGCGGAAAGCTTCGAGCGCATCCACCGGAGTAACCTGATCGGGATGGGCATCCTGCCGCTTCAGTACCTCCCGGGGCAGACGCGCGAATCGCTGGGGCTCACAGGCAGCGAGTCGTTCGCGATCACCGGCATCGCGGAGGACCTGACGCCCGGCAAGAGGCTCACCGTGACCGCGACCGCTGACGATGGCTCGACGAAGAGCTTCGAAGTGGTGGCGCGCATCGACACGCCCGTCGAGCTCGACTACTACCGGCACGGCGGCATCCTGCAGTACGTGCTGCGGCAACTCATCTCCTCGGACCGGTAACCAGAATTGCTGGCCCCTCGCCCGTCACCGGGTGAGGGGCCTTTCGAATACCAACACCAAGGCGCCGGCGCGCAAAGGGGAAGGAATTAGCACATGGCCAAAATCAAGGTGGTAAACCCCGTCGTCGAACTCGACGGCGACGAAATGACGCGGATCATCTGGCAGTTCATCAAGGAACGGCTGATCCTCCCGTATCTCGACATCCAGCTCGAGTACTACGACCTCGGCATCGAGAACCGGGACGCGACGAACGACCAGGTGACCATCGAC
>CAZWBW010000025.1:0-30691 GCA_964632355.1 uncultured Anaerolineaceae bacterium | reverse complement strand
ATCTCCCGCGACTTCAACCGCGCGACGGTAGTCGCCGGCTGGACCGGCCGCGCGTTCGGCTGGCTGTTCATCCTTCTCGGCTTCCTCGCCGTGCTCAACGTGCCGGTGTTCATCGCGCGGCCCGGGCTGAGCGCCTTCTGGCTTGTGCTCATCGGCCTGTTCCTCGAAAACGCGGCTCGCCGCAGCCTCATCCAGAACCGCTACATCCAGACGCTCGAGAAGTACCAGGCGGGCGAACTCATGGTTCCCGACCCTCCGGTCGTGGAGCGGGACATGACCATCGGCGCTCTTGCCCGCGGCGTGCTCGAACTGAACCCACGCGTCTGCTACTTCGTCGAAGCCGAAGGAAAGCTCGCCGGGCTGATCAGCGCCTACCAGATGCGCGCCATCCCCGAGGCGATGTGGGATACCGTCACCGCCGGCGAAGCCATGGTGCCCAGCGCCAGGCTCCAGCCCATCAGCCCCGACCAGAACGCCTCCGAGGTCCTGCTCGAGATGGAGCAGGCGGAGTTGACGCACCTGCCGGTTGTTCGCGAAGGACGGGTCATCGGCGTCATCGCCCGCGATCGCATCCTGAACATCCTGCGGCAGGCGGGAATGCTCCACGACCCGGTCTAGCCGCCTACGGGATCAGCACGACCTTTCCCATCGTTCCGCGCGTCTCCAGCGCGGCGTGGGCTTCGGCCGCCTTTGCGAGCGGGTAGCGCGATGCCACGACCGGTGTCAGTTCGCCCGAAGCGAGCGCCGCAAGCGCCGCCTCTTCGAGGTCGCGCAGGTTCCCCTTGCGCTGCTGCACGCGCCCCAGCACACCCGACACGGTAATGCCGCGCTCGAAGATGTCCTCGGCGGTGACCCTGGTAGGCGCGCCGGCCGACCAGCCGTAGAGGAGCAGCCGCCCGCCAGGGCCAAGCAGTTCGAGCGCAGCCCGGCCTGCCTCGCCACCGACGCTATCGAACACGACCGTGACCGCGCGCTCCCCCAGCGCTTCGGTTACCCGCGCCGGCCAATCGGACTCCCGGTAGTCGATGGCGACGTGCGCGCCAAGCGTTCGCGCGAGGTCCACTTTCTCTGCGCTGCCCGCGAGCGCCACCACGGTTGCGCCCGCCTTCGCCGCCGCCTGCACCACGAGACTCCCGATGCCGCCGGCCGCCGCGGTCACAAGCGCCACGTCGTCGGCGCGCAGGTCCGCTCCTTCGAGGATCGCCATGGTGGTTCGGCCCGTGCCGATCATTGCCACTGCCGCGTCGTAGCCCACGTGGTCCGGCAGTGCGTGGAGCGAGGCCGCCTTTGCGACCGCGAACTCGGCGTATCCACCGTTGTTCGGCGCTGGCGACGGTCCAAGGTGCGCGACCACCCGCCGCCCGAGCCACGCCTCATCGACGCTGGGCCCCACCGACTCCACATCGCCAGCGACCTCGCGGCCCGGGGTCATCGGCAGCGAAACCTGCCACGGGCCCTCGCCGGCCCGGATCTTCGTGTCGACCAGGTGCACGCCGGCCGCGCGGACCGCGATCCGCACCTCCCCGGGCCCCGGCCGCGGCTCATCGACTTCCTCATAGCGCAGGACTTCCGGCGGCCCAAACTCGTACTGGCGAATCGCATGCATCGCACGCCCTCCGGTTGGTCGTGCTCGTAGTGTGTCGCGAATCGCCGGGCCTTCGCGCCCGCCGGAGGCCCGAGCAGCGGCCTGTACCTTCGGGAAGGGCTAGTCGAACGCGCCCCGCGGGAAGCCGTCGGCGACCGTTGCGCCCTCTTCGAACGTGGCCGCGATCCACTCGGCGCCGGCGTCGCCATCGCCGGCGCCGTGGTAGCTGTACAGCTTGCCCCCGGCCGCGAGTTTCGCGTCCCAGCCATCGACCAGCGCCTGCGTGCACACCCTGTCCGGGTGGAACACCCCAAGGCAGCCATCGTTCCAGGTCACCCATCGAAAGCTGCGGACCGAGATCATGCCCCCATCGACTTGCAGCCGCTTCGCCAGGTCTTCGCGCAGCCGCTGCTGCAATTCCTCCACCTGCTCATCGGCCCACTCGGGCAGTTCGTTGGTGATGGTCAACGGTGGCGTCTCCCCCGGTGCGGCCACATACACGAGCTCCTTGCCGGCTACCGAAATGCGAACCGCGCCGCGGCTGCCGGTTTCGTACGCGCAATCGGCTGCCTCCGGGCAGAGGAACGGCACGATGCTCTCGGTAATGGCCGTCCCGTGCGACGATGCACCCTCGCGGATCTCGGCGTCGTGCCTGGCGTAGTTCGCGAGGATGGTGACGAGGTCCGGGGCGATTTGCGCCGGTGGCTCCAGCCCATCGTCGATACGCGTGCCCGCCGGCTGGAAGTCCGCGGCTTCGAACCGGCCGCCGAAGTGGTAGCGGTATTCGGCGCCGTTCGCTTCGAAGAAAGCGATGTACCCGCCGATGAGCTGTTCGGTGCACGCCTCGTTTGGCCGGTAGATGCCCAGGCAGCCATCGAAGCCCGCCGGGCGAATCGACCGCAGCGTCACATCCTTCGGTTCCACCTGGAGCCGTTCGGCGAGATCGAGCCGCGCCGCATGCAGCAGCGAATCGATGTCGTCCTGTGGTCCCGTGCCGGGCGTGCTGGTGACGGGCGCATCATTCCCGTTGTCCACCTGTGAACCTCCATCGCTCGACCCGTCGCGCAGCGCGATCGCACCGACGATGACTGCAGCGCCGGCCGCGACCACAGCCACCGACCCGACGATTGCCCAGAGTCGCCACATACCCACCACCAGTGAGCCTCCTACACGTCCTACCTAACAGGACGCTGTTCGAGCCTGCATTGTTCCCGCCTGGCGCGAGCCTACCACGACCCGTTCCGGCCGCTGCCGCCCGGGGGTCGGTGCTGTGATGTTCGCGCGCTAGGGTCGGGCCAACCTGCATGGGAGGTGCCACATGGACGAAGGGCCCAACGTGGTGTGGTGGGCGCTGCTCCTCGGCGGTGCGCTTGGGGGCCTCACGCGAACGGTGCTGGCCGGCGCGATCGAACTCCCCTACGCCTTCCGCGACCCGTCGACCCGGCGGCTGGTCATCGTGCCCGGCTTCGCCGGCGACCTGGTGCTGGGGCCCGCCGCGGCCTTCGTGGTCTGTGGCGCGAGCGCGGCGACCTACAACTTCCAGGGCGGCTTCGATGCCCGTGGGTTCTGGGGGCCGTTCATCGCGAGCATCTCGGCCGGGCTCGCGAGCGCGCAACTGCTCCAGGCGCTCGCACGCCGCCAGGTCGACGAACTCGAAGCCGCGCTCCTGCAGCGCGCACAAGGGGAACGCTATGTCTGATCGAGCGAACGACTTCGTGACCCGCCACCAGCTCCCTGGCGCGGAACTTACGGCGTTCCGGCAACGCCTCGATGCCGCACGGTCGCTCACCGAGCGCGCGCGCATCTTGCACGAGCTGAGCGAACGCCTTGCACAGCTCGAGGCCACGAACTCCTCCCGCGCCAGGCGCTGAGCGCGTCCCGGCTACACGAGTTCGATGTGCGCTTCCGAAGGCGTCCCCGGCGAAACCACCACGTCGAGCTTCTCCGCGTATACCGAGATTTCGAACCGCGGGTTCGCCCGTATCGTGTCGCCCGGGTTGATGGGCTCGGTCGGGATGTCCTGGGTTACCGGCGTGTACACGTTGCCCAGGTCGTCGCGCACCTCCATCGCCGGTGGCAGCCGGGGCTCCGCCGTGTAGCGGTTCTCGTACTTATAGGTCAGATCGAGCGTCAGGAGCTCCATGTCCTTCACGCCCGTCGGCTCCCGCCGGTAATCGCTGAAGATGATGTCCAGGCCGTTGACCGAAACGGTTGGCATTGGGGCCCCTCCTTCGCAGCGATAGTCCGCCCAGCGTGGCAGGTTCCCGGTCACGAGGGCGCTGCTTCGCGGCCCGCCGTCGCTCTCAGCTTTGCTGCGGTTGCCAAGCCCCGCCCTACAATTGCCTTCATGCCTCGCATGCGGCCGAAGCCGCACGCCACCCCCGATGACCTCGCGTTCGGCATCAACGCCTGCGACATGGCGCTTGCGACCGGCGCCGCAAAGTCGCTCCTCTACCTTCGTGACACAAAGAACGAACGGGTGCTCGAACTCGCCGCCCGCGCGCGGGAGCAGGGCCTGCGCGTCGAAGAGGTCGACCTCCATCGCCTCGACGAACTGACTGCCCGCGGTGTGCACCAGGGGGTGCTCGTGCGCCTCCGCGCGCTCGAAACGGTCGACCTCCGCGCCGTCGCCAATCGCCCGGGCGACCACAGCTCACTCGTGCTCCTGCTCGACGGCATCACCGACCCGCAGAACGTCGGCGCCGTGCTTCGAACGGCCGTCGCCGTTGGCGTCGATGCGGTCGTGCTGCCGCGAAGGCGGGGTGCGCTGCTGACGCCCGGGGTGCACCGCGCGAGCGCCGGGATGAGCTTCCTCGCGCCCGTCGCAGCGCCGCAGAACCTCGCGCAGGCGGTCGGGCACCTGAAGGAAGCCGGGTACTGGATCGTCGCGGCCGATGCGGGCAAAGGCTCCGAGCCCGCGACCTCGTTCGATTGGCCGAAGAAGACCGCGCTCGTGATGGGGAGCGAAGGTGAAGGCGTGAGCCATTTGCTCCTGCGCGAAAGCGACTTCCGCGTCGCCCTGCCGATGGATCCGCGCGTCGAATCGCTGAACGTGGGTGTGGCGTGCGGAGCGCTCTGCTACCTGTGGCGCCGCCAGTGGCCGCTCCCCGATTCTGTACGGTGAGCGGCGTCTCCCACTACACTCGATACACCTACCCCGTTCCCGACAGGAAACGAGATATGGCCGGTCATTCGAAGTGGGCGCAGATTAAGCGCCAGAAGGGTGCGAACGACGCGAAGCGCGGTGCGCTGTTCACCAAGCTCTCGCGCGAAATCATTGTTGCCGCGAAACAGGGCGGTGGCGACCCGGCTGCGAACTTCAAGCTGCGGCTGGCGATTCAGCGCGCCAAGGCCGCCAACATGCCCAACGACAACATCGAGCGCGCCATCGCCAAGGCGACCGGTGCTGGCAACGAGGACAACCTCGAGGAAATCACCTACGAGGGCTATGGCCCCGGCGGGACGGCCATCATCGTCTCCGCGCTCACCGACAACCGGAACCGCACAGTGTCCGAAGTCCGGCACGCCTTCACGCGCGCGGGAGGCAACCTCGGCGAAACGAACTCCGTCGCCTGGCAGTTCGAGCCCCGGGGGGTCATCACCATCACCGTGAACGGCCAGGACCCCGACGAAATCGCCCTCCAGGCGATCGATGCAGGCGCCGCCGACGTGCAGGTTGACCAGGACACCATCGAAGTGCACACCGCGCCGTCGGACCTCGAATCCGTCCGCAAGGCGCTCGAATCCGCCGGTGTCGAAATCGAGAACAGCGACTTCTCGATGGTTCCGAAGACGCTGGTCGAACTCGACGAGAAGACCGCGCACTCGGCGCTGAAGCTCATCGACGCCCTCGAAGACCTCGAGGACGTGCAGCGCGTGTATTCCAACGCCGACTTCTCCGACGAGGTGCTCGCCTCCTACGCGGGCTAAGGCTCCTGGTTTGTGGACGCCGGGATTACGCTCCTGGCTCGCCCTCGGCCGGTCCGAACGCCGGCAGCGGCACGTGGATGCGTACGGTGATGCGAAGGCCGTCTTCGAACCGCAGGCCGCTCGCCGTGAGCATCGTCACCTCCTGCCCGTCGTCCAGGCGGAGCCGGTAGCGGACCTGGTGGCCCTCCAGCCGGGATGACACGACGACCGCGGGCTCGCCGGCCCCCTGGCAAGGCACGATCCACTCCGGCCGCACCAGCACACGGCAGACACCATCCCGCTCGGGGCCGGCAAGGGGCGCCAGCCCCAGCGCGGTCTGCACGACGTCTTCCTTCGCGATCCCCGGGACGTATTGCACTTCGCCGCCGAACTGTGCCGCGGCTTCGTTCTGCGGCCGGAAGTACAGCCCATCGGGCGTGTCGCACTGCAGGATGCGCCCGCTTTGCATGACCGCCACGCGGTCGGCGACCGACAGCGCGTCGGAGCGGTCGTGCGTCACGAGGATGGCCGTCACCCCTTCGGCCCGGAGCAGCTTTACGACTTCATCGCGCAGTTCCGCGCGGAGGGCCGGGTCGAGGTTCGAGAACGGTTCGTCGAGCAGCAGGACCCGCGGCTTCGGAGCCAGCGAACGGAGCACCGCGACGCGCTGCTGCTGCCCGCCGGAAAGCTGATGCGGGTATCGCCCTTCCAGCCCCTCGAGGCCGCCGAGCGCCAGCAACTCCCGGACGCGCGCCTTCGCGTCGACCTTCCGCGGAAGCCCATACGCGATGTTCTGCGCGACCGTCTTGTGCGGGAACAGCGCGTAGTCCTGGAACACGAGCCCGACACTCCGGCGATGCGGCGCGACGGCCCGGTTGGGCGACTCGATCAGCTCGCCGTCGAGCCAGATTTCGCCCGAAGCCGCGTGCTCGAACCCGGCGATCGTGCGGAGGAGAGTCGTTTTGCCACAGCCGCTCGGCCCGATGAGCGCCAGCACCTCGCCCGGCGCCACCGAAAGGTCCGCGCCGTCGACCGCATGCACGGCCCCGAAATGGACCTTCAGCCGGGTGATGCGGAGCGCCTCAGGCTTCGACATGTTCGAGCTCGCCTCTCCAGACCAGCAGCGCGATGGGGATCGCCGCCACACCTACCAGCACCAGCGCCGGCAGGGCCGCGCTCCCGTACAGCGCTTCGTTGCTCGCGCCCCACACCACTCCCGGTAGCGTCCGATAGCCCGGGGGACTGAGCAATAGTGTCGCTGGCAACTCTTTCATGATAGTCAGGAATACGAGTGCGAGCGCGGCCACCGCGCCGGGACGGGCGAGCGGAAGCGTGATCGTCGCCAGCACCATCGTGGGCCGCTTCCCCAGTCCCGAGGCAGCCTCCTCGAGGTGGCGGCTCTGCCGCAGGAGCGGCGCTCGCAGTGCCCCCAGCGCGTTCGGCAGGAAGAGAATCACGTAGGCGGCCAGCAGCATCCACACAGTCTGGTAGAGCTCCGTCGCGTAGCCGATGCCGAAGAACACCAGCGCTAGCGCGACGACGAGTCCCGGTAGCGCATGGGTCGCGAACGCCAGCTGTTCGAGCACCCGTGCCAGCGGCCCGCCGAACCGAGCGGCGAGGATCGAGATCGGTAGCGCGAGCACCACGGTGATCACGGCGCCACCGGCGGCGAGCGTCACCGAATGGCGCACCGGTTCCCACAGCTCCGGGAAGTCCGTCCCGGCCCGGATGCCCTTCACCAGCCAGTACGTCAGCACGCCCAGCGGCAGCACCAGCGACACCAGCGCCACGAACGAAACGAACGCCACCGCGGGCCACCGCCAGTGCCCGAGGTGCACGGTCCGGGCGGGCGCTTGCCGCCCCGAGCCGGCCCGGGAGGCGAACTTTTGGCGCGCGGTGAGTTCGCCCAGCAGCAGCACCACCGTCAGCCCGGCGAGCACGATGCCGAGAATGGCCGCTGCCGTGCGGTCGAACGAGGCCGAGTACCGCAGGAAGATGACGCGCGTGAACGTGTTGTACCGCACGATCGAGACGGCGCCGAAGTCACTCAGGACGTAGAGCACCACGAGCAGCAGCCCTGCTGCCACTGCCGGGATGAGCGCCGGCGCCACGACCGTCGCGAACGCGCGCAGTGGGCTTGCTCCCAGCGAACGGGCGGCCTCCTCCTCGCTCGGGTCGAGCGTCCGGAGTGCCGCGCGGAGCACCAGGAACACGTACGGGAAGCTCACCGCCGAGAGCGTCAGCGCCGCGCCCCAGAACCCGTAGATCTCCGGGAGCCGTTCGACGCCGAACGGTTCGAGCCAGCCCTGGACGATGCCGCGCGGGCCGAGCGCCGCCACAACGGCCATCGCCATCACATACGAGGGGATCGCCAGCGGCAGGGTGAGCACCACCGCCCAGGCCCGCCGCAACGGAAGGTCGGTGCGGACCGTAAGCCATGCGGCCGGGAGCGCCACGCCAACACACGCGATCCCGACCACCGCGGAGAGCTTGACGCTGTTCACCAGCAGGTCGATCGCCGGGCCGGTGAGCGTTTCGCTCCAGGGCTCCCAGCCCCGCTCGGTGGACCGTTTGAACAGGTACCAGAGCGGCAGCAGGGTGGCGGCGACCACAACGAGCCCCGGTAGCCAGAGAACTACCGGGGCCCGCAGGCCATTCCTGGACGGCAGAACGGCCATGACCTACTGCAGAATGCCTGCCGACCTCAGGAGTTCGAGCGTGCCCTCGAGGTCGTCCAGGTTCGAAAGATCGAGATCCGGGGGATCGATCTCGGCGAGCGGCTTAATCTGCGGGTCCGCCGAGACGCCCTCGATCAGCGGGTATTCGTAGGTCTCCTCCGCGAAGTAGTGCTGTGCCTGCTCGGAAAGCAGGAATTCGACGAGCGCCAGGGCGGCGTCCTGGTTCTTCGAGCTGGCCAGGATGCCCACGCCGGCAACGTTGACGAGCGTGCCCGGGTCGTTGGCGGCAGTGTAGTGGTTGCGCGCCTTGAACCCTTCGCCCTGGTCCTTGATGAAGCCCCACAGGTAGTAGTGGTTCACAAGCCCGAGCTCGATTTCGCCGTTCGCCACGGCCTGCACGATGTCGCGGTTGTTGCCGTACTCGCGGACACCGTTCGCCTTCATTGCGTCGAGCCACTCGCGCGTCGCGTCTTCGCCTTCGAGCAGCCGCATCGCTGTCACGAACGACTGGAACGACGCGTTCGTCGGCGCCCAGCCAACCTTACCGTTCCACTCAGGGTTCGTCAGGTCGTGGACCGAGTTCGGAACCTCGGCTTCCGGCACAAGGTCCGTGTTGTACACGATCACCCGCGCCCGGGCGCTCACGCCAACCCACTGGCCGTTGTCGGCCCGGTACTTCGGATCGACCTTGCCGAGGATATCTTCGGGCAGGTCGGCCAGCAGGCCCGCTGCCGCGACCGCGCCGAGTCCGCCCGCGTCCTGGGCGAAGTACACGTCCGCCGGCGAGCGGTCGCCTTCCTCGAGCAGCAGCGCCGCGAGCTCGGAGGTGCTGCCGTACTTCACCTCGACGTCGATGCCACTCGCCTTTTCGAACTCGTCGATGATGGGCTGAACGAGCGACTCGCTGCGGCCCGAATAGAGGGTCAGCTTGCCGCCGGCCGTCGAGGTGGCCGTCTCGGTCGCAGTGCTGGTCGACGTGGCATCGCCCGTAGGCGCCGCGGACGCACCATCGTCGTCGTCATCGTCTCCTCCGCAGGCCACCGCGAAGAGCGCCATGAGCGCTCCCACGAGACCGAGGAGGAACAATCGCTTATAGGAAGCCAGCGCCATGCAAACTCCTTGTGTCTGTCTAAGCGACAAGATTAGGTGCGCCTAATTTTCTGCGCAAGCGCCGGGCTACGGCAGATTAATGCCAGGGCGTAATCCAGCCTGCCGCAGCTCGTCCGGGCGGTATACGACCTTTGGCCGTTCTTACCAGGGCCGAACGGCCCTACCCTCCAGCGGCCGCACCGGTCCAGTGAAAAAAACCGTCCCCTCCCACTGTGGGAGGGGACGGCGATACGCCAGGAGAGCTGGCTGCTCCTAGTACTCCTCCATCGGAGGCGGCGGAGCGGCCGGGGGCTGCGGGATCTCCGCAACCAGCGATTCGGTCGTCAGCACAAGCGACGCAATGCTGACCGCGTTTTCGAGCGCCGAGCGGCTCACCTTCACCGGGTCGACGATGCCGAGCTCGTACATGTCGCCCCAGCGGTCCTTCTCGGCGTCCCAGCCGTGGGTCGGGTCCTCGAGCTTCTTGATGCGGTCGACGATGACCGCGCCTTCGAGGCCGCCGTTCTCGGCGATCATGAAGGTCGGCTCCTCGAGCGCCTCCGCAAGGAGGTTCACGCCGGTGCGCTCGTCGTCGTTCTCGAGCGTCTCGGCGAACTCGCGGAGTGCCTTCTGCGCGCGGATGAAGGCGACACCACCGCCCGGTACGACCCCTTCGTCGACAGCGGCGCGGGTAGCGCTGAGCGCGTCCTCAACGCGGAACTTCTTCTCCTTGAGCTCCACCTCGGTCGCGGCGCCCACCTTGATGACCGCCACGCCGCCAGCGAGCTTGGCGAGCCGTTCCTGCAGTTTCTCGCGGTCGAAGTCGCTGGTCGCGTCTTCGATCTGCGCCTTGATCTGCTTGATGCGGGCCTGGATGGCTTCGTCGGTGCCCTGGCCCTCGACGATGGTGGTGTCGTCCTTGTTCGCCACCACGCGGCGCGCCCGGCCGAGGTCAGCGACGGTCGCCTGGTCGAGCTTGAGGCCGACGTCCTCGGTGATGAGCGTGCCACCGGTCAGGATGGCAATGTCCTCGAGCATAGCCTTGCGGCGATCGCCGAAGCCCGGGGCCTTCACGGCGAGCACGTTGATCGTGCCCTTGAGCTTGTTCACCACGAGCGTGGCCAGCGCTTCGCCCTCGATGTCATCGCAGATGATCACGATGTCCTTCGTGACCTGCATGACCTTCTCGAGCAGCGGCAGGATCTCCTGCACCGCGCTGATCTTCTTGTCCGTGATGATGATGTACGGGTTCTCGACGACCGCTTCCATGCGGTCCGAGTTGGTCACGAAGTAGGGCGACACGTACCCGCGGTCCAGCTGCAGGCCGTCGACGAACTCCGTCTCGAACTTGATGCCGCGCGACTCTTCGACGGTGATGACGCCGTCCTTACCGACTTTCTCCATCACGTCGGCGATGAGTTCGCCGATTTCCGCCTCGTTCGCGGAGATGGCGGCGACGTGCGCGATCTGGTCCTTGGTGAGCACCGGGCGGGCCTGCGACCGCAGGTCCTGCACGGCCACCGCCAGGCCCTTGTCGATGCCGCGCTTCACGAACATCGGGTTCGCGCCCGAGGCCACGACCTTCAGGCCGCCGCGGACGAGTGCCTGCGCCAGCACAGTCGCCGTGGTCGTGCCGTCGCCCGCCACGTCGTTCGTCTTCGTCGCGACCTGCTTGGCGAGCTGCGCGCCCATGTTCTCGAACGGGTCTTCGAGCTCGATTTCGCGCGCGACGGTGACGCCGTCCTTCGTGATCGAAGGCGCGCCGTACTTCTTATCGATGACGACGTTGCGGCCGCGGGGGCCGAGCGTCACCTTGACTGCGTCGGCGAGAGCATCCACGCCGTCCTTCAGGCTGCGGCGGGCTACCTCGTCGAACACCAGTTGCTTTGCAACCATTCGTGCTTCCTCTCGAACCGCGAAGGCGCCGGCCCGTGAAGCACCGTTGCTTCACCAGCCCGCGCCTCCGCAAGGGATGAAATCTAGACGACGAGCTTCGCCAGGACGTCCTTCTCGTTCAGGACGATGTAGTCCTCGCCATCGAGCTTGACTTCGGTGCCGGTGTACTTGGCGTAGAGAATGCGGTCGCCTTCCTTCAGGTCGATTGCGACGCGCTTGCCGCTGTCATCGAGCCGGCCGGGACCCACCGCAACGACTTCGCCCTGCTGCGGCTTCTCCTTCGCCGTATCAGGAATAACCAGGCCGCTTGCCGTCACCTCTTCCTGCTTCAGGGGAGTAATCACAATGCGGTCGGCCAGCGGGACCAGCTTGGTCTTCGCCTTCGTTTCGGCCATGGGGTTCAGCCTCCTGGATCAATGCGAATTGGAATAGCAATCGGGATGTTAGCACTCTCCGTGTGTGAGTGCTAGCACCAGTGTAGGCCCGGCCGCTACAAACGGCCAAAACCCCACCTACTTGAACTCGTAGCCGCCCTTCACTCCCGGCGGATCCGGGTCCATCAGCACGTTCACGCACGCCGGCTTGCCGCTATCGAACGCGCGCTGGATGGCGGCGTGAATCTGCTCCGGGTGCTCCACGAACTCGCCGTGGCCACCCAGCCCTTCCACCACCAGGTCGTACCGCGCGTTGTCGCCCAGCTTCGTCGCTGGTGTCCGGTCCTCGCCGTACATGCGCTTCTGTTCGATGTAGATCTGGTGCCACACGCGGTCGTTGCCCACCACCGCGACGATGGGCATGTTGAACCGCACGAACGTGTCGAAATCGAAACCGTTCAGGCCGAAGGTGCCATCGCCGTTCACCATCAACACCTTCTTGTTCGGCGCTGCCACCGCGGCCGCCATGCAGAAGCCGGTGCCCACCCCGAGCGTTCCGAATGGGCCCGGGTCCATCCACTGGCCGGGGTTGTTGATCGGGAGCACGCTGGCCGCCTGGGCCACGATGTCGCCGCCGTCGCCAATCACGATCGTGTCGTCATCGACGAACTGCGCGATCTCCTTGCACAGCCGCAGCGGGTGGATCGGCATGGCGTCGGAGTTCATGTAGATCTCGCGCTGCTGGTCGGCCTGGTTCTCAAGCCCGCGGAGCGTCTGCATCCAGTCGCTGTGCTGCGCCTTCCCGATCTCGGCGGTCAGCTGCAGGAGCGCCTGCCGGATGTTTGCTTCGATACCGATCGTGAAGTCGCGGTTGCGGCCGATGTCGCGCGGGTCGATGTCGATCTGGATGACCTTCGCTTCCGGGTTCCACGCCGGCGAACGCCCGTACTTCAGGCGGAAGTCGATCGGCGTGCCCAGGATCACGATGCAGTCCGACTGTGCGAACGCCGGCTTCCGCGACAGGCTGAAGAAGTTCGGGTGGTCCTGCCGGAGCGAGCCGCGGCCCATCGCGTTCGTGTACACGGGCACATCGGCGGCCTGCGCGAACTCGCCGAGCTCCTTCTGGGCGCGGTGCCAGAACACGCCCGAGCCCGCCATCACCATCGGGCGCTCAGCCTTCGCGATGGCTTCGGCCGCCTGCTTGATGAGCGCCGGGTCGCCCATGATCTCGCCCTTGGGCCGGTAGTTCCGCGGCCACTCGATCTGGTCTTCGTCCACGCGCCCGAACAATACGTCCGACGGGATCTGGAGGAAGACGGGGCCGTAGCGCCCGGTCATCGCTTCCCGGAACGCCATCGCCATGTAGTACGGGATGCGCCGGGTTTCGTAGACCGTCTGCGCCCACTTGGTGATCGGCTTCATCACGTCCAGGAGTTCGATGTCCTGGAGCGAACCCATGTCGTACTGCCGCAGCGGCGACCGGCCGCCGATGACCACCATGGGGCTCGAGGCCTGGTACGCGTTCGCCACCGCCGTGACCACGTCCGTGACGCCGGGCCCGGCGGTAACAACCGCCACCCCCGGCT
This sequence comes from uncultured Anaerolineaceae bacterium, assembly GCA_964632355.1. Lineage (GTDB taxonomy): Bacteria > Chloroflexota > Dehalococcoidia > Tepidiformales > Tepidiformaceae > JALOAP01. The sequence continues at coordinate 17,574 of CAZWBW010000025.1, read as the reverse complement.
TGAACGTGATGCGCGAATAGCCGTCGGCAGCGTGCCCCGCCGACTGCTCGTGCCGCGTGTCGATGATTTCGATGCCGTTGTTCAGGCACCCTTCGTAGATGTTCTGGATGTGCCCGCCGGAGAGCGTGAAGATGTGGCCCACGCCCTCCTGCTTGATCATCCGGGCGATAATTTCGCCACCGTCGATCAGGTTGCCCATGAAGCGCTCCCACTAAGGTTGTGGGGGCAGTATATGCCTCGCCGGGGCCGGGCGCCCGGCGGGCGAACGTTAACGACGCCGCGGCGGACGGCGGTTGCCCGGTTCGTCGCGCAGGTTCGAAAGCGCAAGCACGGCCGCGAACAGCAGCCCCGAACCGGTGAAGAGCACGAAGAGGAACGTGGGCGAATCCACGGCGACACCTCACTGCCTCTGGTACTTACAGGACGAACGCTCGCGTCCGAAAGTTCCGTCAGCGTGCCAGGCCTGCGAGAAATTCCCGAGCCGCCGTTCGCGATGCGTCGTCGGCCGCGACGTATCGTTCGCGCTCGAGCACGGCCCCCACGATGCCCGCGGGGAAGATGGCGTGCGGGTCGCCGCCCGGCAGCTGCGTCCGGTGCGCCCCGATGGCTCGCAGCTTCCGCACGGCCACGCTCGCGGTATCGATTTCGAAGTCGACAATGCTCGTGCCGATGGCCCCCGGCGGCGGGTTTGGCGGGTCGCCCATCATGTCGATGCACTTTTCGTATTGCGGCAGGAACAGCCCGGCTGGGAACGCCGCGAACAGCAGCGCCGGCCGTTCGCCCGGCGGCATCGCCGACCAGCCCTCGCGTACCCACGCGTGAACCGCGAGGTGGTCCGGGTGTCCGTACGCCCCGTCGGGGCCGAGCGTGAGCAGCAGGTCGGGCCGTTCCCGCTCGATCGCCTCCCGCACGCGCTGCTGCCCTTCCGTGCCGTGGTCACGCAGCCCGCCGTCGGGCAGCCGCCAGGAGACCGGCGGCGCCGCCCCGAGGATTTCACACGACGCCGCGAGCTCCGCTTCCCGGGCCGGGCCGAGCGCTTCCGGGCCGGCGGGCCCGCCGTCGTGCCGTTTCCCGCCCTCGCCCGAACTGGCGCAGTGCACGGCGCAGCGCCATCCGCGGTCCGAAAGCAGTGCGATAAGCCCCCCGAAGGCGTACGACTCGTCGTCGGGGTGCGGAACGATGGCCAGCGCGGTCGGCATGCCTTCACCCTACGTCGCAGGCCCCGCCCGGCGCGAGTTTCCGCCGTAGCCCACCGCTTGGTAGAGTTTCCCCGCTTTCCCCGGTGAGACCCGGAGATCCAGAGAAGGAGTGAGTTCGAATGGCCGGACGGCTTGAAGGCAAAGTCGCCATTGTCACCGGCGCCGGGCGCGGCATTGGCCGCGGCGAAGCCCTGCTGCTCGCCAAGGAAGGTGCCCGCGTCATCGTCAACGACGTTGGTGGTTCCCCGGGCGGCGAAGGTGCCGACACCAGCCACGCCGAAGAGGTTGTCGAAGAAATCAAGAAGATGGGTGGCGAGGCCATCCCGAACTACGACAGCGTTACCTCGTTCGAGGCGGGCGAGCGGATGGTCAAGCAGGCGCTCGATACCTGGGGCCGCCTCGACATCCTCGTGAACAACGCCGGCATCCTCCGCGACCGCATGATCTTCAACATGACCGAAGAGGAGTGGGACGCGGTCATCGCCGTGCACCTGAAGGGGCACTTCACCATCACCCGGCACGCGGCGATGGTGTTCCGGCAGCAGCGCAGCGGCCGCATCATCAACACAAGCTCGGAGTCGGGCCTCGGCAACATGGGCCAGGCCAACTACTCGGCAGCCAAGGAAGGCATCATCGGCCTCACCCGCACGCTTGCACTTGACCTCGGCAAGTACGGCGTGACGGCCAACGCTATCCGCCCGCGCGCCGGCACCCGCCTCACGCTCTCCGACGAACTCCGCGCGGCCATGGAGAAGGCCCGCCAGACGCAGGCCGCAGCCGGTGGCACCGATTCCGCCGCCCAGTCCGCCATCGCCCAGCTCGAGGAGCTCAAGCCGGAACTCGTCGCGCCGCTCGTGGTCTATCTCTGCACCGACGCCGCGGCGAACATCAACGGCCGCGACTTCATCGTCGGCGGCAACGAAATCTCGCTCGTCTCGCTCCCCGATAAGGAGCGCACCATCTACCGCGAGGGCGGCTGGGACCTGGATTCGCTCGAGCGCGTCTTCCCGACCACGCTCGGCGCCGGTATCCGCAACCCGATGCCCGCGCAGCCGCCGAAGTAACCCGCTGCTTCGTGGCACACCAAAGGGCCCGCCGTCACGGCGGGCCCTTTCCTTATTCGTGGAGCGCCCGGCCGGCTAGTCCTGGATCATTTCCACGACGATCGCGCTGGCTTCGCCGCCGCCGATGCAGAGCGTCGCGAGGCCGTACCGCCCGCCCGAGGCCTGCAGGCCGTTCAGCAGCGTCGCCACGATGCGGGCGCCGCTCGCGCCGATCGGGTGGCCGAGCGCCACCGCGCCGCCGTGCGGGTTCACGCGCGCCGGGTCGAGCCCCAGTTCGCGGATCGATGCCCGCGTCACCACCGCGAACGCCTCGTTGATCTCGTAGATGTCGATGTCCGAAGCCGCGAGGCCGGCCTTTGCCAGCACCCGCTTGATGCACTCGATGGGTGCGGTTGTGAACCACGCCGGGTCCTGCGCGAAGGACGCCTGCGCCACGATCCGTGCGATTGGCTGGACGCCCTGCTCCCGCGCCGCCGCTTCTGACATAACGACCGCCAGCCCGGCGCCGTCGTTCAGCGTCGATGCGTTCGCCGCCGTGACTGTCCCGTCCGGTTCGAACGCCGGCCCGAGCGAGCCCATCCGCGAAAGGTCCACCGAGAACGGCTCTTCGTCGCGGTCGACCACGGTCACGCCCTTGCGGCCCGGAACCTCCACCGGGACGATCTCCTTCGCGAAGTGCCCGCTTTCGATGGCTGCGCGCGCCCGTTCGTAGCTCTGGACCGCGAACGCATCCTGTTCTTCGCGCGTGAAGTGGTACTCCTTCGCGCACAGGTCACCGAAGTTGCCCATCGCCTTGTTGGCGTAGGGGTCCCAGAGGCCGTCCCACTGCATGTGGTCCTTTAGTTCCACGGGCCCGAACTTGTAGCCGCTCCGGCTCCCCATCAGCAGGTGCGGCGCGCGGCTCATACTTTCGGCGCCGCCAGCGAAGACGATGTTCGCGTCGCCGAGGCGGATGGCCTGGTCGGCCAGCATGATGGCCTTAAGCCCCGACCCGCACACGCGGTTGATCGTGGTCGCGCAGACGCTCTTCGGCAGCCCACCGGCGAACGCCGCCTGGCGGGCCGGCGCCTGCCCGATGCCCGCGGGCAGCACGCACCCCAGGATCATTTCGTCCACGCTCCCGGGCGCGATGCCCGTGGTGGCGAGCGCGTCTTTCACGAGTGTCCCCGCGAGTTCCGGCGCCGGCACACCGGCGAGGGCTCCGTTCAGCTTTCCGATGGGCGTGCGCTTTGCGTACGCGATGACAGACTGGTTCGACATTCCGCGGCTCCGAACGAGATTTCGCAGCCGATCGTACGGCAGATCGCCGCAACAACCCCGCGGTCCAGGCACCTGTTCTCGTTCGGGATGAGTGGATCAAAGAATTCTCTGGAACGAAGTACCGAATTCTTTCCTCTCGTTTTGTTCGACAACTGATACGCCACGTAGCCTCGTTTGCACTCCTGTCACGAATTCGTCACAGCGGCGAGGCAAACTATGCGAAACCTGCTACGTGGCCGAGGACAACAGCTCCTCGCGGCGTTTCTGATTGGGCTCATCCTTGCTCTGCTCGCGACCGGGCAGGTGGTGCACGCACAGGCCCCCGAAGGCGAAGAAGCCGCCGCACCGCTCCCCCGCCGCGCGAACATGACCGGCTTCGATATCTCGTGGCCCCAGTGCGGCACCTGGTACCCGTTCGATCCGATCGGATTCGGCATCGTCGGAGTGACCGGCGGACGCGCATTCACCGAGAACCCGTGCCTCGCCAGCCAGTGGGAATGGGCTACCCGCGGCGACTACCCCGCCGAGGTCTACATCAACGTCGACTACTGGCGACACACCTCCTACCACCAGTTCTTCGGGCCTGCGGGCCTGTGCTCGCCCTGGGACGTGATGTGCCGCGCCTACAACTACGGCTGGAATACCGCTCGCCACGCGGTCGATTACGGCCGCTCGCAGGGTGTCGACGCCTCCCGCTGGTGGCTCGACGTCGAAACCATGAACTACTGGTCGCCCGACAAGCAGGCGAATGCCCGCGTCATCGCCGGCGCCATCGACTACCTCCAGGAAGAAGGCCTCGAGGTCGGCGTGTATTCCACCCCGTACCAGTGGGGCGTCATCGCTGGTGACTTCGCGCCTGGCCTGCCCGTGTGGACCGCCGGTGCCCTGAACCTCTATGACGCGGCCTCGCGCTGCGGGAACCCGCGGTACGCGTTCGGTGGCGGACACATCGAACTCGTGCAGTGGGTCGAGGTGTACGACCGCAACTACGCCTGCGAATAGCCCGAGATTTCGGGAACACGCACCCGGTTGAGCCGCCACCACAGGGGGAGGCGGCTCGCTTTATTGCCCGCAACTCTGCCGTTACTCCGACGAATCCTTCCCCGCCCGCTCCGACGTACAGTCATCGCGGGGTGGGAGGAACAATGCGCTGGATCTCAATGGCGGCTGTGCCGCTGGTCGCGGGCCTTGTGCTCGTTGGCTGCGGCGACGATGACGACGACACGACACCGACTGCCGAACCCACAACAGCAACTGCAACCGAAACCGAAACCGCTACATCCGCACCAACTGAAACGGCAACCACTGGCACCACCGCAACCGCCACGGCGACCGACGGCACGCCGGCGCCTCCCGACGACGCCGGCACCGACCCGGTCGATGTAACGGCGACTCCGTCCGCGCCGAGCGGCATCGTCACGGTGGTCGACGTTCGCATTGGCGGGCACGAAAACGCCGACCGCATCGTGTTCGAATTCGAAGGCGATGTTGTGCCGCCCGCGCACATCGAGTACGTCGACAGCGCCTCCGAGTGCGGCTCGGGCGAGGCGGTGGACGTCGCAGGTTCCGCCATCCTCGAGGTTCGCATCGACCAGGCGGTGGGCCACACGGAGGCCGGCCAGCCCACCATCGACGCTGAGGTCGATGGCCCCGGTGGCACCATCGAAGAGGCCGTCCGGAGCTGCGACTTCGAAGGTGTCGTGACTTACGCCGTCGGCACCACCGGCCAGCAGCCATTCAAGGTCACCACGCTGCAGGGGCCTGCCCGGCTGGTCATCGACGTTTTCAAGAACTGACGCGCCCTTGGGGCGCTCGGATTCGCGCACAACGAAACAGGGCCGGACGAACGTCCGGCCCTGTTGAGCGTTCCGTGGCTGCGAACTAGTCGAGCCGCTCGATAACGGTCGCGGTGCCGATGCCACCGCCGACGCACATGGTCACCAGGCCGTATTTGCCGCCGGTGCGCTCGAGCTCGTTCAGCAGGGTGCCGAACAGGCGAGCACCGGTCGCGCCAGTCGGGTGGCCCAGCGCAATCGCGCCGCCGTTCACGTTCACCTTGTCCATATCCGGCTGGAGTTCGCGCTTCCAGGCGAGGACCACGCTGGCGAACGCCTCGTTGATCTCCGTGAGGTCGATGTCGCGCATGGAGAGGCCCGCGCGCTGCAGGGCGAGCTGCGTCGCCGGGATGGGGCCGGTCAGCATGAGCTCCGGATCCGAGCCGACCACGGCCTGCGACACGAAGCGGGCGCGCGGCTTCCAGCCCATCTTCTGCGCAAACTCGGGATGCGTGATGAGCACCGCCGCCGAACCGTCCGTGATCTGGCTCGAGTTGCCGGCATGATGCACGCCGTTTTCCTTGAACGACGGCTTCAGGTTCGCAAGGATCTCCGGCGTCGTGCCCGGGCGGATGCCCTCGTCGAAGTCGATGGTGGCGTCTTCCCACTCTTCGGTGCCGTCATCCTTCTTGAGCTTCTTCTTGCCCGGCACCGGGATCATCTCGTTCTTGAAGCGGCCTTCCTTCGCGGCCTGGGCTGCCTTCACCTGGCTGTGGGCGCCGAACTCGTCGGCTTCTTCGCGGGAAATGCCCCACTTCTCGGCGATGCGCTCGGCCGAAAGGCCCTGCGAGGTCAGGTCGTACTGGTCGCGCATGGCCTGCGTGAAGGGATACCCGTACTCCTTCACCACGTTCGCGCCCAGCGGGATCTGGGACATCCACTCCGTGCCACCAGCGATCACCACATCGTGCGTGCCGCTCGCCACCTGGTTCACCGCGAAGTGCACGGCCTGCTGGCTCGAGCTGCACTGCTGGTCCATCGTCACGGCAGGCACGGTGTACGGCCAGCCAGCCGTCAGGACGATGTTTCGGCCGAGGTTCGTCGACTGCGCGCCCACCTGGCTCACGCAGCCCCACAGTACGTGGTCAACGATTTCCGGGTCCAGGTTGTTGCGCTCCTGGAGCGCCTTCAGCAGAAGCGCCGAGGTCTCGACCGGGTTGTTCTGGCTCAGAACGCCCCCGCGCCGCCCCAGCGGCGTGCGGACAGCGTCCACGATGACGACTTCACGCATGATTGAAGTATCCCTTCGGCAGATTGAAATGCCCCGCCAGTGTACCAGCTTCGTTTAGCCGAACGCGAAGTGTCGCTCCCCTGTTCGTGATTCCCGCCAGCCCCCGGCACGCGTAGCATTGGCGCCACGCCCAAACCAGTTCCCCTGGAGGAGACTTCATGGCCGCCTATCAGACCATCCTCTACGAAAAGGCCGACGGCGTCGGCACCCTCACCATCAACCGCCCCGAGCACTTCAACGGCATGACCGTGCGCATGCTCCGCGAGACGTACGAATGCCTGCGCGAAGCCGCCGCCGACCCCGACCTTCGCATCCTCGTGCTCACCGGCGCCGGCCGCTCGTTCTGCCCCGGTGCAGACCTGAAGGGTGGTTCTTCCGACGAACCCCGTGACAACCCCGAGAACTACCACGTCGCTCGCCTGCTCCACGAAATGCCCGCGCTTACTATCGCCGCGATCAACGGCGCTTGCGCCGGCGCCGGGTTTGGGTGGGCCTGTGGCGCTGACATCCGGGTTGCCGCCCGGTCCGCGAACTTCAGCACCGCGTTCCTGCGCGTTGCCGTCGCGGGCGACATGGGTGTCCCGTGGTCGCTGCCGCGGCTCGTCGGCGCTGCGAAGGCCCGCGAGCTTTCGTTCCTGTGCGAAAAGTTCAGCGCCGAGGAGGCCCATCGCATCGGCCTCGTGGCCCGCGTCTGGGATGACGACGTCTTCCGCGACGAAGTCGACGCGATGGTAAAGCGCCTCGCTGCCATGTCGCCGCGCGCACTCCGCACCATGAAGGCGCACTACGTCGCCGCCGAACGCATGCCGTTCAAGGAATACCTCGAACTCGAGACCGAACGGCACTGGGTGCTCGTTCGCTCCGAAGACTTCCGCGAAGCCGCCCGCGCGTTCGTCGAAAAGCGCGACCCGGTCTTCAAGAACCAATAGGGGCGCGAACGGCCTCTCGTCCGTCGAATTCGAGACAGTTCGGTTACCTCGCCCGCCTCGCCCCCGGGAGTATCCTGCGCTGGTCCCGGGGCGAGGCGGCTGCATGCACACCCACGACCACTTCCGCGCGATGGATACTGGCGTCGACCTGATCGTCGTGTCGGAAGGCTTCCCTGCCGCGGCGATCCTGTCGGTGCGCCTACTGTTCGAACAGCAGGAGGCGATGTTCTCGCGCTTCCGGCCGTCCGTGGACTCTCGCTCGAAGAGACGGCGGCCGTGGGTACCAGCGTCGATGGAGTCAAGGCCGGCAGGCGCGCGCACTCGCTGCCCTGCGTGACAAGCTCGGACTGGAGTCGCGCTAGCGGTTCCTGCTCAGGTTCGAAAGGTCCGCAACGAACACGCTCGGTCCGCTGCGTTCGATGGCCCCGCCCGCGCGTTCGATCGTGATGACGGCGCCGTCGTAGGTGGTCAGGCCTTCGGGCACCAGGCTTTCGTGGCGCGCGAAGCCGCTCGCGTCGGGCGTGAACGTGCCGATGCTGACGAAGCGCCCACCCGAGTTCAGCCAGATCTGGTACGTCTCGCCCGGGCCGGGCGGGGGCAGCCGGTTCGCGACGAACCACACGCGCCGCTGTTCGGGGTCCCACACGAGCCGCCCCACGGCTGACGTGCCATCGTCGAAGCGAACCAGTTCGGCGACTTCGCTTCCCGGCGAAAGGAGCGCCACCAGCAGGTCGCGGTCGCTCTGTGCCGCACGTTCGAGTTCCGCAGCCGCCTGTTCGCTGTCGCGCAGGCGGTCAGAGATCAGCGCGATTTCGATCTTCTGCGAAAGTGCGTCGTTCAGCTGCGCGCTCAGCGTCGCGTTCTCGTCGCGCAGGTCGGAGATCTGGCCGCGAACCGAGACCATGCCCGCGAACGATGCCACCGCGACCACGATCGCCGCCGCAGCTGCTGCGGCCGGGGTGAAGCGCAGTGCCGTCCACAGCGGCCCACGCCGGATGCCCGCGGCGTGCATCACGCGCCGCTTGAGCCGCGGAGGCGCCGGCTGAATCGGCGTCGCCAGCCCGAGTGATGCGGCGGCCCGCTGGCTCTCCGAAACGAGCGCCTTGCACTGCGGGCATTCCTCTGCGTGGAGCGTGATGAGCGCGGCAATTTCAGGCTCGAGTGCGCCGATCGCGTACTCGTCGGCCTGTGCCTCGGTGATATGCGGTGTCGGTTCGTGCGCCGCGGTCACGAAGGAAAGCCCTACCTTCCTGGAGTCACACCCGGTCCTGGAGTGCCCGGCGAAGTTTCTGCATGCCGAGCCTGATGCGCGTTTTTATCGTCCCGAGTGGTTCGCCGAGGTGGAGCGCGATTTCCTGCTGTGTGTAGCCGCCGAAATAGGCCATCTCCAAAGCCAGCCGCTGCTCCGGTGGGAGCCCGGCCAGTGCCGCGCGGACCGTTCGTTGGTCCTCGCGGAGCTGCGCGGTCTGCACCGGGTCGTCGCCGTCTGCCGGGAGCAGCGCCAGGGCTGCCTCCTGGACCTCCGACCCGGCGACTCCCTCGCGCTTCTGCCGCCGCCCGCGTGCACGCAGTTCGTCTACCGCCCTGTTGCGAACCACGCTCATCAGCCAGCTCACGAATCGGCCCCGTTCCGCCATGAATGCCTGCGGGCGCCGCCAGAGCCGCACGAAGATGTCCTGCGTCGCGTCTTCCGCCAGCTGCGCATCGCCGAGCACGCGGAGCGAGGTCGAATACACCAGGTCCACGTACCGGTCGTAGAGCTCGGCGAACGCAAGCTCATCGCGGTTGACAACAGCGAGCATCAGGGCCTCGTCCGACCACTCGGCGCGGTTGCCTCGATCGGCAGCCACGACGGGGGTCGCGTCACTCGTTCTGTGAACGCTACGAACCCCTGAGGCTTCTGGATTCCGATTAAACGCCATCTGTCTCGTCCGTGCCGCGATGATACATCCATCTGCCGGATCAACTGCACCTCTTTACCCTCGTAATCCGCGCCAGAATAGGATTTACAGGGGGTTGTCTCCTCATCGGCGAAACTGCGGACATCCGATCACGAGGGAGTTCACCAGAGAAATGATGCGATTCGCGCCCGCCGTAGCCGCCACCCTGGCTTCGGTCGCATTGGTACTCGGGGCATGTTCCGAAAATACCGCCCGCCCCAGCGTGGACGGCGACTCCGCCACTGCGACCCTCACGGCACCCGCGGGTGCGAATCGGACGAGCACGCCCGCCCGCAGCGGCAACCTCATGACCACCGCCGAAGTGGTCAAACTCGCCGAGCCTTCGGTTGTGCGCATCGCTAGCGGCGGGAACGTGGGAACCGGCTTCTTTATCGACGACGAAGGCCACATCATCACCAACAACCACGTCATCGCCGGCGGTGTGGGGCGCCCGCCCACGCCGATCGTCACCCTGAGCGATGGCTCTGTGTACGAAGCAACGATCGTCGGCGTCGATCCCCGCTCCGACCTCGCGCTCCTGAAGATCGAAGCCGACGGGCCCGTGCAGCCGCTCACCCTCGTCGACCTCGACGATGTCCAGATCGGCGACGACGTTGTCGCGATCGGCTATGCGCTGGACCTGGAAGGTGGCGAAGGCCCGTCGTTCAGCGTCACCCGTGGCATCGTGAGCCAGAAGAACCGCGGCATCCAGGAGACCTCGCCGATCCTCGGCTCCGTCCAGACCGACGCGGCGATCAACCGCGGCAACAGCGGCGGTCCGCTGCTCAACCTCTACGGCGAAGTGGTCGGCGTGAACACCGCCCTCCAGCCCGACGCCAGTTCCCCCACCGGCATTGCGCAGGGCATCGGCTATGCCGTCGGCGCCGATACCGTCCGGGCGGTCTACGAAGAGCTCAAGGCCGAAGGCAGGGTGAGCCGCGGGCTCCTCGGTGTGCGTGGGTTCGAAGCCCTGCGGCCCGCTCGCGCCCGCCAACTCGGCGTCCCCGAGGACAAGGGTGGCGTCTACCTTCCGCGCCCCGAAGAGATGCTTGTGGCGAACGCGACGAGTGTTGAACCCGGCGGTCCCGCCGACCAGGCAGGCATCCGCCCCGGCGACGTCATCACCATGATCGAGGGCGAGGAGATTCGCTCCGAAGGCGACCTGGCGGTGGCCATGATCCGGCACGCACCCGGCGAGGAGGTCGAGGTCGAGATCTACCGCGACGGCCAGCCCCAGGTCGTTCGAGTGGTGCTGGGCGATCCCGATTAGCCCGAAGCCTTCGGTGGCGGTGAAGCGTTAGCCTGCTGCGCTCGCGGAAGCCGGCGGCTCCCAGCCGGGCACAAACTTCCGCCAGCTCGGCTGTGCCCCGAGGTACGAGAAGAACGCGTAGTAGATCGACACGCGCGGTTCGCCGGGCTGGCGGCGCATCGTCATTCCCGCTTCGCGCGGCGTGCGGCCGGCCTTCCGGTGGTTGCATGGTTTGCAGGCCGTCACGAGGTTGTCCCACGTGTGTTTGCCGCCGCGGTGCCGAGGGATGACGTGGTCCAGCGTCAGGTCACGCGACTCCTTTCCGCAGTACACGCAGGCATAGCCGTCGCGCGCGAAGACTTCCTTCCGCGTGAGGCGCACCTTCGGCCGTGGCCTGCGGATGAAGTTGATGAGCCGAATGACCGACGGGAGCAGGAACTGGCGGGTCGCGCTGCGGATGACGTCGTGGGCGTGCTCGATGACTTCGGCTTTGCCACGGAGGACGAGCACCATCGCCCGCCGTACGTTACACACGTTCAGCGGCTCGTAATTCTGGTTCAGTACGAGTACGTACCCCGTATCCATTCGCATGGCCGCCATTCCGGATGGTAGCAAACGCAAGATTCGCCTCGCAATTCCGCCAGCGTGAGCGCCATTGCGCACGCGAATCGGCGTAGAGTTTGCGGCATGCCCCGACCGGGTTCTGCTGCCGACGCCCGCCGCAAGCTCGACCGCCTTCGCGCGCTCAGCCGCACGCCGCAGCTCCTCCCCTTCGCGACCGAAATCGTCGAATCCGAGCGCCAGCCCGAGGTGCTGCTCACCGCGCTGGCGGTGCTCGCCGGCTCGCCGGTGCCCGCCCTGCACGACCGGCTCGTCGCGCGGTACGAAGAGTTCGAACGTACGGGCCGCCGCGGCGATGCGGGTGGCCTCGTCCGGGCGGCGCTGCTTCGCGCGCTCGAACCCATCGTGCTCCCCGGCGATCTCCCGCTTCTCGCCCGTGCTGTCGCGGTCTACGAACCGACGCCGCAGGACAGCGCCGCGCCGACTGGCGTTCGTGCCGCTGCGCTCGCCGGCATGCTCCGCCTGGATCCGGAGTTCGCTGCCTACCACGCCATCGTGGTGCTGCACGACCGGCGCCACACGTCGCAGTTCACCGGCGAACCGGCGGCCACGGCTGTCCGCGTGCTCGCCGCGGCCGGCCAGGAGGTGGCACTCGTCGCCTACGTGCTGGGAGGGCGCGGGCACCCCGAGGTGACTGCCGAGTGCCTGCGCGAGCTCCGTGCGCTGCCTCCGTCAGTCCTCGCCCGGGTGGTCGAATCGGCCCGCGCCGCGAGCGACGAGACCGTCGCCCTCGGCCTGTGTGACCTGTTCGTGCACCACCAGCCGAGCGGCGAGCTCCGCGCGGCGACGGTCGATTTCATGCGCAGGCACGCCTCCCCCGAGGTGTTCCACTACCTCGCGGCCGCCATCGTCGCCGAGCGGCGGGACGACTTGCTCGAGGCCCTCGGCGAGGTCGCCCGCGAAGAGATCAGCCGCGAGAAACGCAAGGCGCTCTACGAGGCGCTGAGCGTGCGCGCTGCCGACCCGGCCGTCGCACCGCTGCTCGATCTCGTTCGCGACGACGCGAGGCCGCGGCGGTAGCATAGGCGGGTGATGCGCATCGTGTCGCTCGTCCCCAGCCTGACCGAACTCGTGTGGTGGTTCGGTCTCGGCGAGGCGCTCGTTGGCCGCACCACCTTCTGTGTCGAGCCCGCGGGCGAGATCGAGCGCGTACCGCGGTTCGGCGGTACGAAGAATCCGAAGGTCGACCGCATCGTCGCCCTTCGGCCTGACCTTGTGCTGGCGAACAAGGAAGAGAACCGCCGCGAGGACGTCGAGGCCCTGCGGGCAGCCGGCCTCGATGTCGTGGTCACCGACCCGAACACCGTCCCTGCAGCTATCGAGATGATCCGGGACCTCGGGGTGCGGTTGGGATGCCGGGCGAAGGCGGAAGTGCTCGCGGCGGCCATCGAAGCAGAACTCGCTGTGCCCCCGCCCGGGCAGCGGCCGCGAGTGTTCGTCCCGATCTGGCGGGAGCCGCTGCTTGCGCTCGGGAGTGCTTCGTACGGTCACGACCTGCTCGAGCGGGCTGGGGCAGCGAACATCTTCGCGGACCGCCCTCGCTATCCGGAGGTCACCCGCGACGAGGTCGAGCAACGCCGCCCGGACGTCGTCCTGCTCCCGGACGAGCCCTACCCGTTCAAGGACTCGGATGCCGCGGAGTGGTCGGCTGTGGCGCCGGCGCGCGTGGTCGATGGGAAGCTGCTCTGGTGGTACGGGCCGCGCATCCCCGAGGCGCTGCGCACGCTCCGGGAGTTGCTCGCCGTGGCGGTCCCGCGCTAATCCTCGGCCAGTTCGCCGGGCACCTGGCCCACGGGTATACCTTCGCCGTCGGCTGCCGAGGGGAGGTTTGCCATCTCCGGCTCGACGTCGCCGCCGGCCATCGGGGTGTCCGAGCGGGAGTATGGGAGGTCGTCGAGGAACTCCTGGAACTGCGACGGATCGCCGTCAGGCACTGGCTTCATGCTCTTCGCCTGTGTCCACGCCTCACCCAGCGACGCGTTCCGGCTGACCTGGTTCGCGAGGCCCCGTTCGTTCGGGTCGGTCCGTGATGGCTTCCGGTCAGTCATGCGCTGTTCCTCCCGGCCTTTGGGCGAACCTACCGGGAGCACTGCTGGCGACACCTCAGCGAAGGCCGTCGCCTCTAACACCCGCGTCACACTTCGCCCCCGGACATAACGAAGGGAGGCCGCATGGCCTCCCTTCGAACAGCGGTCGTTGCGCCCGAGCGCCTAGTGTCCGTCGCCGGTTTCGCCTTCGACCCCGGCCTCCTTCGCCAGGTAGGCCCACGTGTCGTGCGAGAGGTCGTGCCACACGTCGTGCACCTGTGCGGCGAGGTCGCCCGCGCGCTCGACGTCGATGTCGTCCTTGTCGAACTCGGCGGCGAGGTCGGCGAGCAGGCCGGCGAGCTGGTTCGCGGTACCTTCGAGCTCACTCGGCCAGTCGGTCAGCCGCACCACGGTTTCGAGGTGGCGGGCCACGGTCTTACCGTTCGCCGGGATCTCGCCCTCCTTGTTGATCTCGTCGTCCATCTCGTGGAGGCCGGCGTTGTCGAGGATGTTGATGGCCGTCAGCACCTGCGTGTTGCCGGACGCGCCATCGCCGTTGTCGCTATCATCGCCGCAGGCGGCCAGCGCCAGCGCCGCGGCAAGGCCCAGCAGCACAACCGCCGCAGGCCGAAGCAGTTTGAGGGTCGTCGAACTCATTGCGTACTCCTTGCACCTGAAGATTTGTACGTACCGGGCTACAGGGCCGGTCGGGGCGGAGTTCGTTCAGGTGCAATGGTCTGCGAACTGGACGGTTCCCAGTGGCGCCCGTCGAGCCACTCCAGCCACCCGTCTCCGGCGAGCAGGGCCGCGTGCTCGCCCAGCATTGCCATCGAGACGGGACCGGCGGGCGTGTTCGAGCACGAAGCCGAATCCCCATGGCAGTGTTGGTCGTGGCCGCCGTGTGCCTCGTGGTCCGTGTGCGGATGATGCGCGACCAGCGGGAGGGCGACGTGGAAGTCCGTCCCGGGGATCGGCAGGTCGACCGTCCAGTGCCCCAGGAACGTAAGCATCGGGAGCAGCGAGAGCGCGAGCAGCCAGGACGTGCGCCGGGTGCACGGGACGCTGCGCAGCGAGTCCGTCGGATGGGGCGCCACCGTCACAGGATAAAGCGGCCGCACCTTCCGATCTCCCGTGCACCTACACGGCGAGCCGGTGTCGCAGTTCCGGGTTGCGGGCGAGCAGCGACCGCCCTCGCTCGACCAGCGGCGAAATCGTGCTCTTGTTCCTGCCGCCGAACAGTTCGGCGATCTCCGAGAGGCTGCGGCCCCGCTCCCGGAGCACCGCCACCGCCACAGCCCGGGCCTCGGTCACGTGCGACTTCCGCGACCGCCCGACCAGGTCCTCCACCGACGCTTCGAAGTAGCGCGCCACGTTTTCCACCAGCAGCCGGTCCGCGCACACCGCCGGTGCCGTCTCGGTGATGGTGATGCGCATCAGTTCGGCGTCGAGGCGGCGCATATCGAGCATGCCCGCCCGGTCGAGCGCGAACGCGGCGTGGACGGCGCCTTGCAGCGCCCGGATCGACGGCACTTCCACGTTCGCGATGCGGTCCACGGCCCACGAGGGGAGCGCTGCCCTGCGGTCGCGCGCCAGCCAATGCACGAAGTCTCGCCGCTCTTCGAGGCGGAACGGTTCGACCTGCATCACCACGCCCGCTGCAAGCCGCGAGACGAGCCGCTCGGGCAGTTCGAGTTCGTAGGGGTGCTTTTCGCTCCCCACCGCCACGAACCCGCCCGCGTTCGTGATGGCGTCCATGGTGTGTACGAGTTCGTCGAGCGTGCCCGGCTTCTTCGCCAGGTACTGCAGGTCGTCGACCACGAGCAGCCGCACGGACCGGATTTCGGCGTGGAACTCCTCGATCTCGCGCCGCCGAATCGCCGATTGGTAGCGTGTCGTGAACTCCTCGGCGCTCAGGCACGCCGCTCGCCAGCCGCGGTCGACCGCCGCTGCAGCCAGCGCGTGCAGCAGGTGCGTCTTACCCATGCCCGGCTGCCCGAATACGACCACCGGGCTGATCGCCATCCGCGCGTCTTCGAGCAGCGAGGCGCAGCACTGGTACGCCAACCGGTTGCCTTCCGCCCGGATGTAGCGGTCGAAGGTGTACTCGGGGTTGAGTGTCCCGATGAGTTCGCCGCGCCGCGTGGAACTCGTCGTTCGCTGCTCGGTTTCGGCGGCAAGCGGTGGGACGAATTCGACTTCGTACTCGATGCCCGTCACATCGAACACGGCCCGCTGCACAACGACGAGCAGCCGCACGTTCAGCGTTTCGATGTCGAACGCCCGTGCGGCCTGTACCACGAGCCTGTTGTCGTCGATGCGGAGCGCGCGCGTCGGCCTCAGGAAGGTGTCGAAGGCCTGGGGCTGGACTTCAAGTTCGAGCCTGCCGAGAACAGCCTGCCACATGCGAGCGAGCTCGATCGCGGAAGGCATGCGAACGCTAGGCATGGGCAGGCGCAGTCCTTTCTCCCACACGTCGTGGCAGGCAAAAGAAGCCAGGGTATGGGTGTTTTGGGCGCGTCCGGAGTGTCGGGTTCCGGGTAGTGCTCTCGTTGCCCCAACCAGGGGGTGTTCGTCACCATAGCCCCGGTTTCGGCGGCGTTCAACGCGCTTATGTCGCACCTTCGGCTACTGTTCATGAACCTTCACGTCATCCACCAGTTATGTGGGGACATGCCTGGTACACGGTTCCGCAATAGCTGGCAACGCACTCAAGGTTGACATTGACGTGCGCGTTAACGTGACTAGACTAGCTTTCAGGCATGAGTCACGAATCGCGGCAGCGGGAGTTCCTCCAGATCGGTGAGGCCGCCGAGCGCACCGGCCTTACCCAGCGCACGCTTCGGTACTACGAAGAAAAAGGCCTGCTCCCACCTCCCACCCGCATGGAGGGCGGCTTCCGCCTCTACTCGCCCGAAGACATCGAACGCCTCGAACGCATCCGGCAGTTCAAGGACCTCCTCGGCTTCTCGCTCGCCGAGATCAAGGAGATGCTCGAGTCCGAGGACGTCCGGCTCCAGATTCGTTCGGAATGGCGCCAGGATGCCGACGCCGCCGAGAAAGCCGCGAAGATCCGTGTTGCCCGCGAACAGACGCTGAAGCAGCTCGCCCTCATCGACCAGAAGATGAAGAAGATGGCCTCGCTCCGCGATCACCTGGTCGAACGCATGGAGAAATACGACCAGTGGCTGCTCCAGTGGTCGGAAGCCGCCGAAAGGCAGCAGTCCGCGGAGAAGGAGCAGACGGGCGTCGAACGCGAGGCCTAGCCTGCGCTAGAGCTGCCAGCCGACGAACTCGTCTTCCGGTTCGACCTCCATCGCCCCGAGGAACGTGGCCGTCATCGTGTAGAACCCCGCGAGCAGGTTGATCCCTACGATCGTCGACGTCGGGAAGCGCCGCTCGAGCTCCGCGTGAACCTCCGGGAGAGGGTGGTCCGAACGGCTCAGTGCGTCCACGTATGCCAGGATGGCGCGTTCGTCTTCGCTGAACAGATCGCTTTCGCGCCAGTGGTGCAGCGCCCGGATCTTGTCGTCCGAAAGTCCCGCCGCCCGTCCGATACGCACGTGCTGGTGCCACTCGTACCGGCTCTGCCGCAAGATCGCGGTGCGAAGGATCACGAGCTCCCGCGTCGCGACATCCAGCCCACAGTGCGACCACAGGGCGTTGCCCAGGCGCAGGTACCCGCGCAGGAGCGCCGGGTTGTTCCCCATCTGCAGGAAGATGTTGGCTGGCTTCCCCGACGTCGTTGTCTGGTCGCGGACCAGCGCATCCCATACGTACTTCAGGTCGTCGGGAAACTGCTCCCGTGTCGCATCCGGCAATCGGCCCACGGCTTTGCTCCTCGCGTTGGGTTGCCGGAAGTCTACCCGTTACCGTTGGTGTGTGCGCTCGCCTCTTTCCGCGATCAGCACCCGGCGGCGTTCGCCCGCTACGAAGACGACGCCCGCTGCTGCCAGCGTGAACAGACCAGCCTCACCGAGGCCGTTCGTTTCGCCAAGTGCAATGCGGAGCAGGCATTCGCACGCGCCCAGTGCCCCGGCCGCCCATGCGAGCACCTCGAACAGCAGGTATGCGCCCGCCCTCACGCGGCCGCTCCCCGCCGCAGGTGCCGCTCCACGAACGCGATGAAGGCATCCGCGAGATCCGGGTCGAACTGGGTTCCGCGCCCCCGGGCGATCTCTTCGATGGCCTGCTCGGGCGTGAGTCCCTTGCGGTACGGCCG
>CAZWBW010000024.1:4231-31501 GCA_964632355.1 uncultured Anaerolineaceae bacterium | reverse complement strand
GAGGTCGGCCTCGAAGCTATCGATCTGCCGTCCGAACGCGTTCCGGCGGACAGCGATGTCCATGGTTTCGATGCCCGGGCGGTCGAGCGTGTCGACTTCGCGCGCGAGGAGGATGGCGCCTGCGCAGGTGCCCCACACCGGCTTCCCCGAGGCACAAAAGGCGCGCAGCGGCTCCAGCATCCCGTTCGAGAGAATCAGTCGCGCGATCGCGGTGCTTTCGCCACCGGGGATGATCAGCGCGTGCAGGCCCTCGAGGTGCTCAACTTTGCGGACTTCGACTGCTTCGTGGCCCAGCGCCTGCAGCATCTCGCGGTGCTCACGGAAATCACCCTGCAGGGCTAGGACGCCGACACGCTTGCCGGCTGTCGTGGATTGGGTCATGCGTTCCGGATCGCGCCGGCCTGGTACCGGCGCACAGCTCGGAGACTACAGGACGGTTCTGCAAATTGCCGCAATCGACCGGTACAAACCCCATCCCGTTCAAGCTGATTCCAGTGTAGCGCATCGCAATAGCGGACATCAGGCGGCAATGTGTTAAACCTCACCGTACTCTGCCTGTTTTGCTCGTTAATGAGTAGTTGTCCTCCCATGCAAAGAGTTCGCACGTGGACTCGGAGCGGGGTACATTCGTGGTCAGAATGGGAATCGAGCCGCCACCTGCCCGCGAGGACCGTCCCCTCGGCCGACTCGAACGGCGAAAGGCACGCACACGTGCCGCCATCCTCGATGCTGCCAACACCCTGTTCCACCAGCAGGGCTACCAGGAGACGTCGATCCAGCAGATCGCCGAACTCGCCGATACCGGCGTCGGCACCGTCTACGGCTACTTCTCGGGCAAGGAGCAGATTCTCCGCGAGGTGCTTCGCGCCCATTCCCGCGAAGCGGTAAACCGCTACCACGCGGCCGTCAGCGAAGACACTCCCCCTCTCGAACGGATGCTCACCGCGCTCGATTCCTTCGCGCAGTACATCCGCGAAAACCGCACGGTGCTGCTGGCCGCGTTCCAGTCCGCTGCCGCCGCCCGGCCGCTCGGCGAAGACGAGGCCGACTGGCTCTTCGAAGCCTATTGCTCGCTGCTCAGCCACGGCATCGAAACCGGCGCGTTTCGACCGGTGCCTATCGCCGCCACGGCGCGCACGCTTATCGGCACCTACAGCATGGCGATGCTGGGCGTCGGCCCGTGGGCGGGCAAAGAGGACGACCCCGAGACGCTCACCCAGCTCCGGGAGCTCGTGCGAATGCTCTTGCAGGGCTAGCGCCGCTCTCGCTGCTCACACCGCCCGGGCCGTAGACAAGACCATCCCTTGCCCTGCCGTTGACGGGCAATTCCCCGGCGCTACTCGCACGGCCGACTCAGCAACACATAATAGCCGCCTTAACCACACCTCCTTGCGCTTCTAATCCCGGCGCTTAATGCTCCGTCCCGTGGCTTCGTCGCGTTTGCGGGATCCATGGACCTTCGCGTTCGCCCTCTCGCTGATGGCGTTCGTGTCGTCGCTTCTCGTGCTGGGTGTCGTGCTCGCCGACCGGGGCAGCAACCCGGGCGCTGTCGCTGGCGCCGACCCTGAGTCGCCGCTCCCCGGCGGCGATAAGTCCGCCGCGCCGGTGCTCCAGTTCACCGGCCAGCTCCCGCGAGGGTTGAATCCCGCGCAGTTCCGCGGCGCGTTCGACCCGAAAGACGCCGACATCTCCTTCGAACCATCCGACGACGCCGAAACCGCGGTAACCGGCTACTTCGTGCCGGTCGTGCCCCTGCACGCCGCGCTCGATTCGGTGACATCGGCCCAGCTCGAAGAACTCCTCGCTGGCCGGCTCTCGTTCGCGGATGTCGGCGGTCTCGGTGGCGTACCGGCGTTCGTGGTTGCCGCGCCGGAGACCGATTCGCGCGCCATCGCCACGTTTACGAGCGCCTCGCCGCAGCCCTTCTCCGGGTCCGGCTACGACGCGCTCTTCGCTTCCATGGCCGAACCGGACGCAGCCTTCATCTCGTTCGTGCCAGTCGAAGAACTGCATCCCTCGGTGAGCGCCCTCGCCGTCGACGGCATCGACATCGCGCGCGGCCGCGGTGACCCCGCCGCTTGGCCGTTCGTCGAGCGGGTGAGCGTTCGCGGCATCACGAAGGCCGGGAAGGAGGCGGCCCCGGGCATCCTCGCTGCCCTGCGCGCCGAACCCCCGCTGATCACCACCGTCGTCGCAACCGGCGACATCCTCCAGTCGCGCTGCTCGCTCGCGCAGATCATGGCGACTGGCGATTGGGGAGCAGCGCTCCGCGGCCCCGTTGGCGAATACCTGGCCGCGGCCGACCTCGCGCTCGGCTCCCTCGACGGCAGTATCCAGGACATCAACCCGCCCTACCTCTGCGTCGAAGGGACGAACCTGTCCTCGCCGCCCGAGGTCCTGGAGGCGCTCCTTCTTGCCGGCATCGATGGCGTCACCGTTGCCACGAACCACATCTTCGACTGCGGCATCGAGTACTGCGGCACGCAGGCCTTCCTCCGCACGCTCGAACTCCTCGACGAGGCCGGCATCAAGTACGTCGGCGGTGGCCGCAACCTCGAAGAGGCGCTCGCGCCCGCCATCTTCGAAGTGAACGGCGTGACGTTCGGCGTGCTCGGTTTCGACGATGTCGCTGCCTACGAACTCGAAGCGACCGACGATTTCCCCGGTACGGCGCCGCTCGACGACAGTTACGCCGAGGAGAACGCCGCGGGCGAACCGGCCTTCTTCCGTCCGGCGGAGGAACTCTCGCTCAACCGCTTCACCGAACGCATCCGGCTGCTCAAGCAGCAGGTCGATGTGGTCATCGTGCAGGTACAGACCGGCACCGAGGACACGCACGACCCGAGCCCCCGCAGCATCAAGGCTCTGCGCGCCGCCGCCGACGCAGGCGCCGACCTCGTTGTCGGCAACCAGGCGCACCACGTGCAGGCGGTCGAAACGCGCGGCGACACGTTTATCGCGTATGCGCTCGGGAACTTCATCTTCGACCAGACCCACACGCCCGAGCACACGCAGGGCTACCTGCTCGAAGCCTCGTTCCTCGGCGACCGGCTCATCACTGTGCGCATGGTCCCCTACCAGATCGAGGACAAGTACAAGCCCACGTTCGTCGACGGCGAACTCCGCCGGAAGATCCTCTCGGACGTGTTCAACGCCTACCTGCCCCCGCAGGAGTAAGCGCTGCGCCTGGCCCTTCCGGATTGGTAAAACAACAGCGTGGAATGAGGGCCGGAGCACTCCCAGGGGTGAAGACTCTGTTGCGAATCGCCAGCTCTCGTATCGCGCCCCGTCCCGGGAGGCTTGACGGGGCGTATTGCATCTCCGTATGAGAATGGACACGAGGATCCCGACTTCGGAGGTGCGACATGCCCCGAGCCGACCTCCTGGCAAAGGACATCGGTGCCCTGCGGGAGACTATCCGCGAGAACGATGGCACCAACGTGGCCAACCGCGCCTTCGCACGCCGCGTCGACCAGCTGATCTCTGACTTCTACGACGACATCGGCGAGCTCACCCACCTCAAGCTCTCCGACATCATCGACCTGTTCCTCATCAAGGTCCTCTACGTCGAGCGCAAGAGCCGCGACGCGAGCGCGCTCGCTTACATCGGCCGGATGCTCGAACGGTACCTTCGCGCGAGCGACATGATGCTCGGCAGGCGCAGGGGCTTCATCCCCTACCTCAGCGACCTCATGGAGGAGACCGCGAACCCGTCTCGCTCGCACCAGAACCTGTTCGAGACCTACCGGCGCTACGGCGATAACGCGCTGTTCATCTCCGGCATCTTCCCCGAGAGCCTCGGGCGCAAGCGCGCGGGCGGCATCATGGGCGGCGCTCCCTTCATCGACCGGAGCTACATCGAAACCCTGGGCCGCCGCTACTACGAAATGGCCGCTGCCCACGAACTCGCCGAGTGGGTCGACCTGCGCGAGACGCTGCTTCGCCTCTCGCAGTTCTTCGATGTCTACGTCGATGCCCTGAACGAGATGAGCAGCCGCTACGTGATGGGCATGGACATGCGCCTCATCGCCGATAAGATGCTCGACGCGTTCAACCGCTACCGGGAAACGAAGGACCCGCAGCACCTCGAAACGGCGCGCAAATACGCCGCCATCATGAAACTCGACGCCCGCCAGTGGCCCGCCCTCGCGGCGGTCGACCTGGGCGAACCGAACTATTACTGACCGCTGTGTTTGCGATGCAAGAGCGGCCCGCCCCCACTCGGGGGCGGGCCGCTTTGTCACTCCTGGCTAGAACCGCGTGTAGCCGCCGTCAATGACGAACGTGTCGCCCGTGTGGTACTTGCTCGCCTCGCTCGCGAGGTACACGGCGATGCCCGAGAAGTCGTCGCCGGTGCCCCAGCGCCGGAACGGCACGCGGCCAATGACCGCCTTTTCGAACTTCTCGTTACCCTGCGACGCCTGCGTCATCTCGGTCGCGATCCAGCCCGGCACGATCGTGTTCGCCGTGATGCCGTAGCGCGCCAGTTCGACTGCCAGGCCGGCCATAACCGCGATGAGCGCGCCCTTGCTGCCCGCGTACGCCTGGTTGCGCGGAGCACCGTCCATGGTCGAAACGCTCGATGTCGCAATGAGCCGGCCGCCTTCGCCGCGTTCGACCATATGCCGCGCCGCCGCGCGCAGCGTGTAGAACGCACCGTACAGGTTTACGCCCCACACCTGGTCCCAGTCCTCGCGCGTCTGGAGCCAGAAGGGTTCGCGGCGCTTCGGCCCGACACCCGCGTTCACGAAGCACGAGTCGACCTTGCCGAACGCCTCGACGGTCGCGGCGAACTGCTTGTCGACCTCCTCTTCGTTCGAAACGTCGCAGCGCAGCGCCAGGACCTTCGTCCCGTGCCGGCTCAGCTGCTCGGCGGCCTTCCGGTTCTTCTCCTCGTTCGTGCCCCAGATGCAGACATCGGCGCCCGCCTGTGCAAGGCCTTCGGCATAGCCGAGCCCGATGCCGCCGTTGCCTCCGGTGACAAGTGCTACGTGGCCGCTCAGGTCAAAGAGCTTTCCCACAGTCAGTCCTCCTCACATGCGGCCCGCGCCGCTGTGTTTTGTGCCCCGCTAGTCTGACCGCTCGCTTCGACATGCGCACGAATTCGCCCGCGGCGAGCGGACTCCCGGCCCCCCGCGTACGATTTCCGCCACGCAGTTCCCTCCGCTGGAGGTTCGCACCATGGTCGAGCGCGCGAACGTCCCACGCCCGTTCACGATGCACTGGGGTAGCGGGCTGATTACCGAAGAGGCACGGGTTCGTTCGGAACACCACGTGCCCGCCATCCAGCTCATGGAGTACACCGACGGGCCCGCGGCCGGCGGCTGGAGCATCCGCTTCTGCTCGTTCAGCCACCGCGGCGCGTTCCAACGTTCGCCCCTCATGATGAACGAGGCCGACATCGAGCTCATGCGCGACGCGCTCAGGACCACTCCCCGGCTCCGCGAGATCCTCCGGCGGCTGGTGGAGTGGCCCCGCAGCCGCTACCGGTTCCAGCGCGACTTAATCGCCGCGATTCCGTCGGCCGGGTCCTGCCCGAAGAAGCCGAGCATCTCGAGTGCCAGCGAGTAATCGAACGACGTGAGCCCGCCGAGCCGGAGCCACTGGTTCAGGGCCCGCTTCGTAAACCGCAGCGCCGACTGTGGCCCATCGGCCAGCCGCCGCGCGATCGCCATCGCCTCCGGCAGTACCTGCTCCTTCGGCACGCACTTGCTCACCAGCCCGATGCGCTCCGCTTCCCGCCCGTCGATGAAGTCCGACGTGAGCAGGTAGTACTTCGCCTTCGCCATCCCGCAGAGCAGCGGCCAGATCATCGCGGCATGGTCCCCCGCGGCGACGCCCAGCCGCAGGTGCCCGTCGGTGAGCCGCGCGTCCTCGGCGATGACGCTGATATCCGCCATCAGCGCCACCGCAAGCCCCGCACCCACCGCCGTGCCGTTGATCGCCGAAACGATCACCTTGTCGCAGTTCACGATGGTGTAGACGAGTTGCTCGGCCTCCTTCATCAGCGCCACGATGGCCTCGAAGCGTTCCTCGGCCGGCATCTGCGCGCGCTCCTCCAGGTCGTCGAGGTCGCCGCCGGCCGAAAACGCGCGGTCCCCGGCGCCCGTCACCACAGCCACGCGCACGTTGGGGTCGCGGTCGATGTCCGGCCAGATTTCTGTGAGTTCGCGGTGGAGGACGTTGTTCGTGGCGTTCAACGCCTCCGGCCGGTTGAGCGTCACCAGCGCGACGCCGTTCTCCACCTCCACCTTCAGGTGCTGATATCGCGAGTAGTCCATCGCACACTCCCGTTGCTGTTCCGCCGCAGTATGCCGTGCCACGGCTGTTTTGGCCCCGAAGCCGTTCGCTCTCGTAGAATCCATTCGGAATGGGACAACAGCCGCAACTATCCCGCGAGGAGATCCTCGCGCAGTCCGTAGAGATCGCCCGGGGCCAGCTCGGGGGCACGCTGGCCACGATGCACGCCGAAGATGGCACGCCCTACGTCACGTTCGTACTCTTCCACATCCTCCAGGATGGCCGCGTACTCTTCGGAAGCGGCGCCAGCCCCCAGCACACGCGCAACATCCGCGCGACGCCCGAGGTCTCGTTCCTCATCGACAACCGCGAGGCCATTCGCACCGACTGGAGCAGCTTCAACCGCATCGTGATCGAAGGCCGTGCCCGCGAGGTCGAATCGTCGGACCCCGAATACGAAACCCTTATCGCAGAGGTCCGCGAAAAGAACCCGATGGCTGCGTTCTTCACCGACCGCGGCGCGCTGTTCTGCATCGACCCCCGGCGGCTCATCCTGATGCGCGGCTTCGAACCCGTCCGGCACGTCATCGACTTCGAGTAGCCGCCGATCCGCCACCCCGGCCACTTCGCCAAGCACCAAGTACAATCGGCGCCGTGGATTACGCCGAGGCCGTGGAGTACCTGCTGTCGTTCACCGACCTCGAACGTGGGGTCCAGCGCTCCGATAGCCCGACCATGAGCCTCGCCTCGATGCGGTCGCTGCTTTCGCGGCTGAACGACCCGCAACTCGGGCGCCACACCATCCACATCACCGGGTCCAAGGGCAAGGGCAGCACCGCCGCGATGATCGCCGGCATCCTTCGCCGCGAACCCTACTCGACCTCGCTGTTCACCAGCCCCCACCTGCACTCGTTCACCGAACGCATCTCGATCGACGGTGAAGCGGTGTCCCCCGCCGAGTTCGCCACCGCCCTCGAAGCGATTCGCCCGCACATCGAGGACGAACAGGCATCGGTCCACGGGAACGTCAGCACCTTCGGCATCCTCACCGCGCTCTTCTTCTGGCTCACCCGGGCCCAGGTTCCGCGGGTCGAATGGCAGGTGGTCGAAGTCGGGCTCGGCGGCACGTTCGACACCACCAACGTGTTCGAGGAGATCGACGCCGCGGTTATCACCCCGGTTTCGCTCGAACACACGGCCATCCTCGGCAACACCCCCGCCGAGATCGCCCGCGACAAGGCCGGCATCATCAAGCCCGGCTGCGTCTGCGTCCTCGCTCCCCAGCACCACTCCGAAGTCGTCGACGTTGTCCGCGAACGATGCGAGGAAGTCGGCGCGGAGTTCATCTACGTTCCCGACCGGTACAGGGCGGAAGTGCTCGAACGGTACGTGTTCGGACAATCGTTCCGGGTTGAAAACTCGCGTGGCGTTCGCGAATTCCGCAGCCCGCTGCTCGGCCGTCACCAGGTCGACAACGCCATGACCGCCATCGCTGTGGCCGACGCCCTGCGTTCGCGCGGCCACCGGATTGAAGACTCCGCGATCATCGACGGCATCGCCCATACCCGCGTCCCCGGGCGGCTCGAAGTCATGGGGCAGCGCCCCCTGCTCGTTGCCGATGGCGCCCACAACGCCGATAGCGCCCGCGCGCTCGCGACAGCGCTCCGCGATTACCTTGAGTGGAAACGCTGCTACTTCGTGGTCGGCATGATGCGCGACAAGGATGTCCGCGGGCTGGGCCGCGAGCTCTCGAAACTCGCCGAACTCTTCGTGTGCACAAACTTCAACAGCCCCCGGGCGATGGACCCCTACGACCTGCTCGAGCAGATCGGCTTCTTCGGGCCCGCTGCGGTGGCGGACGAAAGCGTGAACGCCGCCCTCGACACGGCTCTTTCGCACGCCGGCCCCGAGGACCTCGTGTGTGTCACGGGCTCGCTCTATGTCGTCGCCGAAGCCCGCGAATACATCCTCGGTGAAGGCGCTCGCGGCGAATAGGCGTTGAATAGTTCTTGCTAGGTGGGGCCATCGAAATAAGCGATGGATTCATCCGATATTGACTCAAGCCGCCTATAGGTCAAGAATCCAATGCCTATCGGGTTACGTACCTGTCGGTAAGCGGGACGTATGCCCGACATCTTCAGGGGGGTATCCATGACTTCGAGCAACTACTGGAATCGCTGGTGGCAGCGGCGGACGAATCGTCGCCGGGTGCTCATGACCGGCGGTACCGCCGCAGTTGGCGCTGCGGGCCTCGCCCTTGTCGGGTGTGGCGACGATGACGACGACAACGGTGGGAACGGCGGCAACGGCGGCAACGGCACGAATACCACGCCGCAGGGTGGCAGCACGCCCAGCGCCGGCGAAACTCCACGGCCCAGTGGCATGTACTCCTACATCGGCGGGCCGATTGGTGGTGTGCTCGACATCCACCGCACGAACACGCCGCTCGAATCCGCAGGCCTCTGGCACTGGATCGGCAACTTCCTCGTTCGCTACAGCGTCGAACACTACGAGCCCGAGCCCGACCTGGCCGTCGACCTGCCCGAAATCACCGACGACGGCCTCACCGTCACCTTCAAGCTGAACCCTGAAGCCAAGTTCCACGACCGCGCACCGGTGAACGGCCGCAAGGTCACCGCTGAAGACGTCAAGTGGACCTTCGAGCGCATCAAGGACCCCGACGTCGGCTCGCCGCGCGGCGGTAACTACGCCAACGTCGAAAGCATCACTGCTATCGACGACGAGACGGTCCAGTTCAAGCTCAAGCAGCCGCAGGCCGACCTCCTGCGCGCCATGGCCGACCAGTACGACCTCATCATCCCCAAGGAGATCGCCGAGCGCGGCCGCGAAGCGATCCAGGGCCTCGAGGACTGCATCGGCTCCGGCGCCTACGAACCCGTCAGCTACACCGCTGGCCAGGGCATGGAAGTCCGGAAGCGGGCCGACGGCTACTGGAAGCCGAACAAGGCATGGTGGGATGGCGCCCGCTGGACGCACCAGGTCGACAACCAGCAGAAGTCGAACGCGCTCCGCACCGGCCAGGTCCTCGCCACCGACCTGCCGGCCGACCTTGTCCGCGAATACCAGGGCAACAACGACTTCCAGATCCTGTTCGCCCCGAACCCGACGCGCGAGTGCCTCCTCCTGAACCACGAGAGGGAGCCCTACAACGACCCGCGCGTCCGCCAGGCCATCTGGCGCGCCGTGAACCGCGAACTCGTCTACGAGAACGTCTTCGCTGGCGGCGGTATTCCCGGTGGCCCGATGAGCCCCGCAGCCGCCAACTGGGTCGCTCCCCGGCTTCCGCAGCCGCGACGAGGACCTCAAGGAAGCACGCGAGCTCCTCGCTGCCGCCGGCTACCCCGACGGCTGGGAGGACACGCTCATGACGGCGACCGCGTTCTCGACCAACCTGCTCGCCGACCAGCTCGTCCCGGCCCTCGCCGAAGTCGGCATCCGCATGACCATCGAGAACGTCGGCACCGACTTCAACGTCATGCTTCGCCGCGAAGCCGAAGGCAGCTACAGCGCCGCTGCGACGCTCTTCCTCTCGGGTCCGTACCCGGACGCCCAGCTGTTCATCTACCACCACAGCGACTTCCCCACGACGGGCAGCCGCAACTACGGGCGCTACAAGAACGAGCAGATGGACGAGATGCTCGAGCGGCAGCGCACGCTGCTCGACCAGGCCGAGCGCGAGGAACTCGTCGACGAGATCCAGCGCGAACTCATCCTCAACCCCGGTCCCATCTGGATCGGCTCGCGCATCCAGTACTACGTTCTCAGCGCCAAGCTGCAGAACACGCACTCGCACCCGTTCCTGGCCGGCTACGACGAAGCCGAGGACGTCTGGCTCAAGGCGTAACTTCGCAGCCAACAGGGGGTGGGCGCAGCGCTCCCTGCGCCCACCCCCTTTCTGCTTCCCCGGAGTACCGACCATGTATCAGTTCATATTGCGTCGTATCCTCCTGGCCATACCGACGCTCCTGGTCGTGACGTTCGTCGTTTTCAGCATGATTCGGCTCGACCCGGAGTCGGTGGTGGCCGCGCGCCTTGGCGAGGGCTACGACCCCAACTCCCAGGCAGCCGACAACGTGCGCGCCGAATACGGGCTCGATCAGCCGTTCTACCTGGAGTACATCCGCTACCTCGGCGACCTGATGACCGGCGACTGGGGCCGCTCGGCGATCAGCTTCAAGCCGGTCCTCGAAGAGATGGGCCCGAAGATCGCCGTCACCCTCGAACTTTCGCTGCTCGCGGTGGTCTTCTCGGTCATCATCGGCGTGCCGATCGGCGTCTACTCCGCGATGCGGCAGGACCGCTGGCCCGACTATGTCCTCCGTGGAATCGCGATCTTCGGGCTCTCCGTGCCCGGCTTCCTGATCGCGTCGGTCCTGCTGGCGCTCACCGCGTACTACCTCGACTGGATCCCGCCCATCAACTACACGGGCATCACCGAAGACCCCTGGAGCAACTTCCAGCAGATGGTGCTGCCCGCGTTCATCCTCTCGCTGGCGACCGCCGCCCAGGTCATGCGGTACAGCCGCACGATGATGCTCGATGTACTCCGCCAGGACTACATCCGCACCGCCTGGGCCAAGGGCCTGCGCGAACGGGTCGTCATCTTCCGGCACGCGCTGAAGAATGCGCTCCTGCCGGTGGTGACCGTCCTCGGCCTTTCGATGGCCCTCCTGGTTGGCGGCACCGTCATCTTCGAGGGGATCTTTAACCTGCCCGGGCTTGGCTCCTGGCTCGTCTTCTCGGTGATCCAGCGGGACTTCGCACCCGTCCAGGGCGCGACGCTCTTCTTCGCGCTCGCCGTCGTTCTTATCAACCTTGTCGTCGATATCAGCTACACCGTGCTCGACCCAAGGGCCAGGAGGTAACTGTGGCCGAAGTCGCAACCGCTGGTTCCCTCGGCGTACCACAGGAGCGGGGGCGTTCCGCCGGGGCACGTTTCCTTGGATTCCTGCTGACCCTGGCTCGAAGGAAGCCGCTCGGCTTCTTCGGCCTCATCGTCCTGGTGGCGATGGTCATCGTCGCCATGTTCCCGGGTGTATTCGCCACCCACGCACCCGAAGCAAACGCCGGCGAACGCTTCCAAAAGTACTGCCTTGGCCCCGTCGATACGCCGCTCTGCCCCACCATTCGCGAGGAGGATCCGCTGCTGCCGCGGGGCGGGCGCGTGGTCGAAGGTGACCTGTCCATTCCGCTCGGCACCGACCAACTCGGCCGCGATATCTACAGCCGCCTCGTCTGGGGCGCGCGCGTCGCGATGTACGTCGGCCTCGGCGCGGTGTTCATCAGCTCGCTCATCGCGCTCGTCGTCGGTGTGCTCACCGCGTACTTCGGCGGCACGGTCGATACGGTGCTCCAGCGCGTGGTCGACGCCATCATGGCGCTCCCGCCGCTTGTCGTGCTGGTGTCGCTGCCGACGCTCATCGGTGGGTGGGACATCGATGGTCGCCTCCCGCTCGATAACCCCGGCATCACGAACTTCAAGCTCGTGATCATCCTCGGCATCCTCGGTGGCGCCTCCGGTTCGCGCGTCATTCGCGCTGCCGTCATCGGGGTGCGCTCGGCTCAGTACCTGGAAGCCGCCACCGTGCTCGGCGCCAGCCACATGCGCATCATGCTGCGCCACATCATCCCGAACATTTTCGGGCCACTCATGGTGCAGGCCACGATCGCGCTTGGCGGCATCATCATCACCGAGGCCGCGCTCAGCTACCTCGGCCTCGGCGACACCGACCCGCGCCATCCCTCGTGGGGCCAGATGCTGCAGCTCGCCACTGCCAACGCGAGCACGCAGCCGCTCCCCGTTATCTGGCCGGGCATCGCCATCGCGCTCGCCGTCTTCAGCTTCAACATGCTGGGCGACGCTCTGCGCGACCTGCTCGACCCGCGGCTTCGCGGTGCTCGCGGCAGCTTCGGCTAGGCTGGTGTTGCGGCGCCGGCTGGACACAGCCGGCGCCTTCCCCCCACGCTGTGGCCCATGAGCTTCCCTGAACGGCTGGCCGCCCGGACGTTCCCGGTGGCCCTCGAGATCACGCCACCTCAGCGGCCGCTCCCGAAGGTTCTCTTCCGGCGCGCCCGCCTCCTGGGCGACGCTGCCTGCGCGATCAACGTCATCCAGCGCCCCAACCGCCAGTCGTCGCTCGATGCATCCGCCGAACTCCTCGCCGCCGGGTTGCACCCTGTCTGGCACCTCGTCACCCGTGGCCGCTCCCGCGACGACATCATCGCGGACCTCAAGCGCGCGGCGACCATCGGCATTCGCCAGGTGCTGGTCATTCGCGGCGAACACCCCGCCGCCGATCCCCCGGATACGCTCACCATCCGGGAGACCGTTGCCCTCGCCGCCGAACACATCCCCGGCGTAACCATCGGCGCCACGCTGAACCAGTACGTGCCCGATCGTGCCGCCGTGCTTCGCAACCTGTTCCCCAAGCTCGCTGCGGGCGCAACCTACGTTCAGACGCAGCCGGTGTTCGATCTCGAACGCCTGCGCCCGTTCGCCGAGGCCATCCGCGAGCGCGATCCCTCGGTGGGCATTGTGCCGATGGCCATGCCGCTGCTCACACCCGAGGCCGCCGACCGCATCTCCGGCCGCCTGAAGCTCACCCTGCCCGAACGCTACCGTGCCCGCATCGACGAGGGCGAAGAGTCTGCCTGGGCCGCGTTCGATGAACTCCTGCAGGCCCTCGCGTCCAGCGACATCGTCGATGGCGTCGCCATCATGACCGTCGAAATGGACGCGCCCGCCGAAGTCGGAAATCGCATCGTCGAGGCGCTTCGCCGGGCCGGTGTCTAGCCAACACGTCGACAGCGCGGGCTCCGGTGCGGAGAATGGCTCCATGCCCGACCCCATGAAGGTCATCGTTATCAGCGACTACGTCTGACCCTGGTGCTACATCGCTGCCCGTCGGGTGGCGCAGTTCCAGGAGTTGTTCGATGTGTCCGTCACCTGGTGGCCGTTCGAACTGCACCCCGAAACGCCGCCAGGAGGAAGGCACGTGGACGAGATCATTGCGCCCTCGCGGCGAACCCAGGAGTACCGCGACCACCTGAAGGCGTACGCCCGCGAGGCCGGCATTGAACTCGCATCGAACCGCATCGTCGCGAACTCGCACCGGGCGCTCGAATTCGCCGAGTTCGCTCGCGACCGCGGCCGCTTCGACGACGCGCACGAAGCGCTCTTCCGCGCCTACTTCGTCGAGGCGCGCAACATCGGCGACCCCGAAGTTTTGGCCGAACTCGCAACCAAACTTGGGCTCGATGCCGACGAATGGCGCACCGAAGTCGCCCTCGGCCGCTATGCCGCGCTCATCGACTACGCAACCGCGCACGCCCGCCAGCAGGGCGCAACCAGCACTCCCACGATGATCTTCGACGACCGCTTCGTCCTCACCGGTGCGCAGGACCTCGACGTCTACATCAACGTCCTCGAACGCCTGGGCGCCAGGCGCAAAACCGCCGATGGCCAGGCCTGAGTACGGCTTCCGCATCGCCACGTTCAACATCCGGAACGACGCCGACCGCTATCCCGAGCGGAAGCCGCTGCTCGTCGCCGCGTTCGCGGCGCTCTCCGCCGACCTTGTCGGCTTGCAGGAGGTTCGCCTCGAAGGCGAGCGGCAGGACGACCTTCTCGCCGCCGCTGCGGGAGAGCACCGCCTCCGCAGCTTCGACGCCCGCTATGGCAGCTACCCCGAATACGGCGCCGCTATCCTCGCCGGGATTGGCGAGGTGCTGCTGCACGAAGTGCTGCCCCTGTCGCACGGCCGCCCGGCCCACCGTATCCTCGTCGCGCTGCCCGGCAACCGCACGCTCTGGTTCGCGAACACGCACCTCTATCACGTGCCCGCCCGGCCCGAAGTCCGGCTCGAACAGGTTCGCGCCATCTGCGACTGGATGGCCGCCGCGCCGGCGGCCTCCGCGACCATCGTGCTCGGCGACTTCAACGGGCCCCCGGCCGAGCCCGCCTACGCCGCGATGCAGCAGGCCGGGTACCGGTCCGCGTTCGCCGAAGCGAACGGGGCCGAACCGCCCGCCACTACGCCGCCCACGGAGGACGGCGAGCCAGCCTGCGTCGACTACATCTGGCTCTCGGGCGAGATCCGAGCCCGGACCGCGAAACTCGCGGCGAATCGCCCACACCCCGAAGACCCGTCACTCTACCCCAGCGACCACTTCGCGCTCGTCGCCGACGTGGTGATGTGACGAGGAGGCTGGCCCTCGCGGGGCTACAATGACATCGTGACCATTCCCGCTGACGCTGCTACCTCGCTCACTGCTCGCCGTGGCACCCGGTTCGCACTCCGGGACGATGTCGCGGCCCACGCTGCCTCGCACGGCTGCGGGCTCGAGCCGCTCACTCCCGTCGAGCTCCGCGAGGTCGAAGTCCTGACGCGAGCCACCCACTCGACCTATGTGCTCGAGCTCTTCGCCGGGCTGGGCGAGGCCACGCTGCATATCGCCAGCGCCTTCGGGCGAACCGGCCGCCTCGAAGCCGTCGAACCCGACCCCGTACACGCCGAGAACATCGAGAAGCTCGCCCGCCTCTACGCCTTCGAACAGGTAGTCCGTGTCTACTCGGCGTCGCCGCTGAACGTGGTCCCGGCGCTGAGTGGCCCATACGACCTCATCGTCGCGCACCGCGGACTCGCCTCGCTCTCGAAGATCTACGAGGACCTCGTGCGGCTGCTGCGAACCGGTGGCTCGCTCATCCTGCGCATCCCGCCCGAGGAGCGCGTGCCGAACATCGCCGCCGCCGAAGGTGGCCTCCTGCAGCGGCTCGCCGCCGATCCGCGTGTCGCGCCCTGGTTCGCACCCGGGCTCGACCGCGTAATTGCGACCCGCATTCGCTGATCCGTTCAGCCGCCCGCCGACCGGTTCGATGATCGCGGCATGGACCTCTGCCAGTGTTGCCGTGCCGCCTTCACGTCTGTGACCATCCGGTCGCTCTTCGAGGATGAGGGCGAAGCCTGGTCCCTCGGCGTCTGTCCTTCGTGTTTCCGCTGGTTGAGCAACAACGTCGCGGCCGCCCGCGATGGCGCACCCC
Source organism: uncultured Anaerolineaceae bacterium (assembly GCA_964632355.1). GTDB lineage: Bacteria > Chloroflexota > Dehalococcoidia > Tepidiformales > Tepidiformaceae > JALOAP01. Next base: position 16,200 of record CAZWBW010000024.1, on the reverse strand, counting down.
GCCTGGTGGCGGCGCCCTCACCGAACGGGCGCGACCTGCTGTTCGACGACCAGTGCCGCATCTGCCGCCGCATGTCCGAAGGGCCACCGCTCCGCATCGAGTGCCTGTTGGAGGGCGGCGGCCGGCTGCCCTTCCCGGCGCTGCGCCTCTGTGTTTCGTGCGATGTGTGGCTGGCCGGCATCGCGCGTGACGGCCGTTCCGCGCGCAATCTCGCCGCCCGCGAGATCGACGGTGAATACGGGAATTGGCTCCACCCGAACCTCCGCTCGCTCTCCGTTGCGGTCGACATCGCCGATGGCGCGGCCCGCACTGCGGTGTTCGAATACTGCGCCCGCATGTCCATCCGCGCGGGGCTCGCGCGCGAGGTCGAAACGCCCTCGGTGATCCTCCGCGAAGTCCCGTCGCGGGCTGCCCGCCGGCGTGGTGCGAAGCGCGATGTCCCGCTCGTGTTGCTGGCGCCCTTTGGCGCCCGCTACGACCTCCACGCCGCACTCGGTCCGAACGTCGTCGACTGGCTGACCATTCCCGTCACGCCGCAGCAGGTGGCCGCTGCGCTCACGCGGGTGTTGCTCGCTGCGGGCCGTTCGCAGGAGTGGGATTACCGGTTCGCGCTCCCGGTGCTTGCTTCGCTCGACCCGATGCCGCCGGCCCTCACAGTGAGGCCCGCGCGGGGCGTCGATCGCCTCGAACTCGCGTGGCTGCTCCGGCGTTTCTCCCGCGGCTACGACACGCTGGGTGTGCTCGGTGGACGTCTGCTGCTCATCCCGCGCGTACCCGCGTCGCGGCTGCCCGCGGTCGCACGCCGTCTCCGGGCGGTCCTTGGCGGCCGCGCCGCGCTCACTCCCCTCGCGCCGGCTTCGTACGCACCGAGATTACACGCTTCTCGATGACCTGATCGGGCCTTCCCCTACTGCCTCGCACAGTCCGCCTCGCCGACCATGGCGGCGGGATCTACCGCTCCCGGGGAGGGCACGGGTATGTACGCAATTCGCGTCGACACGCACGGCCAGTTGCTGAGAGTCGAGCTCTCTGGCCGCGTTCGAAGCAGCGAAGCCCTGCGCGCCATCTCCCAGTCGGCCGTGCTCGCGGAAGCCAGCGGCCTCCGAGCGGTACTCTGCGACATAACGAAAATCGAACGCGGACCGGGCAGCCTCCTGCTCATCGCGACGGCACTGAACGCGAGCCACCGGCCCGGCATGCGCATCGCCCTGCTCGTTACATCGGCTCAGCGGCGCATGGCTACCCGCCTCGTACGGTTCTCCGGCCTGCGGCGCGAAATGGCCGTCTTCGAAGACGCCGGCGGCGCCCACGCATGGCTCGTCGAAACGGCCGGCATCCCGCCCGCTCGCAGCCTTCGCGCCGAGGCCGAACGCTTGCTCGGCCGCCCGCTTGTCGTTGAGCCCGCCCGTGGCGCGCATTCCCACGAATCGGCGCCGCCCGCCGCCTGACGGCTTCCGGTTACCCGCCGCGGATGTCATAGTTCGCGGCATGCCAACCTACGACGAAATCTCCATCGGCGATTCCGCCTCGTTCACCAAGACCATCAGCGAATCCGACGTCTACCTGTTCGCCGGCATCACCGGCGACATGAACCCGGCGCACGTCGACGCCGTTACGGCCGCGCAGGGTATGTTCAAGCAGCGCATCGCCCACGGGATGCTCACCGCGTCGTTCATTTCGACGGTGCTCGCGATGCAACTCCCCGGGCCTGGCACCATCTACCTCGGCCAGGAGGTCCAGTTCCGCGCGCCCGTCTTCATCGGCGACACCATCACCGCGCGCGTCGAAGTCACCGAGAAGCTCGAACAGCGCAAGTGGCTCAAGTTGAAGACCACCGTCACGAACCAGGACGGCAAGGTCGTCGTCGACGGCACCGCCACCGTCCTGCCCCCGAGCGCCTGACGGGTCACGGCTCCGGCGGCCGGGAGGCCCGGCGTTCGCTGCCCACGGTGAACTCCCTCTCCCACGCCCGCGGAAGAGGGCAGGGCTGAGGGCAAACGGCCGCAACGGGTGAAGGGCTCTAACCCCGGCCCCCGGTACCATGAACCTGTGAGCGAACAGCAACAGGTCGTACGTCGCCGCCTCGACACCGGTGAAAAGGTCGAAGACCCCGGACGGCGCGGCTGTCTCTGGCTTGGTGCCATCCTCGGCATCATCGCGGGGGTCCTGTTCACGTTCTTCGCGATGCCCCCGCTCCTCGCCTGGCTCTTCCCGCCTGAACAGGTTGCCGTCGGCGAAACGCTCGACCACGAGGGGCGCACGGCCACTGTTCGCGAAATCCGCCCGCTCCCGTCCGCCGCCGTCGATCCCGAGGGTTCGCAACGCTGGCGCGTCATCGTCGAAGTTCGCGCCGCGCGCACCTGGGTGCTCGACAACGAAACCTTCCAGCTTCGCCTCGACTCCGGCGACAAGGTGCCGACCGCCGCGTTCGAACACGACGGCAAGGCGCAGAACACCGAGAAGGGCCTCCGCCTCCCGCTCGGCGAGACGATGCTGCTCACCCTGCAGTTCGTCGTACCCGATGGCGAAGCGCAACCCGAGAAACTCCTGCTCGACGACCCCCAGGCCGAGTTCGACCTCCCGCCGCCGTCGCAACCCTGACAAGCTTTCCGGCCGGCGAACCTCCCCGAGGGGCAGCGATGACGGGACCAGCCAGATCGAGCACACCCGGGCCAACCACTTCCGATGGCGGCGTACCGACCGCTGCGGCTACCGCTGGTCCCGCTGCACGGGCTGCCTCGCACTCTCCGGGCGAACGAGCCCTCCCGCTACTCCTGCGTCCGGGGCTCCGCTTCGTGTTCATCGGCTTCAACCCGGGGCTCGAATCCGCCCGCCGCGGCCACTACTACGCCTATCGCGGGAACGTATTCTGGAAGCAACTCAGCGAGAGCGGTCTTGTTCGCCGGCCGGTTACGTTCGAAGACGACCAGGAGTTGATGGACGAGGCCGGCATCGGGTTCACCGATCTTTGCCTCCGCCCGACCCTGCGCGCCGACCAACTCACCCGGCCGGAGATCGTCGAAGGCGCCGCTCGTCTGCACGCCGAGTTGCTCGAGCACCAGCCCCAGGTCGCCGTATTCAGCGGCAAGGGCATCTACCAGCTCTTCGGACGGTATGCGCTGGGCATCCCGCCGCGAGAGCTCGCCGCCCGGCCGCTCGGACCCCAGCCCGAGCGCATCGGCGCCACCATCCCGTGGGTCATTCCGAGCTCCAGCGGACTCGCCTCGCGCCACCACCGCCGCCGGCTCGAACTCCTGCGCGAGCTCGCCGCATGGGCGTCCGCGCAGCGCGAATAGGGGGTCTACGTAATCTCTACCCGGTTCGCGAAGCCTCCGGTGGCGTTCTTACGCCGTTCCTACGAATTCTTCACGTAACAAGAAATTTATGTGCAATCACAGATTCGATTGCGCGCGCACGCGTCAACAGGAGTCGCGTTGCCCGGCAAAAAGCGCGTCACCTGTCGTCGCTTTTCCGGTCGGAAGGTTGCTTCTTGGTGTGTGAGACGTTGACAGCCGGTTGTTGCCTTTGCAATGTTTCGAGCTACCTCGCGCGACGCAATTTCGCCGCGGGCAAGTTCAGAAAACATAGAAGCCCCGGCATCGGCTGCCACCGATGCCGGGGCGGGTCGCAAGGAGAAGTGCGGTCCCTTGCGCTCCCCAATGCTACCAAAGCCTGGTAGCCGAGAGCGTGACGGGTTCATTACGAACCCGCTATCGGGGAATTCCCCGATCTCCCTTGCGACCCGGAAAGGAGGGGTAGCCGGGTCGAACTGAGCCAACGCCTTTCGTGTCCGAACGAAACCACCTGCCGCGGAACACCCGCGGCCTAGCTCACTGCGCCCACGAACCGTGGCGCGAAACCACATGCAAGGGAGATCAACGGAGATGAAGAAGCGTCTGCTTGCTTCGTTCCTCATCGTCGGCGCCATCAGCGCGACGATGATCATGGGTGCTTCAGCGTTCTGGACCACCGACAACGTTAACGTCCAGGTGAACGCAACCGCAGGCACCGCCGACCTCAAAGTCGAAGGCTTCTGCAACACCGCTGATGGTGAGTGCAACGCCACCATTTCGATCGACGAGAAGGTCTACCCGGGCTGGTCCGAAGAATCGCAGGGTAAGTTCAAGAACACCGGCGATGTCACACTCAACGTCATCTTCAAGAACCGCAGTTTCAGCGGTGGCCTGCGCAACGCACTGCTGATGGAACTCACCTGCGGCGAAACGCACATCAGCGCTCGGCCGATCACGCACGAGTCGTTCCAGAACGGCGTGAAGATCGCCACGCTCGAGCCGGGCGAGGAGGTCGTCTGCACGGGTAAGCTCTCGCTCCCGCATACCGGCGAGAACCAGAACAACCTCCAGGGCCAGACGGCCAGCTGGACCTCCACGATCTTCGGCCGCACCAACTAGCCGCCAACTGATTTCGGGCTCCCCGGGGCCCCCGGGGAGCCCACGCCACGAAAGGAGCCCGCGATGCGAGCACTCGAACACCGCGCACGACGGATCTGGTCCCTCGGGCAGTCGCGTGTTGCCCGCGTGCTCGCCGCCGTTTCCTTCTCGATCGCCTACGCGCTGCTCGGCCTGGTGCTGGTCGTGACGATGCTCCCCCGCCTGACCGATTTCGAAGTTCGCCGCGTCGTGTCGGGCTCGATGGAGCCGGCAGTCGGCCTGAACTCGCTCGCTATCACGCGCGCGGTCGGCCCGGATGACGTCCAGGCGGGCGACATCATCCTGTTCGAAGCCCCGAGCCGCGGGTGGAGCGACGCCGCCAGCACAGGCCATCCCATACTCCACCGCGTGATCCACGTCGCCGAGGATGGCGCCGGGTTCCACACCAGGGGCGACGCCAACGAACACGATGACGGGTGGGTCGTGCCCCCGGCGAACGTCCGCGGCGAGCTCTTGTTCCACATCCCGTACGCGGGCTACCTGTTCCTCTTCATGTCGAGCCCGCTCGGATACTTGCTCTGCGTCGTCCTGCCCGGCTTCGCCATCATGGTGCCCGAACTCCTCCTGATTTTCCGTTGGATTCGCTACGGCGAAGCCCTCCAACCGGTCGCCGAAGCACAGGGGGCTGCGTCATGAGTGTTCTGCGTCTCTTCGCACTGCTTGCCTTCGTTCCCGCTGCCTTCGGCGTGCTCCTGCTTCAGGTTGCGTCCGCTTTTTGGACCACCGATTCCGTGAACATCAACATGAGCGTCTCGGCCGGCAGCTGGGAGACACCCACCTCGGAAACCCCGCCGGAAACACCGACAGCCGAATCCCCGACAGCCGAACCCACTCCGCCGGAAGACCCCACTTCGTCTGTGCCCCCCGTCCCCCAGGAGTGCATCGCGCGCGGCCTCACAGAGTTCGCCGAGATCATCGTCGGTACCGAGGGTCCCGACGTCATCAGAGTCCGTGCTGCTGGCGCTCCCGGGCCGCGGCTCATCTTCGGACTCGGTGGCGATGACGAGATCACCGGCAGTCAGTGGAACGACTGCATCGTCGGTGGCGATGGCAACGACGTCATCAAGGGCGGCAACGGTGACGATGTGCTGATCGGCGGTCCCGGCGACGACACGATCCATGGCGAGAACGGCGAAGACTACATCTACGGCGGCCCTGGCGACGACACACTGTACGGCGGAAACGGTAGGGACTGGCTCTACGGCGGCCCGGGCAACGACACGATTTACGGCGAGAACGCGGCTGACTACATCGATGGCGGCGAAGGGATCGACACCTGCGACGGTGGACAGGGGAACAACACCATCGACAACTGCGAGCCCGCGGGATCGCCGCAGGGCGCCCGTGCCCCGGACCAGGATCCCGGCCTCGAGTCCTGAGCCCCGGCCGAAGTTCGCTCTAAACTCCCGGCTCGCCGTGCCGACTATCACGGTGTAGAGCCATGTTCGCCACAACCCTGTCCGTCGCCGGGCGCCACGGCGTCCTCCGCGTGCTCCTTATCGAGCCGTCGGTGGACGATGCTGCCCGCGTGCGAACGTTGCTCGCGAACCAACCGGAGTTCCGCGTGTCCGTGGCGCGTTCGCTGCCCGAAGCCCGCACTCTGCTGACCGACGGCGCCTTCGATGTCGCGCTTGTCGAAGCCGCACTCTGGAGCACCGAGGGCACCGGCCTGCTCGACGTGATGCGGCAGCGTCGCCCCGATGTCGCCGTGGTCGTCATGACGAGCGGCCACAACGAACGCGAAGCCCTGCCGGCGCTCAAGCTCGGCGCTCACGACTTCGTCTCGAAGCGCAACCTCGAAGGCGACCAGCTCGGCGCGCGCATCCTCGCCGCCGTCGAAGAGAGCCGCAGCATGCGCCGCCGCGACACCATGACCCGCTGGCTCGAACGCGAAGCCCGCACCGACCACCTGACCGGCTTCTACAACCGCCGCGCGTTCGACGAACGCCTGCACGAAGTGTGCGCGGGTGCTCGCGCGGCTGGCGGCACGGTCGCGCTGGTGCTCGCCAATGTCGTTGGGACCGGGCAGGTGAACGAAGCGCACGGTTACGACGTCGGCGATCTGCTCATCCGCCGGGCGGCCCGCGGCATCGCACGCTGCACCCGCGCGGTCGACTTCGTGGCTCGCGTGGGCGGCGACGACTTCGGCATCATCATCTCCGATGGCGACCTCGAACTTGGCCGCCGCATCGCCCGCCGCATCGCCCACGAAATCGAGCGCCTGAACATCGAGGAGTGGTTCGACCAGGTCCCGGTGTCGATGGTGTTCGGCGTCGCGAGCGGACTCGCCCCGGACGCCGACGAGCTCTTCTTCGCGGCCGAACAGCAAATCACGAACACCCACGGCGGCCGCCCCGAAATCAGCTACTTCCCCGAGCGAGACGAGCCCGATGGCCCTTCAGTCGCGTAACTCGATGGCACGCCGCGTTCGGAGCGCCGCTCCCCGCGCCCTCGCCGTCGCGGCCGCTGTCGCCGCGACCGCAATCGCCGCGGTCGTGGTCGCGCCGGAGGAGCCGGCAGCAGGCCTCGTGCTCATCGCCCTCGCGTGGATACCGGTGCTGGTATTACGCACTCGCCGTGAGCAACGCGCAGAACCACATCCGGCGCTCACCCTCGTCGACCCCGAGACCGGGCTCGGCACCGCGGAACTGCTCGACGAGATCCTGCGCCGCGAGATCGCCCGAAGCGATCGCTACGATGTGCCGTTGTCCCTCGCCGTGTTCGAAATCGAAATTGCCGGGTTCCGGCCGTCCGCGCCGGGGGACTTGCCGCCCTCGCCGGCTCCGTTCGTCGCCCGGGCGCTGGTGAACTCCGCACGCGAATCCGACTCGGTGTTTCGGCTCGACCGCCGGCGGTTCGTTGTGGTGTTGCCCGAAAGCGACAGCCGCGGCCGGAATGCTCTCGTAACCCGCGCCCTCAAGCAGATCGGCAGCACGCCGTACGCGCGGAACCCCGATGGCACCGGTGTGTACGCCCGCGCGCTCGGGACAGCGGTTCGCTGGGTGAGCGAATTGACGACACCCGGCCAGTTCATCGCCGCGGGCCTCGAAGCGCTCAGCGCATACCCACGCGAGGATTCGGCTCAAGCAGAGTGGCACGCGGACGAGCCATCGCACCCGGGGCAGCTTCGCCCGGGTTCGGCGCAGCAGGGGTAGCCGACGCTAGCGGCCCGGCATCTGCACGTCCCAGGGGAGCGTGCTCGGCCCCGGCTTCAGGAGCAGCTTCACGACGCCATCCGCGACGACCGCGATGATGTCGTATCCCGCGTAGAGGGACGGGTCCATGCCCCGCAGCGCCCACGAAAGCTTCTCTTCTTCGGCGTACGTGGCCGCACCCAGCACGATCAGCGCCTTCGCGTCGACCTTCTCGGTCAGTGTGGGCGCCGCCTGCCGCAACGCCACGCGGAGGTTGCGGCGCAGCGCCGCGCTCTGTTCGTCGCTCTCCGGGTGCGGCGAACCGATGACGCAGGAGCCGCCCTCTTCCAGGTCGTTCACCGTCCAGGCGTCTTCCGCCGGGATGTCGGCCCCTTCATCGATGTCCGGCTGTTGCGCAGCGAGCACGATGCGTTCGGCAAGTTCGTCGCGTTCCTCTTGCGCCGCGGGCAGCCGGTAGAGCTCGATGGAGTTGAGCTGGAAACTCCCCGGCACGCGGTTGGTGAACTGCGCCCACGACGCCGCGAGCCCACCGAGGATGGTAACCACCGAACCCGTCGTGCTGGTTCGGCGCAGGAACAGCGTCACCGGGAGGCGCGCTTCCTTGCGTCCATTGACGTCCTTCGCGTTCTCCGCGGCGGCGATGAGCTTCGAAAGCGCCGGCTCCTCGGTCGGGAGGTCAGCGCCCCGCGGCACCCAGAGGATGAGCGACTTGCCGCCGGCGTCGAGCCGCTGCTCGATCGCGGCGCGGGCCGCTTCGAACTCGACCGTCGAGTCGTGCGCCAGCGTGTTGATAACCGCGAACGCGAGCGACCACTGGCGCCCGACGGTCAGCCGTCCGCGTTGTCCGAACTCGGTGGCTTCGCGCTCGTCGAGCCGGACAGCACGGGCGTAATACCCGCCGAACCAGCGAAGGAACAGCCGGAGGGCTGCTTCTGCCGGGTCGGCGGGATATGAACGGTCCACCATGGCCTCGCCTATTCGGCGGGTGCCTCCTCAGCTTCGGGAGCAGCTTCGCCTGCTGCGGCTTCCTCGCCTTCTTCGCCTTCCGCAGCCGCATCGAGGCGGATGCGCGGCGGCGTCACGCTGGCGACCGCGATGCTGGGGTCGTTCAGGATCTCGACACCCTCCGGGGGCGTGATGTCGCCCACCGTCAGGATGGTGTCGAAGCTGCGAATCATGCTCACGTCCGCTTCGATGGCCTCCGGGATGTTCAGCGGGAGGCAGCGGACGGTCACGATTTCGAGCGCCTGGAGCAGCGTACCTGCGAGGTCGCGGACTGCCGGCGCTTCGCCCACCAGCCGAACCGGCACGTTCGCCGTGATCGGCCGTTCCGGGTCCACCTGGTAGAAGTCCACGTGGAGCGGTTCGCCTGTACCGCCGGCGCGCGCCATCGAGCGCACGATCACGTAGCGCGGCTTCTGCTCGCCGTCGATCTGGAGTTCGAACATCGAGCGAAGGCCCGCCGACTTGAGTGTGCGAAGGAACTCGCGGTGGTTAATCGTAATCGCTACGGATTCAAGGCCCCGGCCGTAGACGTTCGCCGGGAGCTGGCCCTGCCGGCGCAGGTGGCGCACCCGCTTGCCGAGGACCGTACGCGGCTCAGCCGCGATCGTAACGCGTTCTGCCATTTGGACACTCCTCGGCGCCACGCTTCATACGTGGCGCTCGTTCCTAGCCTAACGGGCGGGCGGACATGGTCAATGAGAGAACGCAAAGGGCAGACAAAGCAAAAGGGCCGCACCTGCGGCCCTTTTCGCTGTACCGGGTAGACGGACTCAGGCGGGCTTTAGTTCGTTGACCTTCGCGCGCACAGCGTCCTTATCCGAGTACCAGAGGACGTTGAGCTCCTTGAAGACTTCCTGGTCGGCGGGTACATCGTCTTCGGCGAAGATCGCGGTCACCGGGCAGGCCGGCTCGCACGCGCCGCAGTCGATGCACTCGTCGGGGTTGATGTACAGCATCCGGTCCTCGCCTTCATCGAAGTGAATGCAGTCGACCGGGCAAACTTCCACGCAAGCCTGGTCCTGCACATCGATGCAGGGCGAAGTAATCACGTAGGTCATGGAGTCTTACCTTTGCCGTCCTTTCTCTGCCGTTCGCCGTCCAGTGGCAACCTGATAGTACTATCGTCGGTTGATCAGCGAAAGCAATGCAGGCCCTCGGCCTATCCTCGTGTGCCGATAGGCTTTCCCGTTCGCAGGTCGACGGCGTAGTAGCGGCCTGCCTTCAGCTCCGCGATGAGCTCGCGCTCGTCGCGAATCTCCTTTTCGAAGTAGGTGGCGCACTTCCCGATGTCGCTTATCGCGTGGGAGTCGGTGCCCGCGGTCCCCGGCAGGTCCATCATCTCGCGCAGCTTCCGCGAGAACTCGTTCTCCTTGTCGCTGCCGCGGCCGTTCAGCTCCTCGAGCGCCGAAACGTACTGGTATGCCGGGTTGCGGCTCGCCTTTTCGAGCGCAGCCTGGTACTCCTCGTCGCTCCTGCTGAACCACGGCATCTGCCGCCGGTACGGGTGCGCCGCGACCAGCGCACCGCCCACTTTCTCGGTGTACGCCGCCAGTTCGCGCGAACGGTGCATGCCGAAGACGTACTTGTCGATCCCGAACGCCAGGATGTGCCCGTCGTCCGTGCTGATCTCGACACCGGCGAGCACCAGGAAGTTGTGCTTCGCCCGCAGCTCCTCGATGTCCTTGTAGTCCCAGACGGTGTCGTGCTCGGTGAAGCAGATCGCGTCGAGACCAGCGGCCTTGGCCCGGACGATCAGGTCGTCGGGGTTCAGGACGCTATCGTGTGAGCGAGGCCAGGTGTGTGCGTGGAGGTCGATAAGCATGAGGGTGGAGGTAACTCTATCAATGGCTGCACGAACGGGGCAATTCCAACGGCCGATCGTGCGGTTTCTGTGCCCGGGGAACTTCGCCCGGGCCGGGTAACGTGCCGTTAACGCGGCAGTGGCAGGCTGGTGCCATGGAAACCGTACGCCTCTCGCCCTGTCAGCACCACTGGCGCTACTTCGTCGATACGCGCAGCAACGCTATCCGCATTCGCGAATGTGAGCGCTGTGGCAAGCGCGGCGTCGTCCCCACCGAACTGGCGCCCCTGCCCCGCGAACACCGTCGCGAAGTCCCCGCTGCCTAGGTTCAGGCGCCCGGCTGACCCTGCCGGGCAGCTTCCTCGGCCTTGCGGCGCGCCACCATCTCCAACCGCATCTTACGCTGGTTCGGCTCCTTCCCCTTGAACTTCGGCTGGTAGTCGCTCTGCCGTCCCTGGATCTGCGCCGCGTGCTGCCGGTCGTGCCGGTAGAACGACCGGAGGTACTGCAGCACCGTGAGTTCGCCGAACAGCGGGCTCTTCGCGGTGCGGTCGAACGCTTCGAGGGGCATGCCATCGATGAGCCCAAGCGTGTACGCCCGCTCCAGTTCGAGGCCCCGCACCAGTTCCTCAACCGTGTGGTTGTTCGCTTCCTCGACGGGGATCGGCACCGTCTGCCAGGGGATGCCCGAAAGGTCGACGCCGTTCTCCTCGAGCGCCGCCTTCACCCACGTGTCGTAGGTGCGTTCCATCTCCCACAGGTGAGCGAGCTGTTCGAGCGCGGTCCACTGCTCTTCGCCCTCGGCGTCGACCGGTACGCGCAACGCGTCTTCGGGCGAAAGGCCCCGGACCACTTCGAACAGTGCCGCGCGCTCCTCCGCCATCTTTGCCTTGAGTTCCTCGATCTGCTCACGCGTCGCCATGTTCCCCTCCTGTTACGCGTTGGCCCACCCATTTGATGGCCTGCCAGAGCCCGTAGGGAATGGCCGCGACCAGTGCGACGCCCGTGACGAGCGCCCCGTAGAGGCTCCCGAAAACCAGTTCCGCCAGGATGTCGCCAACGAACATGGGTGGTGTCTTTCCTGGCGCCAGTCTAGCGGCTCGGAGCCCTCGCCGGGACGCCCGTCCGCCGGTTCGCTACGGCGCTCCCTGTTACGCTTCTTGGCATGGTCTTTCGCAAGATCTTCGGTGGTGGCCCACGTTTCGCGGCCGACTGGCTTGTCGTGGGGCTTGGCAATCCTGGCGAGGAGTACGCGCGCCATCGCCACAACGTCGGCTTCTGGGCTGTGAACGAACTTGCGCGCCGGATGGGCACTCGGCCCAAGACACAGGGCAGCACGATGCAAATCGGCGTTGGGCACCTCGCCGGCGTGAAAGTGGCCCTCGTCAAGCCGAAGACCTACATGAACCTGAGCGGCAAGGCGGTCGCCCAGGCGCTGCAGTGGACTGGCTGCGACCTCGCGCACACCATCGTCATCTACGACGAACTCGACCTGAACCCGGGCGCGCTTCGTATTCGGCTCGGCGGCGGTCACGGCGGCCATAACGGCATGAAGAG
>CAZWBW010000024.1:0-4221 GCA_964632355.1 uncultured Anaerolineaceae bacterium | reverse complement strand
AGAGCGTCGTCGCGGCTGTCGGTGCCGATTTCGTCCGCATCCGTATCGGCATTGGCCGCCCGCAACGGAACGGCGAACCCACCTGGGACCCCGAGGCGGTCGCGGGCTATGTGCTTTCGAACCCAACAGGGGAGGAAAAGCGTCTGCTCGAAGAGACGGCGCGCCTCGCCGCCGACGCTGTCGAGACCATCGTTACCGAAGGCGTCGAAGCGGCCGCGTCCCGCCACAACCGGAAGTAGCCGTTACCGGAGCGTCGTATCGACGTAGCTCGCGAGGGAGCCGAGCATCCGCGGCGTCACGTCCAACCCGGCGAACTCGTAGCTTGCGTCGTAGATCCCGGCGGTAATGCGGTCCCGGTGCTCCTGGTAGTCGCGCAGCGCCGCGGCGAGCCCGTCGTCGGTGTCGTTTTCCTCGATGGCGCGTGCGACCTGGTCGGCGTCCCGGAAGGCGTCGTTCACGCCCTGCCCAAGGATCGGCTCCTTCAGGTAGGCTGCGTCCCCCGCCAGGATCCAGCCCGGCCCGTGGATGTCGCGGTAATACGAACCCGGCCAGCGGTATCCCCACCAGGTGCCATCGTGAACCCCGGCCTTCAGCCGAAGCGCGAGCCCCGGCACCCCGGCGAGCTTCTCCTGTAGCACCTCGTCGATGCGCGACTTGATCTGTTCGTACTCGCCGATCGGAAACAGCGCGCCCAGCGAGGTCCGTCCGTCGTTCGTGGGGTAGACGATGATGGCGCAGCCGCGGAGGAAGTAGGCTTCGATACCTTCGACCGCAACATGGCTCCACGTGCTGAAGAAACAGCAGGTCCGGCCGGGCCGTTCGCTGTATGTCCTCGCGCGAACCGCGTCGGCGATGATCGACCGCCTGCCGTCGGCGCCGATCACGATGGCGGCCTCCTCACGGACCGGATCGCCGTCAGGCCCGGCCCCTTCGATGCCGGTGACGCGGCCCTTTGCGTCGCGCAGCACGCCGGTGATGTTCACGCCTTCGCGAACCTCGACGCCGGCCTCACGGGCCGCTTCCAGCAGAATCCCGTCGAGGATGTCCCGCCGCGGGCAGTACCCCGGGAGGTCATCGCGGAATGGGAGATCGATCGCCCCCTCGCCGCACGTCATCGTGATTCGCCGCATCGGCGGGACGTTCGTCGCCTTGAGCGCTTCCAGCAACCCCCACCGTTCGAGCCGGAATACCGCCCGGCCCGTGAGCGCTTCCGCAGGCCGCGGTGGGCCCGGCAGTGCTGCCCGGTCGACGGCAAGGACGCGCCGTCCCCCTCGCGCGAGATTCATTGCGAGCGGCGCTCCGGCGGCGCGCGCTCCCACCACAATTGCGTCGAACATCGATTACCCCCTCGCGCGGGCGACGGCGTACCGGTCGCCCGTTCACGGTAAGCCTACGGAGTGCCGGGGGCGGCATCCGTGATCTGGTTCGCATACCGTTGTGGGCGCAACAATATTGGCGCCCGTAAGGCGCGCCTAGGGACTATTGGGCCACTACTGCAGCTTCCCACGCCTCTTTGGCGAAGCGCGGCAACGTCTCGTGACCGGGCCGCCGCTGGTGCTCGGCGCGAACCTGGTCGTACAGGTCGGCCACCCGCAAGGCCACCGTCTTCCACCGGAACCGTTCGACCGAGTGGCGCGCGGCACGGCTGAAGTTGGCCCGGAGCTCCGGGTTTTCGAGCAGCACCTGGAGTTTCTCGGCGAAGGGCTCGGGGCACCGCCACGGGATGAGGTAGCCGGTGACGCCGTCGACCACGGTCGAGACCAGCCCGCCTACTCGCGACGCCACCACCGGTGTCCCGCAGGCCATCGCCTCCACCGCGACAAGCCCGAAGCTCTCGTAGTAACTGGGCACCACGCACACGTCGGCCGCGTTGTAGTAGACGGGCAGCCGGTCGTGGTCCACGGCGCCTTCAAAGCGAAGCCGTTCCGCGAGCCCGGCGCGCTCCGCCTGTGCCCGGAGCTCGGCCTTCAGCCCCTCCGCGTGTTCGTCGCCGCCCACCACCAGGAGGATCGCGTCCGGTGATTCGAGCTGCGCGACCGCGTCAACGAGGATGTCGACACCTTTCAACTTTTCGAGCCGGCCGACCCAGAGCAGTACCGGCGCTTCGAGCGGCAGACCGAGCTCCCGGCGGCTCTCCGCTCGATCGAGCGGGCGGAAGAGGTCGAGGTCCACGCCGCACGGGATCGTCTCCATCCGCGAGGGGTCGGCGCCATAGTACCGTTCGAGCAGCTCGCGTTCGTGCGGCGATGCCGTAACGATAGCGGTCGCCCGCCGCGCAATCGTTCGTTCGCTGCGGATGCGGCGTTTCGGTTCTTGCTCGCTGATGCGGGCGCGGTTCTTCACCTCGCCGAGCGTGTGAAACATCACCACATGCGGCACGTCGAGCGCCCGCGCGACGGCCATGCCGGCCCGTGCGCTCTGCCAGTAATGGCTGTGGACGATCTGATACCCGCCGGGCTGGGCTTCCGCGAACCGCCGCACGCCCTCGGCGAAGGCCGGCAGGTGCGCGACGATCTCTTCCTTCGCGATTGGTTCCCGGGGCCCGGCTTCGATGCGCACCAGTCGAAGGTTCGGCGCTACCTGCTCGATCTGCGGAAAGTCACCTTCGAGCCGGGTGAACATGTCCACCTCGTACCCGAGCCGCGCCAGTTCACGCGAAAGTTCGAGCACGTAGACGTTCATCCCCCCGGCTGCGCGGCCGCCAAGCGGCGCAAGGGGACTGGTGTGCGCGGAAACCTGGGCAATACGTACGGTCATGGTGGCGCACGTCCCATTGTGCCGGATTCGCCGCCGCCCCGCCTCCGACGCCGGTCAGTCGGCAAGGAACCGTGTCAGCGCCTCCAGCGACTCCGGTTCCGCGAGGCTGGGCGCGTGCCCCACCCCCGGGATCACGACGAGTTCGCTGTCCGGCTTCGCCTCGCACATCCGCGCCGCAATGACCTCCGAAAGGATGTCACTTTCTGCGCCACGCACGATGAGGACGGGGCAGCGAATCGACCGGAACGCCTCCCATGGCTCGACGGACGGTGGCGGCGGTGGCGCAGGCGGACGCCGCACCGCCGGGTCGAGCTTCCAGACATAAATCCCGCTGTCGCTGCGCCGCACGTGCCAGCGCGCGTATTCGAGCACCTCGTCGTCGCTACGGCGCGCCAGCACGGCCGGGTTCTCCTCCCGGTAGTACTTCGCGACAGCCTTCAGGTCGGTGAACCCTTCGGGCGCGCTGGCGGTGGTCTGGAGGATGCGCTGCAGCCCCGCCGGATCGATCTCCGGCCCGATGTCGTTGAGCACCACCTTCGTCACGTGCTGGGGGTACCGCGCCGCGTACTGCATGCTGATGAGCCCGCCCATCGAGGTGCCCACCAGCGCCATCCGCTCGACCTCGAGCGCCTCCCGCACGGCTTCGAGGTCGGCGACGTAGTTGTCGATGTGGTAGCCGTCGGGCGGGCCCCATTCGGTTTCGCCCCGGCCGCGCACATCGAGGCAGTACACGTGATACTCCTCGGCCAGCTTCGACGCCACGGCGTCGAACACGTGCGCCTGCTGCGTGAGCCCGTGAATCATCATGACCACGGGCCTTCCCGGTGTCCCACGGCCAATCAGGTGATGCCGGAGGCCGTTTGCCTCGAAGTAGATGTCGCGTGCGGCGTGACTGCTCATTGCACCCTCCGTCTCGGGTGCGCGGATTCTATCCACGCGGCCTGGAACCCGCCACATCGACATCGTGCATCGCTGCACGACGCTCGGCCGCCGAGTCTGGTGCGCGTCCTCCAGGCCGATCGCCCCATACCCGGCCGCTGAGCATGGAACGAAATCTTCGAACCGCTCTCCGCTCGCTCCAGTCTGCGCCACGTCAAGGGCCACCCGTTGTGGGCGGCCCTTCGAATTCGAACCCGTCGCCGACGGCCGTTACCGCGCCTGCACGACGTCCAGGCCCCGGAGGTGCTGCTCGTAGCAGGCCTGCATCGTGGGCTTCGCGGCCTGCAACTCCTCATACGTCGGGAAGGGTCCGCCCGTGTACTCGAGTCGGCCACCCGACCAGGACGGGTCGCTCACCGGGATGCCGGCTGCGCGGATGCAGGCGACCGTGGCGTAGACCGCGTTGACGTACTCGCTGTTGGTGACCTGCCCGTCTTCCAGGGCGGCCCGCTGTTCCGGCCCCCCGCCCTCAGCGATTCGTTCCACTTCCCCGGCGGGCACCTGCGCTCCCTCGTTCGGGCCGGC
>CAZWBW010000023.1:5968-31668 GCA_964632355.1 uncultured Anaerolineaceae bacterium | reverse complement strand
AGGCCGGCCCGTGATCGGTATCTGCAACGGCTTCCAGGTCCTCTGCGAAAGCCAGCTGCTCCCGGGCGTCCTCATTCGCAACCAAAGCCTCCAGTTCCGCTGCGAATGGACCTACCTGCGCCGCGAAGGGGGCGATACGCCTTGGGCGGCGGGCATCCGCGAGGGCGAAGTGCTGCACATCCCCATCAGCCACGGGGAAGGCAACTATTTCGCAGACCAGCAGACCATCGAGCGGCTCGAAGACGCCGGCCGCGTCATTTTCCGCTACTGCGATGCGGCCGGGAACGTCACCCCCGAGGCCAATCCGAACGGCAGCATCAACAACATCGCTGGCATCGTGAACGAACGGGGCAACGTGCTCGGCATGATGCCGCACCCCGAACGCGCCGGCGAAGAACTCGTCGGCGGCACCGACGGCAACCGCATCTGGCTTTCGCTCATCGAACAGGCCGTCGCCACCGTCGCCTAGCCATCCCTCTCGGGTATAACGCCTAGTTTTGTTGCCATTCGCAATGCGCCTTGCGTCTTGGTATACACTCCCGGCTGGGTGCGGAGGGAAGACCGGCCCAGGGGGACAGCGATGACGACCACATCCGCCGATTTCGCCATGGCTGGCGGGGGTTACCCCGTCGAGGTCCAGGTCGATCCGCCAGCGGAGCAGAACCGGCTGAGCGTCTTGCTCCGCATCTTCTACGTCATCCCGCACGCCATCATCGTCCAGGCGCTGCAGTACGTCGTTGGCGTGACCGGGCTGATTGCCTGGTTGATCATCATCATTACCGGCAGGTGTCCCGCTGGCCTGGTGCGGTTCCACGCCGGGTACGTTCGCTGGACGGCTCGCGCGTATGGCTACCTCGGCCTCCTCACGGACAAGTACCCGCCGTTCGCGCTCGAACCCGACGACCAATACCCGATTCGTGTCCAGGTCCAGGAAGAGGTCGAAGGCCGAAACCGCCTCACCGCGTTCTTCCGCCTCATCCTCGCCATCCCGCATCTGATCATCATCGCGGTGCTGGGCTTCGTGGCGTACGTCGTTGCGTTCATCGCGTGGATCGTGGCGCTGTTCACCGGCTCCGTGCCGGTGGGGCTCCACAACTTCCTCGCCGGTGTCGTCCGCTGGTGGGCGCGCGTGAACGCCTACACCTACCTGGTGGTCGACGAGTACCCGCCGTTCAGCCTGGACTAGCGGCTCTCGAATCCGTTGCGGTTCTTCCGTGGTCGCGCCGTAACAGCGTGCGCACAATAAGCTAGCTGGTATGACGCAGGACGACGAAGAACGAACCGGGCCGGAACAGCCGGGAGGCCCGCCCGGGCCACCACCGATGCCCTCCGGCCTGACGTGGAAGCCGAACGTTTCCGCAGGTCGCGCGTCGGCCGGGGATCGTGAGCCCGCTGGCGGTACCACGCCACCGCCACCACCGCCGCCCTCTGCTGACACGGGCCCGGGCGACAGCGGAACGGGGCTTCCCCCGGCGCCTCCGGTGCCACCCCAGTGGCGCGCTCCGCGCAACGGCGACACCTACCCTATGCGGTTCGATGTCGCCTACCCCGAGCGGCTGAGTCGCTGGAAGACGCTCCTGCGCGGTTTGCTGGTCATCCCCGCGGCCATCTACCTCGGCCTGGCGAACTACCTGCTTCAGTTCGGCATCCTCATGGGCTGGATCGCGGTCTTCCTGCGCCGCCGGTACCCCGGCTGGCTGTTCACCGCGATGACCGGCGCCCTCGGGTTCAACGCCCGCGTCTCCGCCTATAGCCTGTTGCTCACCGACCGTTACCCGTCGTTCAGCGCCGATGGTCCTGTTGTCCTCGAATACGACGAACCACCGCAGGGTCAGCTGAGCCGCTGGCGGGTCGCCGTCTGGAAGACGATCCTGCTCATCCCACACCTCGTGGTGCTGACGTTCCTCGGGATCGCGCTGTTCGCCGTCACCGTGATCGCCTGGTTCGCGATCCTGGTCACGGGGCGCTATCCGCGCGGGTTGTTCGGATTCTCCACCGGCGTGCTCCGCTGGTATTTCCGAATCGTCGGCTACTACGCCTCGTTCAACGACCGCTTCCCGCCGTTCGCGCTCAGCCCCGACGCCGGTCCGGCCGCACGAGGCGCTGTCCTTGCCTCGGCGATCCTCGGCGTACTGTTCGTCGGGGCCTGCACCGCTGGCATCGGCACGGTGGCCGTGCTCGAAAGCGGCGGCGAACGCACACAGGTCAGCTACGAAGGGCTGCTCGAGGGCGAATCCTCCGAGCGGTTCTTCACCGGTCGCCGCAGCGACCCCACGTTCTCGGTCCAGCTGGTGGGCGCCACCGACCCCGCCGACGACCTCCTGCCGCTCCTGTCGTCGCCCGGGACGCGCACGGTCGTGTTCGAACTCGTCATGTACAACGGCACCAGCAGCGACCGGCCCTTCGAGCCATCGGACTCGCGGCTCCGCATCCGCCCGCCCCGCAGCGACGCCCGGTGGATTGAACCGGTCCTGGTTGTGATCGATGGCGCCATCGCTCCCGCCGACATCGAAGGGAACCGGGAGACAGTGGTGCAACTCGTCTTCTCCATCCCGGAACGCGCGCAGCCGCTTGAGCTCCGCGTCCGTCCGCCGTGGCCGGCGCTGGGCGGCGTCACCTACGAGTTCGACTAGCGAGCGGCGAGCTCGTCGCACAGTGGCAGCGGCGCCGCGCAGAAGCGGCTAGGATCACGTCCAGCGCGGCGCTGCCCGCGACGGAGATCCGGGGTGTGCGTATGGCTGACTCCGAAGGCGACCTGCAAACGACGGTCGCACCGCTGCTCGTTACCTCCGACGCGTTCGAAGCGCTCGAACCCGAGTGGGCCGGCCTCCATCAGCGTCTCCCGGGCGCCCTGCCCTTCGCCCACCCGCGCTGGCACGCGACCTGGCTGCGGCACTTCGGACAGGACGCCAACCCGGTCTTCCTCTCTTTTCGCAACCGTGGCGAACTCGTCGGTGCCTGGGCCCTCGACGTTGCCGGCGACGCTGCTCGTACGCTCGGCGACCACAACGTCTGCGATTACGGCGCACCGCTGGCCGTCCCCGGGTACGAAGAGGCCATCGCGTGGGCGCTGCTCGAATGGCTCCGCGCTCGCGGGAACCTGAGTGCCCAACTCTGGGGCATCCCGGGCGCGTCGCCGCTTCGCGCCGCCCTCGCCGCTGCCGCCGAAGTTGCTGGCTGGACGCTCAGCGAGGAGCAGGAGGCGGTCGCGCCCGTGCTCGATTTGCCCGGCGACTGGGAGACCTTCGTCGCCTCGCTTTCGAAGCACGACAGGCACGAACTGCGCCGCAAGCTCCGAAAGCTCGAAGGCGCCGGCGAAGTGCGGTACGAGGCAGTAGCCGGCACCGGCGTTACCGCACACATCGATGCGCTGTTCGCCCTCATGCGGGCCAGCCGCGCCGACAAGGACGCGTTCCTCACGCCCGCGATGGAGGCCTTCTTCCGCGACCTCGCCGCTGAGTTCGGCGCCCTCGGGCTCGCGCGCATCGGGCGTCTCGAACTCGACGGTGCGCTCACGGCCATGGTGCTCGGCTTCCAGGCGGCGGACGCCTTCTACCTGTACAACAGCGGCTACGACCCTTCCTACGCGGGGCTCGCAGTGGGTCTGCTCTCAAAGGCGCTGGCTATCCGCCACGCCATCGACGAGGGCCTCACGCGCTTCGACTTCCTGCGCGGCGAAGAGGACTACAAGCGGCGGCTCGGCGGAGATCCTCGCCCCGTGTACCGCCTTTCGCTTGCCGCGACGGCCGGCGCCTCCGCCTGAAGCGGCGCCTTCGCTATCTCTAACCGGTCACCCGTTACAATGGCTGACACCCTTTCGCGGAGCACCTGCCATGCCCGAGCTCGGCCGACTTCTCACTGCGATGGTCACCCCCTATACCCCCGAGGGCGAGGTCGATTACGCCCACGCCCGGCGACTCGCGAAGGCGCTCGTCGCCGCCGGCAACGATGGCGTCGTGCTCGCAGGGACGACCGGCGAAGCACCCCTCCTGACCGACGACGAGAAGTACCGGCTCTGGGCTGAGGTGAAGGAAGAACTCCCCGACGCGACCATCATCGCGGGCGCAGGCACCAACGACACCCGCCACTCCGTCCACCTGGCGAAGCTGGCCGAAAAGGCCGGGGTCGATGGCATTCTCGCGGTCGCGCCCTATTACCTGCGCCCCTCGCAGGAGGGCATCTTCCAGCACTTCCGCGCCATCGCCGAGAGCACCAGCCTCCCGGTGATCGTCTACAACGTGCCGACCCGCGTGGGGGTCAACGTCAGCCTCGAGACGCTGCTCCGCTGCGCCGAGATCCCGAACATCGTCGGCAACAAGGAAGCGAACGGCGACCTCGCGTCCGCGGCCCGGCTCATCGAACAGGCCCCGCACTTCAAGATCTGGAGCGGCAACGACGACGACAACTTCCCGCTCTATTGCATCGGCGGCTACGGGGCGATCAGCGTCACGGGCCACATCGTCGCCGGGCAGCACCGCCGCATCCTGGACCACGTGCTCGCGGGCCAATTCCCCGAGGCCGCGGCGATTCACCGCCGGCTGGTGCCGCTCACCGAAGCCTGCTTCATGAACGGCAGCCCGAGCACCATCCGCTACATCCTCCGCCAGCTCGGCTACGAAATCGGCGCCCCCCGGCTCCCGGTCGTCGAACCGAACGAAGAGGTTGGCCGTCGCGTTATGGAGGAAGTGCGCAAGCACGCGCTCGATATCCCGGTGACAGCCTGATCGATGCTTCGCGCCGCCAGCTCCCCGCCCGGCTGGTGCACGGCCCGGCCGTTGGTGGCGGCGCACCGAACCAGCCCAGCCTGTAGGAGGGCGGATGATACGGCGTGCTTCGAACATTCCCCCGGCCGCAACCGAGCCGGTGTGGCAGGCGTCCGGGAACGTCAACGCCACCGCCATCGTTGGGCTGCTGCGCCGCGAGGGCATCGCCGCCACCCTGAAGCGCGTTGGTGAGCCGGGGGGCTACGGCAACTCGTTCTACACCGCCACCATCTACGTGCCGCCGCCCCAGGCCCGGGAGGCAAGGCGGATCCTGCGCGAGCAGGGCCAGGACCAGTACATCGTCGACATGGAGGCCTTCCGGGGTATCGGGGGGCGCGTCAACCTCACGAAGGTCGTGCTCTGGTCGGCGGGAGTGGGAGCGGCCGGCGCGCTGGTGCTGCTCCTCGCGAACCAGCTCTAGGACGCCAGCGGGCGCTGCTCGCGAACGCGCTTCGCCACGTCGCTCGCGCACTGGTCGCACAGCCCGTGTGACACGTCGGGTCCGCCCTCCGCGAGCACAGCGTCGCACCACGCACACACGACCGTCAGCCTGTCCCTGCGGACCCGCGGTGCTTTGGAGTCAAAAGGCATACGAGGGATGCTCGCAGCCTGGATAGCGTCGCCGCATAATTCCCCGCCCGGGTGAGATTGCAGTTGGGTAAGCGCCGATCCGGGTTATTCCCGATGGGGTGCTAGGTGGGCATCGCTAGCGCCAGGGCGGCGAACGTGATGCCCATAAGAGCGACGCCCATCGGCACATACGTGCCCATCCAGAAGCGACGCCCTCCCTGGCTCACCAGCATCGCTGCGATGAACAGTTGAAGCAGTGCCGCAATCACGAGCGGGTGCATGGTGGGGGTGCTCCCGGCAGAGTGCTGGCCCCAGCGTAGCCGTGGTCACCCGGCACCCTCGTTACACGCCTGCGTGTTGCTGTTCCGCTTTTCTAACGACCGAAACTGACCTATTCCACGCCTTTGGGCGGTTCGGGTGGTTCGTCGAGCGCTGCCCGTGCCAGCATCTCGAGCGCACGGTCCTCCAGCGGCGGATTGTGCAGCGCGGCGCGGACATCCCGGTAGTACCGCTCGATGGGCCGCTGCTTCTGCAGGCTCACCCCGCCGACCACGCGCATCGCCAGGTCTACCGCCTCGATGCAGTTGTTCAGCGTGTCGATCTTGGCTGCGGCGACGCGGCTCATCGGCGCCATCCCGTCGGTGGTTTTCGTCTCCCAGGCCGCCGCGGCGTCGTAGACCATCGCCCGGCTGCGCTGCAGGAGCAGGTCGATGCGGGCGATCCGCGTTCGCACCCCCGGGAAGTCTTTGATCGTGCGCTGGTCGTTCGGCGGGCGCTCCCGCGCGAACGCCACCGCGTAGTCCCGGGCCGCCTGCGCAACGCCAATGGTCGTCGCTGCCACGCCGAGGGCGAACCAGACGAATCCCGGCGCGCCCCGGGCATCCGGCCCGCCGGCCTTGCGCTGGTTCAGGAAGCGGTCCGCGGGCAACCGTACGTTTTCGAGCACCAGGTCGTGGCTCCCGGTCGCGCGCATCCCGAGGCTGTCCCACGTCTCGTCGATCCGAACGCCGGGGTCCTCGCGGTACACCACGAAGTTCGCCAGCGCCGGTGGCTCGCCTTCGGGCCCCGGGATCTTCGCCATCACGATGAAGAAGCGGAGCGCTGGCGCCATCGTCGTGAACGTCTTCCGCCCGTTCAGCAGCCAGCCGCCTTCAACGCGGACGGCCGTGGTATCGGGGACGCCGCCGCCAGCCGGGCTCCCGAGGCCCTCTTCGGTGGCGGCCGTGTTCGCGAGCCACCCGTGTTCGACTGCGCCGCGGCACATGCGCTCGAACCACTCTTCGGGGTAGGTCGGCGTTTCGCGCTCCGGTCCGAAGCGAATCAGGTGCATGTTCAGCGCCAGCGCGGTCGAGCCATCGCCTGCCGCGAGCGTCTCCTGCACGCGAAGGAACGTCGTGAGCGAGGCCTCGGCCCCGCCGAACCGCTTCGGCACGGTGAGGCCGAGGATCCCCGCTTTGTGCAGGTCTTCGAAGTTTTCGAACGGGAAACTGCCGTCCCGGTCGTGTTTCGCGGCGCGCTCCGCGAAGCGCTTCGCCAGTTCGCGCGCTCGCCCTACCCAGTCGATGTCGGTCACGCGGGCAGTGTACCGCAGGGCCGGTGCCCGGGCCGGGTCGGTGTTCGCCGCGTGGCTATTCGAACGCCCGCAGCGCCTGCAGCGCGCAGAGCCACGCGGCGAGGTTCAGCGCGTGCCGCACGTAGTTCGCGGTGGCCCAGCTCCCGAGCGTCTGCTGCACCTGCGCGCCCGCACCGGCCGCCTGGAGCCGCACCATCGTCGGGATGAAGTAGGCGAAGGTGGCGATTCGCTCCACCACCGTCAGGCTGATGGCGAGCAGCCACCAGTCGCGTGCCGCGCCGCCGGCACCCCATACCAGCCCAAGGCTCGCCAGCGTGAGCAGCGTCAGCGGCCCCGTGGTGACGAACGCCCAGAAGCGCCGGCCCGTGTCGGCCCACTGACCCGGTGGGCTGGTGCGCCATTGCGGGACCTGGATGCGGCTTTCGTAAACGCCCGCGCCGAACGCGACGCCGAGAAACACAACGAAGAGCCAGAGGACGACCTGCTGGAGCACATCCATTGCTATCCCTCCGTCGAGTAGCTGCGCGGTTCGAGGCTACGAAACACTTCACGCCGGCGAAACGAACTGCTTCACACTCTCGCGGCCGTGCTCGAGGGCAAACGAAAGCCCCCTTCGCGGTGAAGGGGGCCTCGGAGTACGTACGGATAGCTGTGCGCTACGAGAAGAACGTCTTCCGCGCCTCCTCGGAGATCGGGAGGTTCATCACGTGTGCACGCTGGAGCTGCTCCCAGTAGTACCGGTAGGTCGCGCGGTCGTGCAGGTTGCCGTCGTGCTGGATCGGGCCCCAGTCCGCCTCGTACGCCTTCAGCAGGATGGCCTCGGCCTCCTCGACCTCCGGCGCCGCCGGCGACATCGCCCGGGTGATGGGCTCGATCTGCGCCGGGTAAATCGACCACATCCGCAGGAAGCCGAACTCCTGCCGCGCCCGGTTCGCGTCGGCAAAGATGACGTCCTGGTCCTTCAGTTCGAGCGTCACGTTGTGCGCCGGCACAATGCCGTTCGCCAGCGCCGCCGCGACCACTTCGGTCTTTGCCCGGCGGATGAGCGCATGGTCGAACTGCCCGGGCGACCGCATGTTGTCCGACGTAATCGCCCCGTGGTGCGCGCTCACGAAGTCCATCAGCCCGAAGTCGAGCACCTGGATGTTCGGCAGTTCGGCGATCTGCCAGACCTCGCGCAGCGCACCGTGCGTCTCGATGAGTGCGTGGATGGGAATTTCGCGCTTGATGCCGGCCTTCGCCGCCGTCTCGCGGATGTACTCGATCATCTCCGCAAGCAGGGTCGCCTTCACCGTCTTCGGGATGGTGATGTAGGCGATCCGCTCGCCCGCGCCCGGCACGATGATGTCGACGTCCTGGCGCCAGTGTTCGTTCGTATAGTCGTGGATGCGAACACCGGCCATGTTGAACTTGTTCAGGTCGCTGTTCTGCATCCGCACGACCATTTCGGCGTGCTCTTTCTCGCGGCCGGTGGGCGCACCGTCCTCACAGTCCATGGTGATGTCGAAGACACCGCCCATCTTCGCCTGCAGTTCGAACGCCTTGGCGATGCGCTCCTCGGTGCCGGCAAAGTGCTCGCACGTGGGGATGATGGGAAATGGCTTTTCGCCCTCGAACAGGGCCTCGTTCGGATGTCGCGGCATTACTGTCCTCGCCTGGATGTGGGTTGCGCGAGGTCGCGCAGTGTTGCGCCCCAGTATGGACGCTATCGAGGTCAGGCGCGATGCAACCGCGTTACTCGAACAGCGTGAGTGCCTCTTCGAACGCGGCCGCGACCTCCCGTTCGTACTGGGCGGCACGGCGGAGCGCCATCGCGGCGGCCCGGCGCAGCCCCGGGTTCGAGACGTTCCCATGCCCGCCCGTCGGGAACGGGAAGAGCGTGATGAGCGGCGCGAGGGTTTTCGTTTGTTCGCGAAGGGCGCGGTGTGCGGGGCTCAGCGCCGGTTCGAGGTCGGGCAGCGCCGCCACCACATCGGCCACGAACGCCGCCCCATCGAGCCGCGCCGTCTGGAGCACCGCCAGCGTGTACGCGTTGCCCGCCCGGTCCACTTCGATGTCGCTTTCGAATGCGTCGGCCCACGCCGTGATGCCGTCCGTTCCGCGTGGCTGGCCGTCGTCCGGCCCGTCCTTTCCCGCGAAGCAGTCAAGCGCGGTCTGCAGCGCTCCCGCGACCGCCTCGATGGGGTCGGGCTCCGTCGGCGCGAGTGGGGCGAGCAGTTCGATTTCGCCCAGCGGCGGCCAGTCCTCCCACGGCGCGTAGTCGCCCAGTTCGCCGGTCAGCGGGTCGTCGACGAGGAAGCCCTGCCGCTCGCGGTCGTAGCCGTAGACCACGCCGTATTCGTGCAGATGGAAGTCCCATCCGATGAGCGGTTTCCCGGCGTCCAGCCGTTCGATCGCCCACTCCACCGCCGCCTCGCGAGCAGGGGCACCGGCCTCGCCGGAAGGAACTGCCGCCGTGTACCGCTCCCAGCGCCAGCCCGTGCGGCTGTACCGCTCCCACATCGCGGGCCGGTCGAAGTCCGTGGGACCCGAGGGTAGCGCCACTACGCCCTCCCGCGAGCCGAGGCAGAAGTGCCACGCGTGCCCCGTCAGGCCCATCACCGCATGGCGCGGCAGCTCCGCATCGAGGAACGCGAGGATACCCTGGAGCGCACCTGCCGCACTCGACCAGTTCTCCGCCATCCGCGCAGAAAGCTGCACCATGTGATCGAGTGTAGCCGGGCGCCCCGCCGCGGGCTGGCCGCTACTCCCCGAGCGCCTCGCGGAGCAGCGCCTCGCGCTCCCCGGGGCTCTTCCCTTCGAGCAACGCGGCGATCTGTTCCTTCTCGCTCCTGCGCGGTTCGAGCACCATCTGCGTCTGCGTCGTGATGCTAACCACCTTCCCGTCCTCCCCGCGGACAGTTGTCTGCCACGTCATCAGCCGTCCGCCCCGGTGCAGCGGCACGCACTCGGCGGTCACCTTTGTCCCGGCCCGCCCCGCCGAGAGGAAGTTCGTTTTCGATTCGATGGTTGTTGTCCCGTAGCCCTTTGCGACATCCAGGTTGAGCACCGTGCCCATCGCGCCAAGCTGGTCGGCGAGTGCCATCACCGCCCCGCCGTGCATCACGCCCGGGATCGTGCACAGGTCGTCGCGCACGAGGAGTTCGCCGACAACCCGGTCGGGCGTCGCCGAGAGGATGGTGATGCCGAGGAGTTCGCCGAAGAAGCCTCGCATCGCGGCCTGCATGTCGCCCGCGCGGTCTGTCATGGTTCCGTTCCTCCGCCCGGTATCCCGACGAGGATGCCAGGATGCCGGTGCGCCTGCTACGGCCACTTTTCCCGCGCTGTGCGAAGCCACCCGTCTTGACCGCCGAAGATCTGAACGTAACGACATTCGGTGCTACACTTCGACTCCTATGGCTCCAATGGGCACTCCTCTGGTGGTGATACATCCCCCGCGGCAATCCCGCGGGGCTGCGATTTAACGCGGCCTTTCTCCCCCCTTGTTCGCTTCTCAACTTCCCGTTCCATCTTCGATACGAGAAAGGTGTACCGCGCCATGGCCACTGACCGCGTTCAGCTCTACGACACTACCCTCCGCGACGGCTCCCAGATGGAAGGCATTTCCTTCTCCGTCGAGGACAAGATCCGCATTACCCGCAAGCTCGACGAGCTCGGCATCGAATGGATCGAGGGTGGCTTCCCGGGTTCGAACCCGAAGGACGCGGAGTACTTCCAGCGCCTGCGGGGGGTTGAGCTCAAGAACGCCAAGGTCTCGGCCTTCGGCGGCACCCGCAAGCCCAACCTCACCTGCGAGACCGACGCCAACATCCAGAGCCTCGTCGCCGCCGAAACCCCCGGCGTCACGCTCGTCGGCAAGGCTTCGATGTACCAGGTCCGCTCGATCCTCGAGACCACGCCCGAGGAAAACCTGTCGATGATTTCCGACACGGTTCGCTACTTCAAGGGCATGGGCAAGAGCGTCTTCTTCGACGCCGAGCACTTCTTCGATGGCTTCTTCGACGACCCGGACTATTCGCTCCAGTGCCTCGCGACGGCCGCTCGCGCCGGCGCGGATGTGCTCGTCCTTTGCGACACGAACGGCGGCATGACCACGTTCCAGCTCCTTCGTGCCATCGAAGCCGTGAAGGAGCGCTTCGGCGACGATGTGAAGCTCGGCATCCACTGCCATAACGATGCGGGCCTCGCGGTGGCGAACTCGCTCGCGGCGGTGCAGGCAGGCGTCTACCAGGTGCAGGGCTGCGTGAACGGCTACGGCGAGCGCTGCGGCAACGCCGACCTCCTCACCGTACTCGCGAACCTCAAGCTCAAGATGGGCATCGACGTCGTGAGCGACGAGCAACTCGCCCGCCTGACCGATGTCGCGAACTACGTGAGCGAACTCGCCAACATGGTCCCGAACCCGCAGGCTCCGTACGTCGGCGCCAGCGCCTTTGCGCACAAGGCCGGCTACCACGCCGCCGGCGTCATGAAGGACGAGATGGCCTACCAGCACATCGACCCGGCGCTGGTCGGCAACAGCGGTCGCGTGCTGGTGAGCGAACTCTCGGGCCAGCGCAACCTGCTCATGAAGCTCGAAGAGCGCGGCATCGACTACCCCTTCACGCAGGACGAGATCAAGAAGCTGCTCGAACTCGTCAAGGAGAAGGAGAGCCAGGGCTACCAGTACGAAGGCGCCGAAGCCAGCTTCGAACTCCTCGTACGGCGCTCGCTGCCCGGCTACCGCCCGCCCTTCGAGCTCGAAGACTTCGTCATCGTGGAACGGCGCCGCGCCGCGCACGACCGCACCGAGCTGAACGAAATGCTCGCCGAGGCCATGGTGAAGCTTCGCGTCGGCGGCGAGACGCACCACACGGCTGCCGAAGGCAACGGCCCCGTGAACGCGCTCGACAAGGCCGCCCGCAAGGCCCTCACCTACGCCTTCCCGCACCTCAATGAGGTGAAGCTCGTCGACTACAAGGTGCGAATCCTCGACAGCCAGTCGGCCACCGGTGCGCGCGTACGGGTACTGATCGAAAGCACCGACGGCAACCGCTACTGGACCACCGTCGGGAGTTCGACGGACATCATCGAAGCCTCCTGGCTCGCGCTCGCCGACGCGCTGGAGTACGCGCTGGCCGAAGGCTAGGTCCCCTCGCTCCAACGCCTGCGCCGCAGTACGGTGGCGCGCGTGGAACTACGCGATGCCCTGCAACTGCGCCTCCGCAACCAGCGGCTGGCCGGCGAGAAACTTCGCAGCCCCGCTGAGGCCGTCGGCTGGTTCGGCGCGGTCCAGGGGCAGGAATACAACGACGCACGCTGGGCGGTCGGCTGGCGCACAGCCGACCGCACCGCTTCGCGCATCGACGACGCCCTCGCCGAGGGATCCATCATCCGCACCCACGTCCTCCGGCCAACGTGGCACTTCGTCGCGCGCGAGGACTTTCGCTGGCTCATGGCGCTCAGCGGACCGCGCGTCATCGCCACAACCCTGCCCCGGCAGCGCCAGCTCGGAATCGACGAAGAGACGATGGCCGCTGTCCGCAAGGCGCTCGCAAAGGCGCTCGAAGGCGGCCGCGCCCTGGCCCGTCCCGAACTGCAGGCCGTCCTCCGCGAAGGTGGCGTGTCGCTCGAGGAGGACCCGCAACGGTTCCCCTGGCTGATGATGATCGCCGAACTCGAAGGCTTCATCTGCAGCGGACCGCGGCAGGGGCGCCAGCACACGTGGGCCCTCGCCGAGGAGCGCGTTCCGCCCGCACCGCCGCTCACCCGCGACGAAGCGCTGCGCGAACTCACCCTCCGCTACTTCCGCGCCCACGGGCCCGCCACCGTTCGCGACTTCGCGTGGTGGTCCGGGTTCACGCTCACCGACTGCCGCCGCGGGATCGAGATGGCGCGCGACAACCTCGAGGAGGACCGGCTCGGCGAGGAGCCCTGCTACTTGTTCGCCGATTCCCCCGCACCCGACTCACCGCGGGACCTCTACCTCCTCGCGCCGTTCGATGAGTACACCGTCGGGTACGCCGCTGCGAACCGCCGCCACCTGGCGCGGAACCCGGCCTATGCGGGCGAAAACCTGCTCGATTTCGCCATCGTCGACCGCGACGGCCACGTTGTCGGCGCCTGGCAGCGCCGGATCGCTCCCGGCGCGGTCACCATCCGCCCGGCCTTCTTCGAGCCCCCGTCCGCCGCCGACGTCGCTGCGTTCGAAGCTGCTGCGGGCGAGTTCGCGGCGTCTCTTGGCCTGCCCGCCGAGATCCAGTGGGACGCTTGAGGTAGCCCGGGTAAAGCGCGGTCAAGAAGGACATAACTTTCGCTTGCCCCC
Organism: uncultured Anaerolineaceae bacterium; assembly: GCA_964632355.1. GTDB lineage: Bacteria > Chloroflexota > Dehalococcoidia > Tepidiformales > Tepidiformaceae > JALOAP01. The sequence goes on along the minus strand of CAZWBW010000023.1, from coordinate 18,458 downwards.
CGATCTGAGCGGCGTAGCATTTTCATCGCAGACACCTGCGTTGGGGGATCGATCATCTCACCGCTCCGATTGATCGAAGGCTACAAGCGGCGCTGGCGCCTCTCCGCAGCGAAGCGCGCCGGCCTCGGCCGATACACGAACGGCTGGCACTTCTCCGGCGACCCGGAAACCGACGCCGAGCGCATCCTCGGCTGGCTGCGCGAAACCGTCGCGAACTGCCGCCGCCCCTACGGATTCGCGTCGTTCGACCTCGCGCTCCAGCTCGAAGACGGCGCTGGGCGCGAACGCCGCCTGCGGTTCGAGCGCTGGGAGCCCGAGCAGCTCTACCGCGACGACGCCACACTCATTCGCGAACTCAAGGACTTCCTCGCCCGCGAGGCCTCCCGCGTTTCGAACGGCCGCGCCCGCGTCGTCGCCGTCCTGTCCTCCTGGGGCGACCTCGCGCACGCCGTTCTCGCGAACTAGTCGGCACGCCGCGTTCGATCGGACAATTCGCGGCGCGATCAACATGCGCGGCGAAAACTCCCGGGCATATCCGGGCAATTCCCTTAGTGGGCGCTTCATTTCCGCACACTGCCGGCCGATATCCAACCTGTACGACGGTCGGGAGGACGTGTGGAACCCCGCATGGACTTTGTCGGGCTGCTCTCAGATTCCGATGCGCTGCAGCTCCTGCTGTTCGCGTGCCCGGATGGCGTGGTCGTCGCCGACCCGGCGGATCGCGTCATCCTGTACGCGGGGGCGAGCGAGGCTATCTTCGGGTTCGCGCCTATCGACGTGCTGAACCGGCCCGTCGTCCGCCTGTTCGGCGACCGGGCCGGCTACCACCACTTCCGCGAGCGGCTCGCGGCCGAAGGGCGCGTGGTCAATATGGAGATCACGGCTGCCAGGGAGGGCGGGAGCGCCTTCGCGGCAGCCGTCTCTGCGGTGGTGCTTTGCGACCGTTACGGCGCCGAGCTCGGGTTCGCGATGTACGTTCGCGACCACACCAAGGTCCGCGCCATCGAAGAAGCGCTGCGCGACAACAACCAGCGCCTGAACGAACTCGTGCGGACGCTGAACCATGTCGCCCAGCACGACCAGCTCACCGGGATGCTCTACCGGGGCAGCGCTATCGAAGCGGCGGAAGCGATGGCCGACGGCGGGGAGGCGGCGTTCGGTGTCGCGCTGTTCGACCTCGACGGGTTCAAACGGGTCAACGACAACTACGGCCACCTCGTCGGCGACGAAGTCCTCGCTGCCCTCGCCGCAGTCCTCCGGCAGACCGCCCGGAAGGGCGACATCCTTGGACGGTTCGGCGGCGAAGAGTTCATCGCCTTTCTCCCGGCGGCCTCGCTCGAGGCAGCCCGCTCGTTTGCCGAACGAGTCCGGCTCGCCATCGCCCAGACCCGCATCCCGCTGCCCGAGGGGGACAGCATCGCCGTCACCGTGTCGGCAGGCGTCTCCGCAGTCCCGGATTCTGCGCCGGACCTCCACACGGCCATTCGCATCGCCGACGACCGCCTCCTCGCGGCCAAGCGGGCGGGGCGGAACCGGGTGGTTTCGCAGGACGAGGAGGAGGTGTCCGCAGCATGACTCACCACCCCGACCCCAACGCCCGCAGCCGCCTTCGTCTCATCGTCCAACGCACTGCGGAGTTGCCGCCATTGAAGTCCGTGGCCGCGAAGGCCATCGCCATCGCCGAGGACGAACACTCCGCCGCCATGGACCTCGCCGCCGTGCTGAGCTCTGACCAGGCGCTCACCGCGCGGCTCCTGCGGCTGTCGAACTCCGCGTACTACGGCTATCCCCGCCGCATCGGCACGGTGCGCGAAGCCGTCGTCCTGCTCGGTATGCGAACCGTCCGCTCGGTCGCCATCACCTCGGGCATCATCGACTCCTTCCGCTCGCTCGAACTCGACGGCTTCAACCAGGACCTGTTCTGGGCTCACAGCGTGACCGTCGGGATTGTCACCGAAGCGTTCGCGCGCGACACGAAGGTCGCCCGGCCCGAGGACGCCTTCACCGCTGGCGTCCTGCACGACGTCGGGAAGCTGGCCATGCTCCTCTGCGAGCCAGCCGCGTTCGCCGATGTCGTCGACCTCGTCGCCTCCCGCCAAATGCGTTTCTTCGAAGCCGAGCGCGCCGTGTTCGGCTTCACGCATTCGCAAGTGGGCGGGCGGCTCGCCGAGCGCTGGCGGTTCCCTCAGCCCCTCGTCGCGGCCATTCGTGAGCACCACGACCGCCTCACCGGCAGTTTCGCCTCGCTCTCCGATCTGGTGAACGCCGCCAACCTCGCCGTGAACCGAATGGGCATGGCCGCCGGCTGGGATTGGACCGATCGCGACGAATACTGGCCGCGCGAGGCCCTCCCGCCGCGCGCCGAAGAGGCCCTGCGCCGCATCCCCGGCGGCGTCCTCGCGCTGGAAGAGAAGGCCCGCGCGTTCCTCACGCACGTCTCGACGCGCCCGCCGCAGTGGTACGCCCACCGCGAATTCGCCGGGTTCGAGGGTTCGGCCAGGGTGGCCTGATGTTCGCGGCCCGGCCTGCCGAACATCCCCATGTGGGAGGATCGCAATGAACGCCGACGATGAGGTCACCGGCGGCCTGTCCCGCCGAAAGCTCATCCTGCGCACCATCACCCTCGTGCTCTGGGGGATGGTGCTCGCCTACCAGGTTGCTCTCACCTTCGCGAACCCGAAGACGCTGAATATCATCGCGACGGTCGCGTTCACGCTGCTGTTCCTCGTCGTCTACGCACAGCTCTTCCTGGTGCGCTGGCTCGGCGAACGGCGCTGGGCGCGAATCACCGCACGGCTCCACGGGTCCGCCTACCTCAGCGACCTGGAAAACCTGCCGAACCGCAACTACCTGCTCTCCGAACTCCGGCGCGAGATGCCCCGCGCCCGCTCCTCCGGCAAGCCGTTCGTGCTCATCGTCCTGTCGCTCGACAACATCGACGAGATTCGCGCCCGTCGCGGCGACGGGTTCGCCGACCGCGCAATCAACGGCCTTGCCGTGGTCCTCAAGCGGTTCACGCGCACGTCCGATTTCGTGGCCCACCTGGGCGGCGCCCGTTTCTGCGTGCTGCTGAACGAATGCACCTACGACAATTCGTTCATCTACCTGCGCCGGGTCCCGGGCACCATCGCCGTCAGCGACGGCCACCGCATGTTCGAAGTGCCCGTGAGCGCCCGCATCCACGAGTACGACCTCGAGAACCTGTACGCGACCGACGTTCTGCGCGAAGCCGAGGAGGCAAAGCCGCTGCGCCGTGCGCAGGAGCCACGCTTCGGGAGCGAAGCCGCCTGACTTGCCGCATCGTGGCTACTGATCGGTAGAATGCCGCACCGAAAGGAGAGCGAGGATGCCGAACTCCCTGGCGTGCGTGAAGACCGGCGAACGCAAAGTCGCCATGACCCAGGTCCCCTACCCCGACGAGCCGGGGCCGAACCAGGCGCTCATTCGCACCACCCTGAGCACCATCTGCGGTAGCGACATCCACATCGTCGATGAACTGCCCGTGCCCGAAGGGACGCCCATGGGCCACGAAGCCGTTGGCGTCGTGGAGGCGGTGGGCCCCGGGGTCACCGCGTTCAAGCCCGGCGACCGCGTCGTCACGAGCTGCCTCGTCTCCTGTGGGGTGTGCGCACGCTGCCAGGAGGGTAACCAGCAGGTCTGCCAGACCTACAACGCACCCTCGAACCTGCTCTTCGGCGCGCAGGGCGAATACTTCCTCGTCGACGGCGCGCAGACCTCGCTCGCGAAGGTCCCCGATGACCTCGACGACGACCAGGTCCTCTTTGTGACCGACATCATGTCGACCGGCTTCGCCGCCGTGGAGCGCGGCAACCTGCAGCCCGGCGGCACGATCGCCATCTTCGCCCAGGGGCCGGTGGGCCTGTGCGCGACGGCCGGCGCCCGGACGCTCGGCGCCGGGCTCATCATCGCCGTCGAAGGGATCCCGGAGCGGCAGGAGATGGCCCGCCGCATGGGCGCCGACATCGTCCTCGACCCCTCCGAGGCGGTCGAACGCATCATGGCGCTCACGAACAACGTCGGCGTCGATGTCGCGGTGGAAGCGCTGGGCCACCAGGCCACGTTCGAGGCCTGCGCCGCTGTCACCCGGTTCGGCGGCACCGTGAGCTCCGTCGGTGTGTACGGCGCGTTCCCCACGCTCTCGCTCCCGACCAGCGGCACGTTCATCCACCGGCAGATCGTGACCACGCTCTGCCCCGTTGGTACGAGCCGCATGGAGCATCTGATGGCGCTGATTCGCAGCGGCCGTGTCGACCTCCGGCCGCTCATCACGCACCACATGAAGATTGGCGAGACGCCCGCCGGGTACGACCTCTTCCGCGAACGGCGCGGCGGCGTACTGAAGATCGCGCTTACGCCCTGACATCCGACAAAAGACGGAGGACCATGGTCGGAGTTATCCGGGGCCACGATCCGCCTTCTGGCCTACGACCCGCTGTGTGAAGCGGCGTACACTTCGCCACCAGACCGGCCCAAGGGGAACGGAAGTGGCGAGACGTCTGTTAGACAAACGGGATTGGGACTTCCCGAGCAGCTGTTGGGTCTGTGAACCCGGCAACGACCACGGGCTGCAGGTCCCGTTCTACCTCGACGAAGAGGCCCGGCAGGTGGTGGCTGAATTCACCCCTCAGCCATTCCATTCCGGCGCACCCGAGTTCGCCCATGGCGGCCTGAGCATGGCCCTCCTCGATGAGGGCATGACCTGGGCGCTCATCTCCATCGCCCGGCGCTGGGGTGTGATGCGCCGGGCCCAGAGCGTGTTCTCCCGGCCCGTGCGCCTCGGCCAGCGGCATGAAGTTCGTGCCTGGATCGAAGGTGGCCACGGCATCGACCTCGTCGCCGCAGCCGAAATCCTCGACTCCCGCGGCAGGGTCTGCGTCGCGTTTCGCGCCGACTACTACTTGATGACCCGCGAAGAAGCCGCCCGCGCCTACGGCGTCGAGAGCGAAATCGCCCGCGAATTCACCCGCGCCTGATACAGGCAGCTTCCAGCCCGGCGCGATTGAACGCAATCGCGCGCCGTCGTACGCTCATCGAGACAACGCCATAGCCGGAGACCGCAGGTCCCTGTGTGATCCGCCCCGTCGGGCGGAGGGATAATGCCGCAAGGCGCCTGCCGAGGCAGTGCTACCGCGAGGCACAGTGTGCCTTCGCGTTGTGTCCCTGCCTTGGCGCAGGGATTTTTGGTGTCCGGCCCAGGTTCGGAGGAGGCCTATGCCGACGCCGCGGAAAGTCGAGATGCTGGCCGACATCAAGGACCGCTTCGAGCGGGCCTCGATCGCGATCAGCGCCGACTATCGTGGCCTTACCGTCGCCCAGATCACGCAGCTTCGCCGCGCCCTGCGCGAGGCGAACGCCGAAGTGAAAGTCGTCAAGAACACGCTCGCCATCATGGCCGCCGAACAGGCCGGCAGGCCGGAACTCGCCCAGATCGTCAAGGGCCCCACGGCCATCGCCATCGGGTTCGATGATCCCGTTGCACCCGTGAAGGCGCTCACCCAGCACCTTCGCGATACGCGCCTGGACCTCGAAATCCACGGTGGCTGGATGGAAGGCCGCGTGCTCAGCCCTGCCGAAGTCGAAAGCATCGCCAAGCTGCCTTCCAAGAACCAGCTCGTGGCCGATGTCGTCGGCAAGCTCCAGGGCCCGCTGTACAACCTCTCCGGGCTCCTGCAGGCGAGCATCCGCAACTTCGCCGGCCTCGTCGAAGCGCGCGCCAAGCAGCTCGAGGAACAGGGCGCCTAGCCGTACCGAGCACCAAGCACCGAGCACTGATCACTGAGGAAGAACAATGTCGAAGGTTGAAGAAGCACTCGAAATCATCAAGGGCATGACCCTCCTCGAACTCCGCGACCTCAACAAGGCCATCGAAGAGGAGTTCGGCATCACCGCAGCGGCTCCGGTGATGGTTGGCGCCGCTCCGGGCGCCGCCGCTGCCGCAGGCGATGGTGGCGCTCCCGCCGCCGCCGATGACAAGTCCGAGTTCAACGTCATCCTGAAGAGCTTCGGCGACAACAAGATCAACGTGATTAAGGCCATCCGCGAAGTCGTCAGCGGCCTCGGCCTCAAGGAGGCCAAGGACCTCGTCGAAGCTGCGCCGACCAAGATCAAGGAAGGCGCCAGCAAGGAAGAGGCCGAGAACATCAAGGCCAAGCTCGCCGAAGCCGGCGCAGAGGTCGAAATCGAGTAACCTCGCTTCGGTTCGAACGCGACAGAGGCCCGGGAAACGTCCCGGGCCTCTCGTATTTCACCTCGACGAGCGTCAGAACCCGTTCGAACCGTCGGTGAAGCGCAGCGCATCGACCGGCACACCACCTACCCGGATCTCCCAGTGCAGGTGCGCGCCCGTCGAAAGGCCGGTGTTCCCGACGTACCCGATGAGGTCGCCCGCGGCCACGTCCTGCCCCTCCGCTACCGCGAACCCGCTCAGGTGGGAGTAGCTCGAGAACACCCCGCCGCCGTGGTCGATCACGACGATGTTCCCGTGGAGCGCGAACTCCCGGACGAGCACCACGCGCCCGCTATTCGTCGCAACCACCGGCGCACCTTCTTCTGCGCCGATGTCCACACCGAGGTGATGGCCCGAAGGTGGTCCGCCGTTGTAGGCCCGCTGCTCGCCGAACTGGGTCGTGATGGCGCCTTCAGTCGGGACCAGCCAGAGGTGTTCCCACCGCTTCTCCCGCGTTGGCGTCGAATACACCTCGTCGAGCAGCCGGTTCTCCAGCTCCCCGACGCCTGGTTCCAGGAGCTCCGAACGGTCCTCCGGGATCTCGATCTCGTCCAGCGTCCACTCGCGCGCGAACACCTCGATCGTTTCGGTCACTACGCCCCGTGTGCCGTTCGGCAGTTCGAACTCCACGCGCAACTGGTGCGTCCCGGGTGGGTCGTCGGGCGCCACCCCGACGAACGCATAGATGCTTTGCGAACCGGGGTACAGCGGTTGAGTGCGGTCGAGGAACTTCACGCTGCCCGAGGTCACCGTCCCCACGAGCGAAACGAGGATCGCGCCGGCCTGGGGCACCGACGTCGTCGAGACGAGCAGTTCCGGTGGCGGGATGGGCGTCGGCGTCGGCGAGGGCGACGCAACGGGTGTCGGTGTTGCAACGGTTGGTTCGAATTGAACCGTGGCCGCTCCGCCTTCGCCCGAACACCCGGCGACAGATAACACGAAGACGAGCAGCGCTCCCAGGGCCACCACGCGCATGGTGGTAGGTTCTGCGACGAGGCCCGTAAAGTCGAATCGAGGTTCAGAACCCCTGCGCCCGGCCCGTGATCTCCTCCGGTTGAATCCGGAAGAGGATCGCGTCCGAAAGCGCTACGCGGCGGCCCTGCCCGGCGGTGAGCAGCGCGAGGTTTCCGCCGAACGCCGCAATCAGCACCAGCCTCGCCGCTTCCTTCTCGTCGTCATCGACGATCTCTTCGAACTTGCCCTTCACCAGCACGCTGCGCCACTGCGTGAGCGAATCGATCTCGTCGACCTGGAAGGCGACGTGCGGCCACCGGCGCATCAGGGTTACTTTCCGGCCGGGTGGCGCGTGCGCGTAGACCGCCCCGTGGACGAACGCATACGAAATCGGCACGAGGTACACGCCCTCCGCCTCTCGCACCGCCAGCCGCCCCACGCGGTGCCGCTCGAGGAGCGCCTGGCATTCTTCGAGGGAGAGCTGGCGCAGCGGGTCGTGTGCGTAGTAGGCCGCACCCGGGTCACTCGATAGCCAGGCGGACATCGCTGATTCCCCCCGTCGTGAAGGCGGATATCACCCGCAACCCGGCCGCACGGAGTTCACCAAGAGGATCCGGGAGCCCGGGAGCAAGCATCGTCGTTACCTCGCGATGCCCGTGCCGCCGGGCTTCGGATGCCAGTGCATGGACGAGCGCCGATACACCTCCTGCACGCCGGTACCGGGGCAGCACCACCACGCCGATCGCCGCTGGCTGCAGTGGCGCCAGCTCGAGCCACGCGATACCCAACACCTCTTCGTTCTCGCTCACCGCCAGCGTGGCCGGCTGACGCCCGGCCTGGAACCGCGCGAGCGCGCGTTCGCCGCCCCCTCCCGGGAAACAGACCGCCGTCCCCCGTTTTGCAAGCCGGGCAATGCGCGGAGCGTCCGCTTCGAACGCTGGCCGCAGGTGCACAACGTTCGCCTTCACCGGACGCCACGCCGGTCGTTGGGATGCCTGGGGAGTGGTCGTCGCGTCCATAGTTCATTCATACTCCCCCGCGCCGATCGCCCGGACCGTCCGTTCGATCCCTCCCGCCGGTCCGAGAGTCCGTCGCCCCGTCGCAGTCCCGTCTCAACACTGTTTTCGCGCCCGATGGGCCTTCGTGGGCAGCCCCCAAAGGCCTTGCGATCCCTATTCGTAACAGTGATGGTTAGCCTGGCGGGCGATTGCCCGGGAGGATGAATTTCGATGTGGGCCGACGGCGATGTCCTTGTTCCCCTCGATGGTTCCAGCGTGGCCGAGCACGCACTTCCGCTGGCTGCGCTGGTGTCCAAGGTGTTGGGCCGGGATGCGCGGCTGATGTACGTCGTCAACGAAAGCGAAGGCTTCTGGACCGCCGACGACGTCAACCGCGCCCGCGAGCTCTTCGCCGATTACGCGTCTCGCCTCATGCAGCAGTACGGGCTGCGGGGCAGCATCGCCGTCGAATACGGCTCCCCGGCGGGCCGCATCCTGGCTGCATCCGAAGGAGCAGCTGCAGTCGTCATCGCCACCCACGGGCGCAGCGGTATTCGCGCCAACCTCATCGGGAGCGTGGCCGATAAGGTCATTCGTGGCGCGAAGGTGCCGACGTTCGTGGCCCCCGGCGTCAAGTTCCGTCCGCCTGAATCGCCCGAGACCCGCCCGATCCTGGTCGCGCTCGATGGCAGCGAACACGGCGAGCGCGCGTTAGCGTTCGCCCGGCACATTCGCGACGCGGTGGGCGCACCAATGGTGCTGCTCAGCGCCTACCGGGTGCCCCCGCCGGTGACCGCCGAGTTCGCGTACTACCCGGCCGGCATCGGCGAGACGCTCGAACGAGGACTCCGCGAGTACCTCGATGGCATTGCACGGCCCGGCGAGGAAAAGCACGTCGTCATGGGCGAAGCCGCCTACGCCATCGTCGAGGCCGCCCGCGCGCTCGATGCTGGCCTCATCGTCATGGGCGCGACCGGCAAGGGGCTCGCCCGGCGGCTCTTCCTCGGCAGCACCACCGACCGGGTTGTCCACACCATCGATCGGACGCTCCTCGTCATCCCGCCGTCTGCGGAGGTCACAGCCGCGGATCAGGACTCGCCTGCGGCTGAGGAGGCAGAGCAATGAAGGTTCTCGTTCCCCTGGCCCGTTCCGATCTCCTGGCGCTCGCCATCCCGGCGGTGCGGAAGCTGCTGGGCGCCGCCCCGGACGCCGAGCTCCACCTGCTCACCGTGCTCGACCCACGCACCGTGCACGAAGCACCCGAGCGCGCACCGGACCACGCCTCGCCGATCCTCGCGGGTACCGGCGGGCCCGTCGTGAAGCCCGTGGTGCCGCGCATCGTCGAAAGCCACGGCGAAGCCATGGAGCGAATGCGCGTCGAAGCAGATGAGTGGTTGCAGACCCTCGCGGCGGAGCACTTCCCCGGCGTTCGCACGGAGTCGCACACCGCCTGGTCGCGCCAGCCGGCCCGGGCCATTGTCCGCGCCGCCGACGAACTCGATGCCGATGTCATCGTCATGGCCACGCGCGGTCGTGCTGGCGTCGGGCGGCTCATCGCGGGCAGCGTGACGGAGAAAGTGATTCGGCAGACGTCGCGGCCGGTGCTCGTGGTCGGACCGCAGTTCGAATCCTGAGCCGCCCTGCGCCGTGCGGTGGGGGCGCAGGGCAAGGGGCTGCCCGCGTTGTCCGTTCCCGGGCAGCCCCGTTTCCGTTTCCGCCAAGCGCGAACGCTAGCTCGCGGCCTCGGCGCGCCGCGCCGCCAGCCGCCGCCGCGCGTGGCTCGTCACATGGTCCAGCATGCCCATGAGCCCCTGCCCTTTGCCCATCGAGACGTCCTTCCCGTAGATCTCGAAGATTACGTCCGGGGGCACCTTGGCGACCTTTTCGAGCGGCTGGCCCGAGAGCGTCTCGTCCATGATGACCGCCCACGACTTCGCCGAGAGACCCTGCGGGTTCTCGACCGCGAAGTGGAACTTCAGGGTCCCGTCGGGAAGGTCCTCGGCCCAAACGTACGCTTCGGACTCGCAGCGCTGCACGTGGTTCTCTTCCGGGAACGGACGAGTGGCGATCCGCTCCGGCACTTCCTCGAACTTGTCGGCGAACTCGATCAGCATCTCGGCCCGCTCGCTGCGGTCGACGAAGGCGAAATCCTCGATCAGGCGCTGAAGGGGCTCTGGAATGTCGGCGAACTTACTCACCGTTCGATCGTACCCTACTTTGCCCCTAAGGCCCGCATCCCGCCGCTTGGCGCCGCCGTCGCGGTCAGCGTCCATGCACGCCTCCCCGGCGAGCGCGCGAGCCGCCGTGCCCACGTCGTCCGGAGCGCCGAGAACTCCTTGCTCGTACACTCACGAACCCCTTCGAGGACGAAGCCGGCAGCGGCATAGCCCTGCGCAAGCGTCCGTTCGTCCAGCCCGCCGGGTTCGAGTCCCAGTTCCCGCCAGGTCCGCGCGTCCCGGTGCGGGTCGCACGCCACAACGGTACGAAACGACGCGCCCGTGCGACACACCCGTCGAATCCCCGCGAGCGCTTCGGCGTCCGGCGCGGCGACGATGCGAAGGAGGCTGCCCCAGGGCAGGATGACGGTCACTTCCGTGGCGCACTCCGCGAGTTCAGGGGGTAGCGACTCGGCCGCCGCGCGAACGAACAGTGCGTTCTCCAGCCGCTCCCGGCCCGCGCGCCGCGAGGCCTCGGCCATCCGTTCGGCCGCAGCGTCGATGCCGATGTGGAGCCACGTGGGACTGCGGCGCGCGGCGCGCAACACCGTTTGCCCGTCGCCCGTGCCCAGGTCGATCGTGATGCGCTTGTCGTACCGCTTCAGCAGGTCTTAGACGCGGAACTCGTCGAGCCGTTCGATGCGCTTGCCCTTTACTACGAACACGGCAAACCCTCCGTCACCATCGTGGGTGAGACGGCCGGGGCGGTGTGTGACGTACCCCACAGAGGCTGTGGAAGCTGCTTTGGCCGGGCGGGTTACCCGCGTAGCCGGGCCCTGGCGATCTCCTCCGCGGTGTTCGCCGCGGGTTCTGCGCGCAATTCCAGGTGGTCGAGCCACTTCACGCTCGTGAAGCACTCGCCGCCGGGGACGAGCAGCCGCACAGGTGCTCCGTGCTCGGCGCCCAGGTTCGCGCCGTTGAGCGCCAGTGCGAGCAGTGCGTCCCGTGCCGCATCGATCGGCAGGGGCAAACTGAAGTCGCCGGAGGATGCCTGCACCCATCGTGCCATGGGCGCCGGGGTTACGAGGTCGAGGACGTTGCCGAGGCGAACGCCACGCCAGGCCAGGCGCGGCACAGTCCATCCCTCGAGACAGGTGAAATCGTCGCGCAGCCCGCATTGCGGCAACGCCAGCAGGTCGGCGATGCCGAGCGCCAGCGGCCTCGCCACCAGCCCATCGACCCGCAGCCGAAAGGATTCCACGTCGATCGCGGGATGCGGATGTACGGGGAGCGCCGACAGCCGCCGTTGTTCGCTCATCCGTTGCTCCTTTGCGGCTGCAGTCTAACGCAACGAACGACAGCTAGAGTTCGAGCGACCGGAAGAGCGGGGTGTCTTCGAGCAGTTCCACCATGCGGTCGAGCTTCCGTTCGCCCATGAACCGTGTGGCTTCGTAGATGCCTTCCAGCGCGATAACCGTGTTCTCGGTGTCGGTCAGCGAAAGGAGCACCGGGACGCCACGTGCTCCCGCCGCATCGAACGAGTAGTCCGATGGCCGCCGGCCGCCCGTCAGCACCAGGACTCGCGCGTCGGCGCGAATCGCCGCGAGGTGCATGTCTGTCCGGTCGTACCGCACGACCACTGCCTTGTTCGGGAACCGGCGGAGATACGGCTCGCCCGCGTCCGAACCGAACGGCGCGATGACCAGCGATTCGAGCGTCTCGTCGTACGGGACGTCACCTTCGACCAGCACCTGCGCGTTCAGCCGCCGCTGGAGTTCCTCGATCGAGAACCCGGCGAGTACCTTGTCCTCCGGCAGGTCGATCATCAGCGGCTTGCCCTCTTCCTCGAGCGGGGGCTGCACGAGCGCCGCCGGGACACCGGTCGTGATGATCGCCACCGGCGAGATGCCCTCCGGCGCCTTCTCGGGTCGCTCGCCGCGTGCCACGAACACCACGATGGCGTCGGCAATCTGCGTGGCCGAATCGAGGTCCGCTTCGACGACCAGGATCTCCGCGCCTCCCGGGTCCTTCGCATCGGCTGGCAGGATGGTGCCTGCCGACGAACCCGGTGCGAACTGGAGACTCGCGAACAGGGCGGCATCCTCGGCTGCGTGCCCTTCGGCCGAGGCGGTTCG
>CAZWBW010000023.1:0-5958 GCA_964632355.1 uncultured Anaerolineaceae bacterium | reverse complement strand
GCGCGAGCCGCACGGGCCGTCCCTGGTACGCGTAGTGGCGTGCGATTGCGGTCGCGACGCCCGTCTTGCCTGCACCGGGCGACGCAGAGGTGACGACGACGAGGGCCACTGGCGGAGTCCTTTCGGCGTGCATTACGCCGGTGGGATTGTACTTTCATGCACAATCTTCCCGCCCCCGCGCCACCTCCGCAACTCAGCGGCCGCGAAGGTCCAGCCGTTTCCGCACTTCCAGCGAATCTTCCGTGGCGTGCGCGATGGTTAGGTTCGTGATGCGCAACTCCCACGCGAGGTCCCGGGCCGCCCACCACGTGAGCATTTCCGGTAGCGCCGCCGCGGGGATGTTCTGCTGCGCGACGGTGATGTGCGGCATCCACAGGGCGGGCGTGTAGTACGCGGCCGGCTCGACGCCTGCCGCGGAACACGCCCGCCCGATTGCCTCATGCAGCGCGTTCAGCCGAGCATCGCGGACCACCGGGATGTAGATGACGGGGTTCGGCCCGGTGAATACACCGAAGCCACTGGTGCGCACCACGAACGGCTGCCACTCGCGCGCGAGTTCCGCTAGCCGTGGCACCACGGCGTCGGAGGGATACCGCTCCTCGACCAGGTGAAACGTGAGATGCGGCCGGGCGCCCGGGAACGCCGGCGCGATCCCCAGGTCCGCTTCGCACGCCCGCCAGAGCGCCCGAACCCGTTCCTCGTCGTCCCCTTCGAACAGCGCCGCAATGCCTTCCACCCGGCTCCTCCGCTTGGGGATTCCTGCATCGTACCGGCCGGCGGCACGAGACTTCCGGGGTCCGCCACCTGCTGAGTCTCGCCGGATCTGCCGTCTTTGATAGAGGACGGTTCCGCCCGAGCGGTCGACCAGGAGACGACAATTGCTGGATTCGAGGGCCCCCCGCCCGGTACCCGTGGACGCTAACGCCGATGGCGGCTGCATCGACCTGAGCGCCGATGGCGCCCTCTGCGTCATCGACGCGGACGGCGTTCTTCAGTTCGCCAATGGCCAGCTCCGGGTCGTGCTGGGGCTCAGCGCGCTCGGGTGGGAGAAAGACGTTCGCATTCACCCCGAGGACGCTGCCTGGCTGGCGAAGCTTGCGCCGGGCCAGCGATCCCGCCGCGGTGTGCGGTTCCCGAACGTGGCGGGCGGCTGGGTCCGCATCATGCTCGACTGCCAGGTGTTCGAAGGCGCCGCCGGGTGGCGCATTCTCGCGGCCTCGCCCGGCCTTGCGAGCGCCCAGAACCCGCGCTCAGCCGCCGGTGAGGCGAACGTGGGGGTCTATGTCATCCGCGGCGGCCGGTTCGTATACGTGAACACGGCGTTCGCCCGGATAGTTGGCCTCCCGGTCCGCGATCTCATCGGCCTGCGTGCGCTCGATCTCGTTTTGCCGGGTGACCGCCGGACGCTGCTCCGAAACGCCGCCCGCGTCCTGACCGGCGACCGCTGGCTCCAGTACGAGTACCGCATCCGGGCTGCCGACGGGAGCGTTCGCCGCCTTACCGAAAGCCTGACGCCGCTCTTTGTGAATGGCGAACGCGCGACGCTCGGCGCCTGCATCGACGTCACGGGCTGGCACGCCACCGCCGATGCCCTCCGTGCGGGAGGACAGCGGCTCGCCGAGCACATGGCGAACACCCCGGACATGCTGGCGCTCACCGGGCCCGCGGGCCGCTTCGTGTTCGTGAACGAGACCCACGCACGTGTTCTCGGCTACTCGCCGCGCGAACTGGTCGGCGTCTCCGCGTTCGGACTCGTACACCCCGACGACCGGGAGGAGCTCGACCGCGCAATTCACGAGTGGGGCGCCGGGAACTCGCGGCCGCCGCTCGAGATTCGCGCCCAGCACAAGTCGGGCCGCTGGGTCTGGCTCGAAACCCGGGTCGAGACCATCCGCGACGCACAGGGCGTTCGAAGCGGCACGGTCATCGTCAGCCGCGACACCACCCTTCGGCGCCGCCTGGAGCACGAGCTGCAATCACTTGCGCAGGCGCTCCGCACGCCTTCCGAAGGGCTCGCGGCATTCGCCTACCGGGCGGCGCGCGGAGAGTCCGCTGCGCTGTTCCTGGTGAGCGGCTACGCGCGGTTGCTCGCCCGCCGTTACGCCGCCGAGCAACCGGCCGATACCGACGCGTTCATCCGCGCGGTGGAGCACGAAACCACGCGCCTTCAGTCGCTCATCGCCGAACTCCTGGCCGCCGACCACCGGCGCGCCTCGTTCGCCGAAGCCGCCTGACCGATAGGCCGCCGCGCCTTCACCCACTACCATTGGGGAAGAGCAACCGCGGGGAACGCCATGCAACTCTTCCTCGATACCGCGTCCATCGACGACATCCGCGCTGCCGCCAGGTTCGGCGTCATCTCTGGTGTAACGACGAACCCGAGCCTTCTCGCGAAAGAGGGCGGCGTCAGCTACAAGCAGCGCATCCTCGAAATCGCCGAAGTCATCGACGGCCCGATTTCCGCCGAGTGCGTTTCCCGCACCGCCGACGAGCTCGTGGAAGAAGCACGCGAACTCGCCTCGTGGCACCCGAACGTGGTCGTGAAGATCCCAATCGATGAAGCGGGGCTCGAGGCGATTCACCGCTGTAGCCGCGAAGGCATCAGGGTGAACACCACGCTCATCTTCTCGCCGAACCAGGCGCTCCTCGCCGCCCTCGCCGGCGCCGCCTATCTCAGTCCCTTCGTTGGCCGTCTCGACGACGTCAGCAGCGACGGCATGGAGCTCATCCGCCAGTGCGTCGCCATCGTCGAAACCCACGGGCTCGGCGCCCGCGTGCTCGCCGCGAGCCTTCGCCACCCCCAGCACGTGGTCGAAGCGGCCCTCGCAGGCGCCCACATCGCCACCATCCCGCCGTCGCTCCTCCCGCAGATGCTGAAGCACCCCCTCACCGACATCGGCATCGATCGCTTCCTCGCCGACGCCCGCACCGCAGGATTGATCTGAGGCCATTGGCTCTTGGCTGTTGGCTCTTGGCCTCCAGCCACACTGCGGACATTCATGTAGGGGCGAAGCGGCAGGTAGGAGCGCGCAGGGCAGTCAGCGGCATTCCGATTAGCGAGCGACTGCCAACAGCCAACGGCCAACAGCCAACAGCCTTTTACCCTTGCCCCACCGGCAGGATCCTCACGCGGCGCTGCGGCTCTTTGCCGGCGCTCTTGCTCACGAGGTTGTACCGGTTCGCGAGCTGGTGCTGGACGCGCCGGATATAGCTGTTCGCCGGGGCGAGCTCCACCGGCCGGCCCTCCTCGAGCACCTTCGCGATCGCGTCCTCTGTCTCGCGGAACACGTCGATCATCGGGTCGCGCCGGACCGCCCGTTCGCCCGCACCGCCGGTACGAAACTGCAGGAGCACCTGCTCGATCTGGAAGTCCGTGTTGTTCTTCAGGACATAAATCGGTAGCGAGCGCTCCTCCGCCTCGCGCAGCGCAGGGGGCTTCCGGCGGTAGTAATTCCGCATCGTGATCACGGCGTCGGCGTCGCGGACGTCGTTCACGAGCTCCACGTTCACGCCGAGCGAACGGATGGCCTGGTCAAGCCGCCCTCGCGAAACGCCGAACCCGTACAGCCGGATGGGGAGGCCGCTCACGTCGGGGTTCAGGAAGTGGTCGCGGTCGGGCGATGGCTCTGCCGGGCGTTCGTCGCGCACGTGGCCGCCGCCGCGCCGGTGCCCGAGTTCCCAGCCCCCGCGTTCGCCAGCACGCGCCGGCTGCGACGGCCGGTGCATCTCCCGCCCGTCGCCTTCATGTTCGTCCGACTCGTCCACGATTTCGATGCGACCGCCGGGCCCGAGCTGCCGCACCTCGGGCGGCGCGGCGTACCCGCGGAGCAGCGCGTCCACGGTGTCCGCCACGTTGTCGTGAATCGCCACGCGAGCCCAGCTCTGGATTTCGACCACAACATCGAAGGTCGGCGGCGCCTTTCGTTCGAGGATGGACTTCTGGGTGCCCCGGCGCCGCGCTTCTTCGTCGCCGAGCGTCACCGACTGGATGCCGCCGATGAGGTCGGCGAGCGTCGGGTTCAGCATCAGGTTTTCGAGCGTGTTGCCGTGGGCCGTGCCTACCAGCTGCACGCCGCGCTCGGCGATGGTCCGGGCAGCGCTGGCCTCGAGCTCCGTGCCGATTTCGTCGATCACGATGACTTCCGGCATGTGGTTCTCGACGGCCTCGATCATCACCGCGTGCTGCATCGCCGGGGTTGGGACCTGCATGCGCCGCGCGCCACCGATGGCCGGGTGCGGAATGTCGCCGTCGCCCCCAATTTCGTTCGACGTATCGACGATGATCACCCGCTTGTTCGCGTCGTCGGCCAGCACGCGGGCGATTTCGCGAAGCATCGTCGTCTTCCCCACGCCCGGCCGGCCGAGGAGCAGGATGCTCCGGCCGCTGAGCACGAGGTCTTCGATCACCCGGATGGTGCCGTATACCGCCCGCCCGATGCGGCACGTCAGGCCCACGACCTTGCCCCGCCGGTTTCGAATGCACGAGATGCGGTGCAGGGTGCCCTCGATGCCGGCCCGGTTATCGAGCCCGAACTCGCCGATGCGGTGCGTCACGTACTCGAGGTCCGCCTCGGTGATTTCGTTGCGGCTGAGCACAATTTCGCGGCCCGGGTACCGCGCTTCAGGCAACCGGCCAAGGTCCATCACGACCTCGAGCAGGTCGGTTCGGCGCCCCTCTTCCTGCAGCGCTTCCGCGATATGCGGTGGCAGCGCTTCGAGCAGCAGGTCGAGGTCGTCCGTCACGATCTGGTCGGGCACGAAGTTTTCGGGTGTGATGGTTGGATCTGTCACAGCTACTGCGGCAACGGCGCCGATCCTGCCGGCACCGCTACCACCTCCTTCAGAGGGTTCAACAATGCTAGCCGTCGAGCGCAGAGGAGCCGCACCCCCAGCGGCACGTATCCGCGTTCGATGGCAAGTGTCTCGATAGGTGTCTGGTGCTCGCCCAGCACGAGCGTCCCGTGGCGTGGCCCGTGGGTTTCGACCAGGTTGAGCGTGGCCTCGGCCAGCCCTTCGATACCCGGCTCGGCCATCACGTAGGAGTCCCGGTCGCCGAACCCGGCCCATCCCGCCACGACTCCGTCCCGTTCGAACACGAACTCCCGTTCGCAATCGTACGAGTCGAGCACGGCCCGCCAGTCCTGCTGGGTCGGCGCTTCCTGGCGGCGAATATGCTCCGGCACCACCCGGCAGTACAGGCGAAAGACATCGTGCCGGTCTCGCCGCCGCGCCGGCCGGAACAGCGTCTCGGCCGGCCGGTCCGAAGGTGGCACCGCAAGGAGCCGCTCGTGGCGGTAGGGAACCAGCCCCGCTTTCCGGATGGCTTCCCGGTGGGTGGACCCCTCCGGGTAGCGCAGGTAGATGGTTCGCCCTCCGCGGCGGCCCACCTCTTCTCCTGCTGCCGAAAGCAGCGCCTCGATGGCCTCGTCGTCCTTCTCGCGCAGCAGGCGCAGCGACACTGCTTCCCAGCCCGCGCCGCCGGCCAGCTCGCGAACGACCAGCACCCCGCGGTACCCGAGCCGCTGTTTCAGCCCCAGCACGATGGTGCGCGGCACACGCGGCAGCCGCGTGAGGCCCATGGCAGCAAGTCCGGAGCGCACGAGGAGGTTTTCGCCGGCGCGGGTCGCGATGACC
The DNA here is from genome assembly GCA_964632355.1 of uncultured Anaerolineaceae bacterium. Lineage (GTDB taxonomy): Bacteria > Chloroflexota > Dehalococcoidia > Tepidiformales > Tepidiformaceae > JALOAP01. Next base: position 324 of record CAZWBW010000023.1, on the reverse strand, counting down.
TCGGTCGCGAGCCGGTGCATCTGCGGCCACAGCGTCGCAGCGTCGATCGGGCTCAGCGGTTCCGCCTGCACCTCTCTCATCCTCCGGATGCTCCACCTCCGACCGCGCCGGTGGCGCCTTCCAGCCGCGTCACCTCCGCTGTCCCCGCCTGCCCGGCTTCGGGTGATTCGCCCGTGCCAATCGTGAGGAACCACTCGTGGATTCGCGGATCGTTCGTAATCTCCGGGTGGAATGCCGTCGCGAGCAGGTTCCCCTGCCGGGCGCCCACAACCGTCCCATCCTCGAGTTGCGCAATTGCTTTCGCGCGTCCGAATACCCGCTCGA
>CAZWBW010000022.1:5295-31792 GCA_964632355.1 uncultured Anaerolineaceae bacterium | reverse complement strand
CTCCGACGTCCAGCGCGTCCGCGACGTGTTCCTGGACTACCAGCAGCGCAACGCCATTTCCCAGCGCGAGCAGGCCCGGGCACAGGCCGGAGCGCTCGAGCGGGCCGAGCTCGTGTTCAACGACCCGAGCGACGAGGGCCTGAGCGCGCTGCTCAGCCAGTTCTGGAACGCCTGGCATGACGTTGCGAACGACCCCGAGAGCAGTGCCGCGCGGACGACGCTCGTGCATGTCACGGCCACCCTTGCCGGCCGTATTCGCCGTGCGCATTCGAACCTGCTGCACCAGCAGAGCAACCTCAACGACCGCGTGAAGGCGGTGGCCTCCGAAATCAACGCCGCGACCGAGGAGATCGCGAAGCTCAACCAGCAGATTCAGCAGGTCGAGCTCATGGGGCAGCCCGCGAACGATCTCCGCGACCGCCGCGACCTCCTGCTCGACCGGCTTTCCGAGATCGGCAACATCAGCTACCAGGAGGCGGAGGACGGGACGGTCACCGTCGTGTTTGGCGACGACATTACCGACCCGGCCCAGCTCCTCGTCTCCGGGAATACGTTCCGAGAAGTTGCGGCCGTCGATGTCGGCGGGTTCTACGAGATCCAGTTCACCGATAGCGGCGATCCCGTCGATGTGGACAGCGGCGAGCTCCGCGGCCTCCTCGACGCGCGCGACACCGACTTCCCCGCCCTGGTCGCGAAGCTGGACGACCTCGCGAAGGCGCTGATCGACCAGGTGAATGCGATCCACGGCACCGGGTTCGGACTCGATGGTGTCGACGGGCGCGATTTCTTCACCGGCACCGGCGCCGCCGATATCGCCATCAACTCTGAACTCGTCGACGACCCCTACAAAATCGGTGCAGCGAGCGCGGCCGACGCCCCGGGCGATGGCTCCATCGCGTTGCAACTCGCGAACCTGCAGTTCGTGGCCCAGGCCAGTCTCGGTGGCCGCTCCATCGACGAGTACTACGCCGACATGGTCGCGACGCTGGGCGCCGACGTGAGCCGCAACCAGGGCCTCGCGAAGTCGAACGAGCTCCTTACCAACCACCTCGAGGCGCTCAGACAGTCGGTGCAGGGCGTGAACATCGACGAGGAAGTGACCAACCTCGCCGCGGCCCAGTACGCCTACCAGGCAGCCGCACGGGTCGTCACGACCATCGACCAGATGCTCGACACCCTCATCAACCGGATGGCGGTCTAGGAGCGGACCTATGCGCGTTTCCGAACAATCCCGGCTGGCCTCCCGTCTCGGCTATCTGCAGACCGTGACGGAGCGGCTGGACCTCATCCAGCGGCAGCTGGCGACCGGCCGCAAGCTGCACCGTGCGAGCGACGACCCCGCCGGGGCCGTGCTCTCGCTCGGGCACCGGCGCGACATCGCCTTCGAAGAGCAGATTCGTCGCAACCTGTCGAGCGGCATCTCGTTCATGAATGCGACTGAGTCAGCGTTAGCTGGCGCCGTCGACGTGCTCCAGCGAGCGCGCGAGCTCACGGTACAGGCGGCTAACAGCACCCTCGGGGCGGGCAACAGGAGTGCCATCGCCGCCGAGATCGACCAGCTTATCGGGCAGCTCGCCCAGCTCGGCAATACCACGTTCGCTGGCGCCTACATCTTCAGTGGGCACAAGACCAAGACGCCCGCGTTCGAAGTTGTGGGTAACCCACCAACCGCCGTCACCTTCCAGGGTGACGACGGGCAACGCCTGCGCCAGGTCAGCCGCGAAGACAGCGTGGCCATTAACGTCAATGGGCAGGCCGTGTTCGGCTCTGTGTTCGACGACCTCATAACCCTTCGCGATAGGCTGCGAGGCTCCGCGCCGCCAGCGGAAATCGAAGCAAGCCTCGGCGCCATCGATGCCGCGCTCGAACGCATGATCGATGCCCGCGCGGAGCTCGGCGCCCGCGTGAACCGCTTCGAGGCCGCTCAGCGCCTTTCGGAGCAGACCGACACCGACCTGCAGAAACTCCGCACCGAGATCGAGGACATCGACCTCGCCGAGACTATCGTGCAGTTCTCCACACAGGAGATCGCATTCCAGGCGGCGCTCGGTGTGCTCGGGCGCACTGCCAACATGACGCTGCTCAACTTCCTCCGTTAGCGGGAAAGCCGGGGAAGCCTGTGAAAGCGGTCCGCAACTTTGCGGGCCGCTTTCACGTTTCGTCCACCGTTTCGCTCCCGAACCACCCCCTACCGACGGTCTTGTCCCATCGATAACCAAGACGAACGCCGGGCCGCAAATCCCAGGGGTGGTCCGGGAAGCCCTCAGGGCAAAAAGGAAACAGGGGCGAATACAGCATGACTTCCATCGTCACGAACGTCGGCGCTATCAATGCACAGCGCAACCTGAACGCGACCAGCCTCAAGATGGGCAAGGTCCTCGAGAAGCTCTCGAGCGGCTATCGCATCAACCGCGCAGCCGACGACGCCGCCGGCCTCGGCATCAGCGAGAAGATGCGCAGCCAGATCCGCGGCAACCAGCAGGCACTCCGCAACGCGCAGGACGGCATCTCCATGATCCAGACGGCCGAAGGCGCGATGGACGAGATCCACAGCATCCTGCAGCGCGCTCGCGAACTGGCCGTCCAGGCTGCGAACGGCACGATGGACGCCGCCGCCCGGACCTCGATCGGCACCGAGCTCGTCCAGCTCCAGCAGGAAATTGACCGCATCGCCAGCACCACCCAGTTCAACGGCCGCTTCCTCCTGAACGGTAGCCTCACCACGACGCAGTCGGGCGGCACGGCCCAGGCCGGGACAGTCGTGGTCGCGGGTACGAACACCAGCATCACCAAGGTCGATGTGAGCGGTGCTGCGCCTGGCACCACCTTCACCCTTAGCGCCGCGGCCAATGCGCTGACCGTGGACGACGGCAACGGCAACAGCCAGACCATCACGGTTGGCGATATTGCCGCCGGTGGCAGCAGCGTCCTCACCTTCGATAAGTTCGGCATCAAGATTACGGTCGCTTCCGTCGACGGCGAGACCGGCGCCAACGTCGCTGGCGGGCTCGACGGGGAAACGATCATCACCGCTGCGGGCGACGGTTCGGCGGTCTTCCAGGTTGGCGCCAACGTTGGCAACACGATGGCCGTGTCCTTCGAAGACGTCAGCGCGCAGTCCGGCCTTGGCCTCTCGGTCTGGACGGCAGACACGGTCGTCGCGGACCTGACCGCTGCCAACAACGTGATCACCGAGATCGACGCTGCGATCGATACGCTCAACACTCGCCGCTCGAACCTCGGTGCCGCGCAGAACCGGCTCGAGCACACGATCGCCAGCCTCGGCGTCGCCGTCGAGAACCTGACCGCCTCCGAGAGCCGCATCCGCGACGCCGACATCGCTGCGCTCTCGAGCCAGATGGTCTCGAGCCAGATCCTCCAGCAGGCCGGTGTGGCCGTCCTGGCCCAGGCGAACCAGTCGGCGCAGGCCGTCCTCAGCCTCCTCCGCTAGTTCGTCGATAGCCTCCGGTCGAACGTCAAGGCCCCGCCTGGACTGGCGGGGCCTTTTCCTATGCGGCGAAATCCCTACGGCATCCCCCCACTTTTCGACGCCAAACGCTCAAGCCCACCCCCGCACCGCTCGAAACACCCGGTAACAACCTGGCTGTCACCCGCCGGTAACTCATCGGGTGGCGCCCCGGAGTGAGGGCCCGGGGCCGAGCCAGGGCAAAACCGGAGGCATCGAAGCAGTGGGTACCTATATCGCAACCAACGTCGCCGCCATCAACGCCCAGCGAAACCTGAACACCACGAGCCTGAAGATGGGCAAGGTGCTCGAGAAGCTCTCGAGCGGCTACCGCATCAACCGCGCCGCCGACGACGCGGCAGGCCTGGGCATCAGCGAAAAGATGCGCAGCCAGATTCGCGGTAGCGCCCAGGCGCTCCGCAACGCCCAGGACGGCATCTCCATGATCCAGACCGCCGAGGGCGCCATGGACGAGATCCACAGCATCCTCCAGCGCGCCCGGGAACTCTGCGTGCAGGCCGCGAACGGCACCATGGATGCCGCCGCCCGCGCCTCCATCGCCACCGAGCTTGTCGCGCTCCAGGAGGAGATCAACCGCATCGCTGTCTCGACCGAGTTCAACGGTCAGAAGCTCCTGAACGGCAACCTGACCGGCGTGCTCGATGCGGGGAATAGCGATGTTGTGCCCGGGACCGTGCTCCCCACGAACGGCAACGTGACCATCGCAGCGATCGACGTCTCGCGCGCTCAAGCCGGGACTCTGACGTTTGCCGCGACTGGCAACCCGGGCGAGCTGTCGCTGAACGGCGAAGTCATCTCCGTCGCCGACATGAACCTCAACGAGACGCAGGTCCTCAACTTCGCGCAAACCGGCGTCACCATCACGCTGGTTGCCAACCAGGACAAGGACGCAGCCGACATCATCGGGGACCTCGATGGGCTCGAAATCGCGGTGACTGGCTCCGGTACGGCCGTGTTCCAGGTCGGCGCGAACGTCGGCAACACCATGACCGTCGCCTTCGAAGACGTGCGCGCAACGACCGCCACTGGACTCAACCTCTCGGCCTGGGACATGAATGCCGTCAGCGACCTCGCCGCGGTCAACGCCCGGCTCACCGAGATCGATGCGGCGATCACGACGCTGAACACTCGCCGCGCCAATCTCGGCGCCGCGCAGAACCGGCTCGAGCACACCATCGCCAGCCTCGGCATCGCCGTCGAAAACCTCTCGGCCGCTGAGAGCCGCATCCGCGACGCCGATATCGCGCAGCTTTCGAGCGAGCTCGTGAGCTCCCAGATCCTGCAGCAGGCCGGCGTCTCGGTCCTCGCCCAGGCGAACCAGTCGCCGATGGCGGTCCTGGCCCTGCTCCAGCGGTAAGGCTCACCGCGTGAGACCGAGGGCCCGGCACCGCCGGGCCCTTTTCCATTCCTGTCACGCGCCGCCACCCGCTCGCTACGGGCTTCCCGGCTCAAGCTCAGGTCCCGCCGCGACGATGATCAGGGGGAACCCCGGAGGGAACTCGCCATGAACGACTTTACGCTGATCCCGGTCGCAACCGTCTCGCTGGGGGTGCACGAGCCCGCGTGGGATCAGCCCTCGCAGCAGCGCCAGCGCCGCGAACCTCGCTACGCCGCCCGCCGTCGCCTCCTCCGCGCTCTCGCGCCCGAGCGCGACCCGGATACCTGCGATGTCCAGGGCCAGTTCGACGCGGCCGGCACGCTCGTCGCGGTCATCGTGCGCGACATCAAATCCGGCGAGGTGCTTGCGCAGCTCTCGATCGAACAGGTCGAACGGATCACGGCCGAGGGCGACCAGCGCGGTCTGTTGTTCGAACGCAGGGGGTAACGCATGTCCGACCCGATTCGCATCGGCGGATTCTTCTCCAGTTTCGACACCGAAGCCGTCATCGCGCGGCTCACCGAAGCGCGGTCCCTCGTCCTCCGCCGGCTCGATGTGCAGGAAGCGAAGGCCGCCGCGCAAAAGGCCGCAATCGCCGACCTCCAGGCCAGGTTCTCTTCGCTCCTGGGCCGGCTGAAGGCGCTGACTCAGGCGACATCGCTCTCCGGGAAGACCGCCACGGTGACCGGTTCCGGCGTGAGCGCGGCAGCCTCGCCCACCTCCGCCATCGGCTCGTTCTCCGTCGCGGTGACGCAGCTCGCGACCGGCACCCGGGTCACGGGCATCGCCATCTCCGCGGGCGTCGACGCGTCGGTTCCGCTGCAGGAGGCGAACTTCGCGATCCCCGTCTCGGCCGGCACGTTCACGATCAAGACCGCGAACGGCGGCTCCGCCACAATCACCGTCGATCCCGAGACGCAAAGCCTCAACGACGTCCTCGCGGCCATCAACGACGCGAGTATCGGCGTCACGGCGACGCTCGAGAACGATGCGAACGGGCGGCCGAATCTCATCCGGCTCGAATCGTCCGCGGGAGCGATTACCCTCGGCACCGGCGCAGACACGTCGAACTTCCTGACGGCGACGAACCTCATCGCTTCCAGCGGGACAACTACACGCGAAAGCACGCTCGGTATCGCGCGAGCGAACATCAGCCGTTCGATGGCCGAAATGGCCTGGGCCGACGGTCCCCCGGCGGCCGGTGACCACTCGTTCACCATCAACGGTGTCACCATCGAATACAACATCGCGACCGACTCGCTGCAGCGCATCCTCGACCGCATCAATGCGAGTAGCGCCGGCGTAATCGCCCGCTACGACAGCGCGACCGACACAGTTCGCCTCGAGCATACGAAGACGGGTTCCATTGAGATCACGCTCGCCGACGACGACAGTGGCGGCGACCTGCTCGCGAAGCTCGGGCTTCTCGGCGCACCCCAGCAACTCGGCCAGAACGCCGCCTACTCCATCGATGGCGGCCCGACGCAGTACTCGGCCACCAACAGCATCACGCACGCCGGGGTCAACGTGACCCTCACGGCGGTAACCGATCCCGACTCCCCTGCGACGGTGAAGGTGGCCCCCGACTCGGCCAGCGCAGTTGCGGCGATCAAGGCGTTCGTGACCGAGTTCAATGGGGTCCTCAACGCGATTCGTACGGCCACGCGCGCCAACGCCGACTCGTCGCAGTCCGGACTGCTGAGCGGCGACTCCAGCATCCGTGCGCTCGAAGGCAGCCTGCGCACGATGATCACGTCCGCCGCGCTGAACCCCAGCGGCGCCTTCCGCACGCTGTCCGAAATCGGCCTCAGCTTCGGCGCTCCGGGCGCGGCGCTCGGCAGTACCAACGAGCTCCAGTTCGACGAAGCGAAGTTCAACGAGGCGCTGGCCCGAGACCCCGGCTCGGTCCAGTCGTTGGTCAGCGAACTCGTCTTCTCTGCCACGCTCGAACCTGGCGGCACCGGGTCCATCACCGGTATCAGCGGCACCTACCAGGGTGCGAAGGCCGGCACGTACGAAATCACCGACGACGGCAACGGCAACCTGACCGCCGTCTTCAAGCCGCTCGATGGGTCGCCTTCGACCACAACGACGGCGACAGTCGAAGAGGGTGGCACGAACGACAGCCTCATCCCGGGGCTGACGATCGAGATCGGCGCCTTCCAGGCCGGGACGCACCGCATCACCGTCGCGCCGGGCCAGCAGAGTGTGCTCCAGCAGATGCGCCTCTTCCTCGAATCGCTCGCGGGCGCCGGCGGCACCTTCGCGCAGCGCCAGGGCACGTATGACAAGCGCATCGCCGACCTCGTCGCGCGCAAGGAGAAGATCCAGGCCTCCATCGACGCGGAGATGGACCTGCTACGCAAGAAGTTCATCGCCATGGAGCAGGCACAGATGCGCGCCCTGAGCGTGCTCCAGTCACTGCAGCAGGCGATGGCCAGCCTCGCGCCGCGCACGAATCAGTAGTAGGCCGTCCATTCAGACGCGGCCATTCGAACCGATGCTTGGAGTGAGGGCCGAGGCCCCGGAGGAGTAGCCAGGACATGAGCACCAACGCCTACAACGCCTACAGAACGGCCGGCATCAGCACTGCTGACCCGATCACGCTGACCACAATGCTCTACGACGGAGCGTTGAAGGCGATTAAGAAGGCCCGCATGTATTCGCGCGACGGGAACCGCGAGCGCTTCCTCGACGAAGCCCAGCGCGCGCACCTCATCATCGGCGAACTGATGGCCACGCTCGACCACGAAAAGGGTGGCGAGCTCGCTGGCCAGATGTCCGCCATCTACGCCTACTGCATCCGCTGCCTCATCCAGGCTTCCCTCGGCGACGTGGCGAAACTCGACGAAGCAGAGACTCACATGTCCCGCATCGCCGACGCGTGGAAGCAGGCCGCCTCCACGGTTCGGGCGAACCCGGCGCGGGCCCACGGAGCCGTCGCGTGATGGCCGCGGACCAGCTCGACCTGGCGCTCGAAATCGCCGAAGCGCAGCTCGCGCGTCTCAAGTCCGGCGACCTCGACGGCTACCTCGAGCACGAGGCGGCCTATACCAGCGCCTGCCAGGCTGTCGCCGCTGCGGGGGTTCGCACCCGCGCGCAGGAGGTCGCTCTGTACCGCCTCGTGGGCATTGCCACCGAACTGGGCGCCGAACTCGGGCGTCTCATGGACGAAACGTCCGAACGCCTGCGCCAGCTGAACGACCGCCGCCGGGTCGCCTCCGCGTACTACGATGCCGGTCCGGTGGAGGCGTTGAATGGCCGCCAGGTGTGACGCTCCGCCCTGCTACCGCAATCGCATTTCTGTTCCCTAACAGTCCGCCCCCGGCGGGCTGTTTTCATTTCAGAAGGACGGCCGGGTTGCCGAATCTACCAACAGGGTTAAGTGGGGAACCCAACGGCAGCAGGCGGGACTGCCAGGAGGTGGAGTGTGCACGGTTGGTGGGGCGGCGTCCTCTCGCGCTCGAATGTGTTCCTCGTGGGAGCAATCGCTGCGGCCGGGGCGATGACGTGGTACGGCCTCGGCATGGCCAGTGGCGCCGACACCCCTCCACCGGCCGAACCGCAAGAAACCATCGCTGTAGTTACGCCATCTCCAGTTGAGCCGGACCCGCCGGCGCCGACCATTGGTCGAGTTGCCGAAGGGCGCCTTCCGACCCGCGTCGTCATCCCGAGTGCCGGGGTCGATGCGCCGGTCACCGAGGTTGGGATTGTCCTCGAAGCGGGCATCCCGAAGTGGGAGACTGCATGGCGCGCTGTCGGCCATCACCTCGACTCGGCGCGGCCCGGCCAGCCGGGCAACGTGGTGCTCACCGGCCACGTTTCGGTCGCCGACCGTGGCAATATCCCCTACTTCGCCCACCTCGATCGCGTTCGCGAAGGCGACATCGTCGAGGTGCACGCCGGCGAGCACGTCTATCGCTACGAGGTGACCGGCGTACAGGTGGTCGATCCGAGCGAAACGCGCGTCCTGCGTTCCGACCACCGCGCGACCGTCACGCTCATCACCTGCACACCAGACCTGGAGCACCGCTTGGTCGTGACCGGGCAACTGGTGTGAATCCAACGCACTTACACGGCTGGCCCCCGCCGACTATCATGCATTCGAGGTAGACCATGCCGAATATCCGCAAGACCTCCGGCTCCCGCGCCGTCATCTACGACCTCACCGCTGCCCGCGAACGCGGCGCTACTCCCGCGAAGACTCATTCCACCGACGAGGCGGGGATTAGCGAGGACGCCCGGGCCCTATCCCGCGCTCGCGCCGAGGTCGCGAACGCGCCCGACGTGCGTGCTGCTCGCGTGGCCGAGCTCCGGGAGCAGATCGCGCGCGGCGAATACAGGCCCGACCCGCACGAGGTCGCGCGGAAGATCCTCGAACGGGGGCTCTAGACAGTCGTTACGGGTGCTCCCGCTCCCGGTCGAGCACCCTCCGCAAGGCAACGAGGGAAACTCCCAATGCCCGCCCCGGCCGGCTGTTTCTACGATGTGATCAGTGGCGGCCGGTCACATTGCACCGGGCCCCCATTGCGCCCCACATCCGACCGAGGGGAGTTCCGTTGCCGTCCGTTCTTGCCGTTGCACCCGGCACCCCGGCCGCGCTCCGGGGCCGCCGGCTCGCCGCTACTTCGATCACCCTGGACGTGATCGCTGACCCCGAAGCTGTTCTCCGAGACGTGGCGACCACGCCCGATCTCCTCGTCCTCTGCGACATGACGGTCGACGAACAGCAGCAGTTCGCGGCTGCGCTCCAGCAGCAGCGGCGCTGGCGGCTCGTTCCAATCCTCTACGTGCTCGATGCCCGCACGCCCGGTTTCGCGATCCCGGGCACCTTCCGCCCCGAGATCGACGGGATTGCGCGCGGCCCGCTGGAATCGCACGAGGTGCAACAGCGTATCCACGAACTCGCACGCGAAGGCACAGCTGGCGCCGAACTGGTCGTCGCGGGCCCGTGCGAGCTCGATCCCGTGCGGGGCACTCTGCGCATCGGCGAACTCGAAATCGAACTCACGCACCGCGAAGCCGATGTCCTCTCGATCCTGCTTTCGCAGCCCAACAAGACCGTCACCGCGAGCGAAATCATCGAACGGAGCTGGGGCGTGACCGCCGATGAGCGCCACCTGCAGATTCTCCGCCGCCACATCTCGAACATCCGTCGCAAGCTGTTCGCGACGCCCGTCGAGCGGCACGTACGTACCGTTCGCGGCTACGGGTACCGGTTCGACGTTCGGCAGGCGAGTTAGACCGGCAACTCCGGCACCTGGATGCCCCGCCGCAGCGCCCAGTCGCGCAGCGCGGCTTGCGTCGAATCGAAGGCCAGTTCGCCCCACGGGATACGGTCGGACGCGAACCAGCCCACTTCGCTGCACTCCGCTCCCGGCGACGGCTCCGAGAGTGCAGGCGCTTCGTACACGATGACCACCACACCGGGGCCCGGGCGCGTGTATACCCCGAGCAGGTTCAGTTCGCCCACCTCGAGGTTCGCTTCTTCCTGCGTCTCGCGCCGGGCTGCCTCCTCCGCGGTCTCGCCGAGATCCATGAACCCGCCGGGAAACACCCACGCGCCTTCGCGCGGTTCGATGGCACGGCGCACCAGCAGCACATGCCCGTCCTCGCGCACCGGGATGACCCCCGCGACCGGCCGCGGGTTGATGTAGTGCACGAAACCGCAGTCGAAGCACACGAGGCGGCGCTTGGTGTCACCTTCTGGCACAGCCGTCGTGAGCCGCTGGCCGCAGTGCATGCAGAAGCGGCTGAACGAATGCGGGTGATTGGACATCCTCTCTCCTATCGCATGCTCGCGGGCGCCTGCTGCATCCCCAGCGATTCCGGTCCCTCAATCCATTCTTCGCCGTCGTCCCACACTTCCTTCTTCCAGATCGGGACGCGCTTCTTGATCTCATTCAGCAGCCAGTGCCCGCCTTCGAACGATTCCTTCCGATGTCCGGAGCTCACCGCGATGAGCAGGCTCGTCTCGCCGATTTCGAGCCGTCCCGTGCGGTGGAGCACGGCGCAATCGATGAGCCCGAACTTCTCGCGCGCCTCTTCGGCGATTTCGCGCATCACCTTCTCGGCCATCGACGGGTACGCCTCGTACACGAGGTAGCTCACGCCGCGGCCGAGGTTGTTGTTGCGCACCACGCCGTGGAACGTGTTGATCGCTCCCGCCTCGGGCGATGCCACCGCTGCGACGGCCTCGTCGGTTCGGAGTTCTTCTTCGGTTACGCGGATGAGCACCTTAGCCTCCTGAAACGGGCGGAATGAGCGCGAGGGTTTTCGCCGATTGCACCGGCTCGTCGTCGCGCACGTACTCCTCGTCGAGCGCGTACACCAGCGTCGGCACGAAGCGCGCGAGCGCCGGGTGCTGCTCGATGAGCCGATCGCGAACACGCGCCACGGTGTCGCCCGGCTCGACCGGCACCTCGAGCTTTCGAGTGCCAAGCGCCTCGGCGATCGACGCGAAGAGCAGCACCGTGAGTTGCATACTTCGATTGTACTCGACCGCGAACCCTGCCTTGCCCGGCCCCGCTCGAGCGGCTGGAATACCGCCGTGCAGCCCCCTCCGTTTTCCCTCCGCGCGTTCGCGAAGCGCGCGCTCGACCTGCTCTACCCGCCCCGTTGCGTCGGCTGCGGACGCTTCGGCGAGATCCTCTGCGACCCCTGTATCGCCACCATGCGCCCGGCCACGGGCCAGGGGCGCTGCCCGAACTGTTCCGCCGAATGGCGCGAGCCCCTGAACTGCCCTCGGTGCATGTCGTGGCAATGGCTCGATGGCGCATCCGCCGCGTTCGAAATGGCAGGAGCCGCCCGCCAGGCCGTACACGCCCTTAAGTACCTCCGCGTCCGGGCGGCCGCGCCGCTCATGGCCGCACCGATGGCGAAGCTGCCCGAGGTTCGCCCCTTCGACGTTGCCTACGCCGTGCCCCTGCATCCATCGCGCCTGCGAAACCGCGGCTTCAACCAGGCCGATCTGCTGCTGCGGGAGCTCGACTGGCCGCTCGGTCCCGGCGTGCTGCGGCGCGTTCGAAACACGAAACGCCAGGTCGGGCAGGCCATGCAGCAGCGGCGCGCAAACGTCACCGGCGCCTTCGTCTACGACGGCCCGGACCTTTCCGGCAAGGTCGTCGCGGTTGTCGATGACGTCGTCACGACCGGCGCGACCGCCGATGCCTGTGCTGCCGCACTGAAGGACGCGGGTGCACGGCAGGTGGTCGCGCTCTCGTTCGCGCGTGCCAGCTTCGACCCGCATTCCGGCCGGCCACCCCGGGATTGAAGGCTCGCGTGCGGGATTGAGATAGCTCCGGAACGAAGGAAAGAGCCGGGAAATCCCAAATCCGCGTAGGGACCAATACAATGGTCTCTGCATTGGGCGGGTGCGCCATCTCTTCGCGGAGCAGCTATGACCTCCGGCCTCTCCCTCTCGCCGCCAGCCGCCGACGCCGCCGACACGCTCGCCCGGGTCCGCGCCGAAGTTCACCGTGTCATCGTCGGGCAGGACGTACTCATCGACCGGTTGCTGATCGGCCTGCTGTGCCATGGGCATGTGCTCGTCGAAGGTGTTCCCGGGCTCGCGAAAACCCTCACCGTCTCTACGCTCGCCCGGGCGCTCGACCTCCAGTCGGTCCGCATCCAGTTCACGCCCGACCTGCTCCCGGCCGACCTCATCGGCACCGAGATCTTCAACCCGGTGAACGCGACGTTCTCCGTGCGGAAGGGCCCGCTGTTCGCGAACATCGTGCTGGCCGACGAAGTGAACCGCGCCCCGGCGAAAGTCCAGTCGGCGCTGCTCGAAGCGATGCAGGAGCGGCAGGTGACCATCGGCGGCCCAACGTACCCGCTCGAAGAGCCGTTCCTCGTGATGGCGACCCAGAACCCGATTGAGCACGAGGGCACCTATCCCCTCCCCGAGGCCCAACTCGACCGCTTCCTCCTCAAGGTCCGCGTCGACTATCCCACCCGGCAGGAGGAGCGCCAGATCCTTGAAATCGGGCTCAACGGGCGCACGCCGCCCGGCCGTCCTGTCGCCACTCGCGACGACCTCGACGCCGCCATCGCGGCCGTGCACGAGGTCGCACTGGACGACGCGCTGAAGGATTACATCGTGCAGATTGTCTACGCCACGCGCCGCCCGGCCGCCTATCGAATGCCAGACCTGCAGACGCTGATCGCGTTCGGGGCATCGCCACGCGCGAGCATCGCACTGGCACAGGCCGCACGAGCCCACGCGTTCCTGCAGGGCCGCGGGTACACAACCCCCGCCGATGTGAAAGCCCTCGCGCACGACGTGCTCCGCCACCGCATCGTCCTGACGTACGAAGCGGAAGCCGAAGAACTCACGACCGACGACCTGATCGACCGCGTCCTCGAGGGCATCGAGGTCCCCTGAGGCGACTCTGCCGCTGAGGTGATTCCGTGAGGCTCTGGCGGCGACGAAAGCGCGAACGCACCGACGAGCAAACCCCGGAGTTCGTTCCGTCCGAGCTCATGGCGCGCGTCCGGATGATCGAGCTCCGCGCCCGGCGCCTCGTGAACGACCTCTTCCTCGGCGAGTACCGCGCGGTGTTCCGCGGCCGGGGCCTCGAATTCGACGAGCTTCGCCCCTACGTCCACGGCGATGACGTTCGCAGCATCGACTGGAATGCATACGCCCGAACCGGCGAAGCGCTCATCCGCCGCTACCGCGAAGACCGCGATCTCACCGTCATCCTCGCCGTCGATGTGAGCGCTTCGCAGGCCGCCGGTGCGCTCCCGCAGACGAAGGCGGAACTCGCCGCCGAGGTTTCCGCTGTGCTTGCGCTCGCCGCCATCCAGAACAAGGACCGCGTCGGCGTTCTGCTCTTCGCATCCCGCCCCGAGCGGTACATCCGTCCGGCGAGCGGTCCACGCCATGTGCTCCGCGTCGTCCGCGAGGTGCTCTGGCCGAACCCCGAAACGCACGGCACCGACATCGGCGCGGCCGTGGAGTACCTCACTGGGGTCCAGAAGCGCCGGGCAACCGTCTTCCTCGTCTCTGACTTCCTGACCCGCGGGTACGAGCGTGCGCTGAGTGCAGCCGCTCGCCGGCACGACATCATCGCCATCCGCGTCCGCGAACCCGCAGACGAATCGCTGCCCGATGCCGGCCTCGTTGCCGTCCGCGACGCCGAGACCGGCGAACTTCGCGAGATCGACACGAGTTCCCCTCGCGTGCGCGAAGCCTATGCCCGCCATGTTCGCGAACTCGATGAGGAGCGCCGCCAGCTCTTCGGCGAACTCCGCATCGACGAAATCGACCTCATCGTCGGCGAAGACTACGTGCCCGCGCTCCACCAGTTCTTCAGCAAGCGGGCGGTGAGTGCAGCATGAGCCGGGCGACGTTCCGGGCCGCAGTTCTGTTCGCCGCGCTGCTGGCCATCGCCGCGGTTGCGCTCCCTGCGGTCGCGCAGGAGGCCACGGGCGACTCCGTCACCATCGACCGCCAGCAGGCCCGCATCGGCGAGCAGGCCAGGCTCGAGATCGACGTGTCAGTACCCGCGGGCTCCACCGCCGAACTCGACCCCGCCTCTGAGTCGTGGGCCGGGGTCGAAGTCGTTCGCGTCGCGAACCAGCGCGTCACCTCCGAGGGCGACCGCGACATCTACCACTTCGAAGTCGTCGTTGCCGGGTTCCTGCCGGGACAGCAGTCGTTTGCCCCGGCCGTAAACGTGATCAGCGGCACCGACATCCAGCCTCGCCAGCTCCCGCTGGTCACATGGGAGGTCGTCGAAACACTCCCCGCCGACGCCCCGCTCGAGCTCACGCCGCTCGATCCACCCGTCGCCATCGGCGGCGCCGAATCGCCGTGGCTGCGCCCCGCCATCGCCGCTGGCGTCGTGGTCGGTGTCGCGCTTCTCGCCCTGCTCGCATGGTTGCTGGGCCGCTGGCTCGTCCGCCGGCTCCGCCGCCAGCGCCCGCGGCCAGTACTCGAACCGCTCGGCCCGCCGCTCCTTTCGAACGCCGAGGCGCTCATGGCCGCCGACCCCGTCGCCGCCTACCGGGAGCTCGCGGCAATCGTCCGCCACTTCGTCGCGCGGGAACACCGCTTCCCGGCCTATGCCCTCACCACCGATGAACTCCGCCAGCGCATGGAAGCCGAGGGCGTCGATCGCTGGCAGGCGCGTCTCGTCGCGGGGCTGCTCGAAAACTGTGACTCGGTCGTCTACGCCGGCTACCGCCCGGCGATGGAACGCCGCGAAGCCGACCTCGACATCGCGCGCGAGATCGTGGGAGAGCCGTGATGGAATTCGCCGACCCCTTCGCGATGCTCCTGGCGCTTCTCGCCGTCCCCGTCTTCATGGTTGCGCGGCGCCGACCGCGCGGCGGCTACACGGTGGCGTCCACCGCTGCACTGGCGGGCCTCCCGACGACGCTGCGACAACGGGCGCTCCGGGCCCTGCCGCTCTTGCGCGTCGCAGCGGTCGTGCTGTTGGCCGTCGCGATCGCACGGCCCCGCATCCCCGAAGCGGAAGCTGTGGTGCCCGGCGAAGGCATCGATATCGCCCTCGCGTTCGACGTCTCGAGTTCGATGGAGACCGGCGAGTTCGGCTCCGGGCAGAACCGGCTCGAAGCTTCGAAAGAAGTCATCCGCGAGTTCGTTCGCAGCCGCGAAAACGACCGTATCGGGCTGGTGGTCTTCCAGCGCGACGCTTTGCCACTCTCGCCGCCAACCCTCGACTACGATGCCCTCGACCGCATCCTCGCCGACGTGGAGTCCGGCATCATGCCCGACGGTACCGGCATCGGTGTTGGGCTCTCCGCGGCGCTGAACATGCTGCGCGACTCCACAGCGGCCAGCCGCATCGTGATTCTCCTGACCGACGGTCAACATAACGTGCCGTCCGTCAGCCCCGAGGAAGCCGCTGGTCTCGCCGCTGCCCTTCGCGTTCGCGTCTACACCATCGGCATCGTCGAAGAGTCGGGGGCGCTTACTGCCGAGCTCGACGAGCCCCGCCTGCGCGCCATCGCCGAATCCACTGGCGGGCGCTACTTCCCCGCGGAGAACGCGAGCGCCCTCGCGGACGTCTACGACGAGATCGGCCGCCTCGAAACCAGCGCTGTCGACCGCGAACGCTTCGAGCGCTTCACCGAGCTGGCGCCGTGGTTCCTCGCCGGCGCCGCCGCGCTAGTCGCGCTCGAACTGGTCCTCCGGGCGACATGGCTCAGGAGGGTGCCAGCATGAGCGACCTGAGCTTCGCGCACTCGTGGGTCTTGCTGTTCCTGCCGGTCGTGCTCGCGGTGTTCGCGCTCTGGGTCTGGGGGCTGCGGCGCGGGCAGGCCCTCGCCCGGGCGCTCTCTCGCGTCGCGCCGGCCGCGCCGGGCGTCACCGGTGCCGTGTTCCTCGCGCTTGCCGCCGCGTTCGCCGTCGTGGCTGCGGCCCAGCCGCGCTGGGGCACCACCGAGTCATCGCTCCCCCGGGAGGGCGCCGAACTCATGATCGTGATGGACGTGTCCCGCAGCATGGGCGCGACGGACGTCGCGCCGAATCGCCTTACTGCAGCGAAGGAAGCCATCGTTCGCTCCCTCCACCGCCTCGGCGGCGACCGCGTTGGCCTCGTCATTTTCGCCGGCGAGGCGCGGCTCCGATTCCCGCTCACGACCGATTTCCAGGCCGCCGAGCAGGTCATCCGTTCGCTCGAAACCGGCACCGTTATCGTCGAGGGCGGCTCGAGTACCGCGGCCGGGCTCCAGGCAGCGCTCGATGCCTTCGACCTCGATCGCCAGGCCGGGCGGCTCATCGTGCTCGTGACCGACGGCGACAACCTCGGTGAAGACCCGACTTCCGCCGCCGAGCGCATCCGGCAGGCGGGCGTCGGTTTCCTCGTCGTCGGTGTCGGCACCCCCGAGGGTTCGACCGTCCCCGTCTTCAACATTCGCGACCAGCGCATGGTCGACAAGCTCGACGAAAACGGGGAACCCATCATCACCCGGCTGAACGAATCCTTCCTGCGGTCGCTCGCCAGTGCGGGCGGCGGCCAGTACCTCGGCGGCAATCTCGACTCCGTCCCCGGCGCGATCGACAGCCGCATCCAGGCACTCCAGCGCGCCGAGCTCGACCGCCGGGCCGCCGATATCCCGATCGAGCGCTTCCAGTGGTTCGCTGCTGCGGCCCTTGGGTTCCTCGTGCTCGGCTCCGTCGCCGAGCGGCTCCCCGTGCGCGTCGAACGTCGGGGGCTCGCGCTCGCCGGCGCTGCCCTCGCGATGGTGCTTCTTTCCGCCTGTGCCACCCACGCGTACGACCTGAACGAACAGGCTCGCGAGGCCATGGAACAGGGCGACTACGACCGCGCCATCGCACTGTTTACCGAGGCGCAGGCCGAGGAACCCGATAACCCGCACATCACGCTCAACCTCGCGGCGGCGCTCCATGCCGCCGGCCGCTACGACGAGGCGCAGCAGACCACCCGCCGTGTGCTTGCTTCGCCCCAGCGGTCCGTTCGCGTTCGCGCGCACGCAAGCCTCGGCCACCACCGCTTCGCCGTGAACGACCTCCAGGGTGCGCTCGAATCGTTCAAGGCCGCGCTCCTCGAAGATCCCAACGACGAAGACAACCGCCACGACTACGAAGTGGTCCTGCGACTCCTGGCGCAGCAGGGCGAGCAGCCCGGCGAACCCGGGGATGATGGCCCCGGTGACCCCCAGCAGGGCGAACAGGGTTCGCAGGAAGGGCAGCAGGACGAACAACAGTCCCCCGGACCCGGGCAGGAGGGCGAGCAGGGCGAGCAGCAACCCGGCCAGCAGCCCTCCGGAAGCGGCGACTCCGCTCCTTCCACGCCACGCGAAGTGCAGGACCGCATCGACGCCATCGACGCCGAAGTCGCGCGCCTGATGCAAGACAGCGACGGCCCGCCGACCGCCGAGGAAGCGCTTCGCATCCTCGACCTGCTGGCCGAACGCGCTCGCCTCGCAGGTTCGCGCAACACCTTCGACCCCAGCGCCGATCCGAACGACTATTGACGCCGGCCGAAGCGCTCCTCGCGCCAGCTATACTCCTCGCATGCGCGCTGTATTTGTGATGGTGAAAACCGACCCGGGCCACGGCACCGAGGTCGCGAACAAAATTGCCGAAGTCGAAAGCTTCTCCGAGGCGTACAGCATCACCGGCCAGTACGACCTCCTCGTGAAGCTCTACGTCGACGAAATCGACTCACTCGGGCGGCTCATCGAACGGGAGATTCACTCCATCCCCCACGTGCGCGAGACGTTTACAATCCTGACCTTCGAGGCGTTCGGCACCCGATAGCCCCCGGCACGACGCGCCGGGCCCGCCTCTGTGAACGATCCGCCGATCGGGGAAGAGAACCGTGTACCGGCCGGTCCTACGGGTAACGGAACAGGCAATAGACTGAATCAGTAGTCAACCGTTTGATTACGCGCGGAACCCGGCCGGTGCCAGGGTGGTATGCTGCGGAGCCTTGGGGGAACGATGAGGGAGGATGCACCGGGACTGGGCGAAATTCTCTCGCACTTCTCGTGGGACATCCCCTGGATCGCGGCTATGCTCGCGGCCGGCTTCCTCTACGCCCGCGCGTTCCGCCGTGCCCGCGCACTCCCACGGCAAACGCATCCACCGGTCTGGAAGCTGGTCTCGTTCATGCTCGGGCTGGTCGCGTTGGCAATCGCCGTCCTTTCGCCGCTCGAGCACTACGGCAACCAGGTTCTCTGGATTAACTTCGTCGACTTCCTGGTGCTCACGATGGTGGCGCCGCCGCTCCTCCTGCTCGGCTCGCCCCTCACCCTCGCGTTCTACGTAACCGGGCCGGTGGGGCGTGCGCGGCTGCGTGCCTTCTATCGCTGCCAGGCTCTCCGCTACCTCACCTTCCCGGTCATCTCCGGCATCCTGTTCGCCGTTGTCACCTACCTCTGGCAGTTCACCGGCCTGCTCAAGTTTGCCGCCGACAACGTGTTCGTTCGCGACATCCAACAGGTGACGTTGCTCGTGGTGTCGCTGCTGTTCTGGATGCCCGCGCTCGCCGCCGACCCCATGCGCTGGCGCGTCCCCTATCCGTTCCGCGGGCTCTACGTGCTCGCCGAAATGGTCCACAAGAGCCTCTTCACGGCGATGTTTCTGAGTGCCTCCCGGCCGTTCCACAAGAGCTTCGCGCGCGAACTCCCGGCGTGGGCGCCCGACGCCATGACCGACCAGCGCGTCGCCATCATCCTGCTCTGGATGGGCGGCAACGCCATCTTCGTGACCGTCCTCATCTTCATCGTCGCCCGCTGGCTTTCGTACGAACAGCGCAACCAGCGTCGCGTCGACCGGCGCCTCGCCCTCCACCGCGCCGCCGAGGAACGCAGGCGCGAAGCGCTCGAAAAGGTGTTCCAGCGCCCGATCTAACGTTCGGCCCCGGGAAAGGTCTCCGAAATCGGGGGCGGTTCGCGACCGCTTCGCCCTCCGCTACCATGGATCACTGCCGCACGGCATACATCCTCGAGGAGGGACCCAGCATGACCGCGTCTGTCGATCAGCTGCTCACTCGCGTCTCCAAGCCGGCGCGGTACACCGGTGGTGAGTGGAACAGCATCACGCGCGACTGGGATTCGCACCCCGTTCGCTTCGTCCTCTGCTATCCCGACGCTTACGACGTCGGTATGTCGAACATGGGCATCGGCATCCTCTACGACCTGCTCAACAAGCAGGAGGACGTGCTCTGCGAACGCGCGTTTGCCCCGTGGGAGGACATGGAGGCCGAGATGCGGCGCGAAGGCGTGCTGCTCTGGAGCCTCGAAAACCGCCGCCCGCTGCGCGAGTTCGACGTCATCGGGTTCACCCTCCAGTACGAGATGACGTACACCAACGTGCTCAACATGCTCGACCTTTCGGGCGTGCCGTTGTTCTCGAAGGAGCGGACCGATGAGCACCCGCTCGTGATCTGCGGTGGCAGCGGTTCGTTCAACCCCGAACCCCTCGCGCCGTACATCGACGCGTTCGTCATCGGCGAAGGCGAGGACGCCATCATCGAGCTCGCCGACCGAGTGCGTGAATGGAAGCGCCGTGGCACCTCGCGGGCTGAGCGCCTGCGCGAACTCCTCGCGATGCCCGGCGTCTACGTGCCGTCCTTCTACGAAGCCCGGTACGACGCCGAGGGCCACTTCGCCGGGCTCGAGCCGCTCGTGCCGGATGCCCCGAAGGTGATCCATCGCCGCATCGTCGAGCAGCTCCCGCCGCCGCTCGTGAAGCCGATCGTGCCCTTCCTCCAGACGGTTCACGACCGCGCCGCGGTCGAGATCCAGCGCGGCTGCACACAGGGCTGCCGCTTCTGCCAGGCGGGCATGATCTACCGCCCCACGCGTGAGCGCACGCCCGACGAGGTGGTCGAGGCTGCCCGCCAGCTTATGGAGAACACAGGCTACGACGAGCTCTCGCTCCTCTCGCTGAGCACGACCGACCACAGCGAAATCGTGCCCATGGTCGAGAAGCTCACCTCGACCTTCCCGAATCTGAAGATCTCCATCCCCAGCACGCGCGTCGACAGCTTCTCCGTCGACGTCGCCAACGCTGTGGCGAAGGGCAAGAAGCACACGCTGACGCTGGCTCCTGAGGCCGGCAGCCAGCGGCTCCGCAACGCCATCAACAAGCTCGTGAGCGACGACGACCTCCTGGGTGCCGCCGAAAACGCCTTCGAGCGTGGCTGGACGGGCATCAAGATGTACTTCATGGTCGGTCTCCCCACCGAGACCATGGAGGACGTCGCCGGCATCGTGGAGATGGCTTCGAAGGTGAAGGACCTCGGGCGCAAGCACGTGGGCAACCGCGCTCGCGTCCGTGTGAGCACGTCGAACCACGTCCCGAAGCCGCACACGCCGTTCCAGTGGGCGCGCCAGGAGACGGCCGAGGAGCTCGACCCGAAGCACCGCCTCCTGCGCGACTCCTGCCGCAAGGCCGGCATCGAATTCAGCTGGAACAACCCGGTCGACAGCTTCATCGAGTGCGTCCTCAGCCGGGGCGACCGCAAGGTGGCTGTCGCCGTGTACGAAGCGTGGCGGCGCGGCGCAAAGTTCGATGCCTGGAGCGAGCACTTCAAGCCCGAGGCCTGGCACGAAGCGTTCGCCGTCGCCGGCGTCGACCCCGGCTGGTACGCCCACCGCGAATGGGACACGAACGAGCCGCTCCCGTGGGACCACATCGACACGGGCGTGAACAAGAGCTACCTCCGTGGCCAGTGGCGCGACGTCGTCACCGGGAAGACAGTCGCCGACTGCCACCACGGCTCGTGCAACGTCTGCGGCATGCAGAAGTTCGACACCCTTCGCGGCGAACCTGGCGTCGCAGACTGCGTTGTGAAGCTCAACCGCCTCGTCGAAATGCGCCGCGGTGCAAAGAAGTACGAAGGCGAGATGCTCGAACTGGTCTGAACCGGGGAAGGGGCCCGCAGCGGCCCCCTCCTTTTTGTCCTCGAATTCGTTCGCACCTTGCTATTTCACATGCGACGACCTAGATTTCGGCTCGACCATCGGGAGCGGATCGCGTGGGACTGCTGAATTGGGTGCGAGAGCGGTGGGCCACCGCTGCCGAAGAGCGGCGCGTGCGACAGGCCGCCCGGACGGAGTACCTTCGCCGTCTCGGCCAGATCACCCTTGCCAACCACAACCCCGACGGCGTGGCCGCCCTCGTGCCGCTGCAATCGGAAGCCCGCCTGGCGCCGACCGAGGTTCGGTCGCTGCACGGCGATACCTTTCGCCGCGTCGCCGAGGAGGCGCTCGCCGACGACATTCTCTCGCTCGAAGAAGAGCAGAATCTGCTCGCGCTCGGGAACTCGCTCGGCATCGATGGGGAACGGCTGCGCGGCGAGTTCCGCGACCTGTTCCACCGCCTCATGGTGGCGCGGGTGAACGACGGTCGCCTCCCTGAACTCCCTCCGGAGGACGTTTCGCTCCTGCTCAAGCGCGGCGAAGTGGCGCACGCGGTGGTGGCCGCCGAGCTGATGAAAGAGGTGGCGATCCGCGAGTACCGCGGCGGCGGCGGTGGCTTCAGCTTCCGCATCGCCAAGGGCGTTCGCTACCACACGGGTCGAACCCGCGGCCGGAGCGTTGTGGTCGGTAGCCAACTGGTCGCCGAGGACTCCGGCGCCCTGACCATCACGTCCCGCCGCTGCGTCTTCACGGGCAACAAGAAGACGCTCGAGTTCGCCTACTCCAAGCTCGTCGAGATCGCCGTCTTCACCGACGGCATCCGCTTCCACGTTTCGAACCGGCAGACCGCCTCGCTGTTCAAGGTTGAAAGCGGCGACGTCGTTGCGGCGCTCGTGAACGCCGCCGCCCAGCGGATCGAGTAGGATCTCGAGGCCGGCCGGCATGCGTCCGCCCTCGCGCTTGATGACCTCGACGACGAGACGCTGGCGAGGGCGGAGGCCGGAGTGGCTGCGCTGGTCGATGCAGCGCAACGCGCCGGCCTCGTCGTCGTTTCGGCCCCCTGCGCGGGCTGTGTGCACTTCCGGCCGGACGCGTTTCCCGGCTCGGACCGGCCGCACCGCTGCGCGCTCATTGATCGCGCACTCTCCGACGCGGAGAGCAAAATGGACTGCCCGGAGCACGAAGAGTCGCGCGAGAACCTCGCGTCCACCCCGTAGGGGCCCTTCCATACGAGACACATCACGGTTCGTCGCGTACGCTACCCGGACGTGAGACGCTGGCTTTCCGGCACATTTGTCGCACTGCAACTGCGCCATTTCCGGGTTCTCTGGGTCGGCACGATCCTCGCCTTCGTGGCCTTCTTCATGTCCACCGTCGTCCAGAGCGTCGTCGCCTACGACCTCACCGAGAAGAACAGCGCGGTGGGCGTCGTCGTGTTCGCACAGGGCCTCGGCCAGATGCTGTTCGGCCCGCCCGGAGGCGCCGCCGCCGACCGGCTTTCGAAGCGGTTCGTCATCCTGGTCTGCCAGGGGACGATCACCGTCGCGTTCCTCGCTATCGGCATCCTGCTCGCGACCGATCTCGTGACGGTTGCCTTCCTCGCGCTCGGCTCGTTCGCGATCGGCGCGTCGTTCGGCTTCCTCGGCCCCGCGCGCCAGAGCTTCATGTTCGAAATCGTCGGTCCCGAGCGGCGCGGCAACGCCATCGCACTCTCGCAGGGCGTCGCGCTCAACGGCGCCCGGATCGTCGGCCCGGCCCTCGCTGGCGTGGCGCTCGGCATCACGTTCATCGGGAAGGGCGGTGCCTACTTCACGATGGCCGCGCTCTACGTCGGCGCCATCATCACCACCATCATGCTGCCGGGCACGCGCCCGAACCCGAATCCCTCGGGCCGTAGTGTCCTCGGCGACATGCTGAGCGGGATTAGCTACGTCTGGGCCACCCCGCGGCTCCGTGTGCTCATCCTCGGATACGTGCTCATCATCATGATGGGCTTCCCCTACGTCACCGTGTTGCCTGGCCTGGTCGAAACCGCCTTCGACCGCGATTCCGACAACGTCACCATCCTCTTCGCCGTGAGTGCAGCCGGTGGCCTCCTGTCGAGCCTCTGGATGGCTTCGATCGCCGACTCGCCCCTCGCGAACTTCGTCTATCCCGTGGCGTCGTTCCTGTTCGGAGTGACGCTTATTGGCACCGGCCTGGCCCCCACGTGGTTCACGCTGGCCGTTGCGATGTTCGCCGTGGGCGTTGCCAGCGGTGCGTTCCAGACGCTCAACGGCGCCCTTGTCGCCAAGGTGACCGACCCAGAGTACTTCGGCCGCGTGATTTCGTTGACGTTCTTCGCCTTCGCTGCGTTCGGCCTGATGGCGCTTCCCATCGGTGCCGTGGCCGACATAATCGGCGAACGCACCACGCTTGCCATCATGGGCGCAGTCGTGTGCGGTGTGGTGGCGGTGTTCGCGCCGATGGATTTCCGCATTCGACGTGCCGGCGGCGCGGCCAAACCGGTGCACGGCGAGGCCGGCGGCGGCGGCCGCTAGGGGCTCGCTGCTTCGACCGAGAGGTCCCGGAAGAGTTCGCTCACGGGCAGCGAGAACTGCGGGGCCCACGGCGTCTCAATCGTCTCGTCCCCGGTAAGCGTCTGCCGTTCGCCGTCTTCGTACATGTCGACGAGCCGCCGTTCAGGGTCGATCACCCACACGGAGGGCACGCCGAACGCCAGGTAGAGCGCGACCTTCGTGCGCATCTCGAGCCGGCTCTGGCCGGGCGAAATCGCCTCCACAGCCACATCAGGCGGCCGCGAGATGCGGTCTCGCTGGGCCGGCGGGTTTGTGCGGTAGTAGATCAGCTTCGGCAGCAGCGAACTGTCCGCGAACTGCGCGGAGCTCGGGACAACGATGCGAACACCCTCGAGCGTCGTCCCACAGCGCTCCAGCCGTTCGCGCAGCGCCGCGACGATGGTGTTGATCACGGGGTCGCTCTCCGGGCTTTCCCGCACCTCGCCGTCGAGCAGCTCGAGCCGCTGCGCGTCGGCGCCATCCATCCCCAGGAACTCGTCGAGAGATACTCGCCCGCTGGCCATGGCCCCAGTGTAGCCCGCAGGCCGTGGCGATGCCGTCAACCGGCGGCGGGTGCCGCTGCTTCTGCGCGAAGGGCAGCGTCGTACTCGGCGCGCCGCTCCGGGTCCCGCAGCGTGTGCCATGCCTCCTGGATCGCCTTGAACTCGGCCGAATCGGGCTTCAGGCCGGCGGAAAGCTCCGTAACGCGCTCGGCAAGGTCACCGAGCCGCCGGGGCGTAACCCCGAGGAACGTGTACCAGTTCGGGTGCCACCTCGGGTACTTCCCGGGCGGCGGAGGATGCCCCTCCATCGCCGCGTCGTAGATTTTCTTCTTCTGCGGCGTCATGAGGGTATCGGCCGCTTCTCGCACCTGGCGCCGCAGCACCTGCTCGTCTTCCGGCGAATAATCCGTCCGGTCGATGTGCATCTGCATTCGCCGCAGGGCCGTCACAATCTCCGCCGTCGACGCGGTTACCCGCACCCCGAGGAACTCGTACCAGTCGGGCATTCGCTCGGGCTGGATTGACCCGGCGCCGGTTTGCGGCGGCTTTCGGTACACCGGCTGCGCCGGCGGCTTGCGGGCGGCCTCGCGCCGGTGCTGGCCCATGCGCGTCACGGCGTTCGGGCGGTGGCCGTTTGCGCGGCGCTCCCGGTCGTATTGGTCCCGCTTGATTGGGTTGGTCAGCACATCCCGCGCTTCGATGAGCTCGGCCATCCGGCGGTTCGCGTCTGCCGACGGGTTTCGGTCGGGGTGGGTTTCGAACGAACGCCGCCGAAATGCCGCCTTTATCTCGGCCAGGCTGGCCGTCGGCGGCACGCGCAGGATTGCGTAATAGTCCTTCAGCGGCTTCGTTCGCATGGTCGAATTCATGGTAGCGGACCGGCCCCGAGCGTCGAGCCAGCCGGCGGCGGGCTGTTCGTTCGCCGCGTACAATCCCTGCCATGACTGCCGCCCGCTCCCACATCGCCAGCCGAACGTCCGTCTTCAACGAATCGGTCATTCGCGAGATGACCCGCCAGGCGATGCTCCACGACGCGATCAACCTCGCGCAGGGCTACCCCGACTTCCCCGCGCCGGCGTTTATCAAGCAGGCGGCCATCGACGCCATCAACGCCGACCTGAACCAGTACGCGATAACCTGGGGCGCGCCGCGGCTGCGAAATGCGATCGCCGAATGCTACCGGACCTTCTACGGCATGGACGTCGATCCCGAGACCGACGTCACCGTTACCTGTGGCGCGACCGAGGCGATGATGGCGTCGATGCTTGCGGTGGTCGAACCGGGCGACGAAGTCATCGTCTTCGAACCTTTCTACGAGAACTACGTGCCCGATGCAGCGATGAGCGGCGCCCGGCTCGTGTTCGTCACCCTGCACGCGCCCAGCTTCTCGTTCGACCCCGGCGAACTCCGCCGCGCATTCAGCCCGAAGACGCGGGCCATCATCGTGAACACGCCGAACAACCCGGCCGGCAAGGTGTTCACGAAGGACGAGCTGAGCATCATCGCCGGGCTCTGCCAGGAGTTCGACGCGCTCTGCATCACCGACGAAATCTACGAGCACATCATCTACGACGGCCGCCAGCACGTACCGATGGCCACACTACCCGGTATGGCCGATCGCACGATCACCATCAGCGGGCTTTCGAAGACGTTCAGCGTGACCGGCTGGCGGCTGGGCTACATCGTCGCGAAGCCCACACTTTCGAACGCGGTGCGCAAGGTGCACGACTTCCTCACGGTCGGCGCGCCCGCGCCACTGCAGGAGGCGGCGGCCACTGCGATGGAACAGGCCGGCAGCTACTACGCCGACCTCCGTGACATGTACGAAGCCCGGCGCAGCACGCTGCTCACCGCCCTTCGCGAGGCGGGCTTTCGCTGCCACACGCCCGAAGGCGCCTACTACGTCATGGCCGACTTCTCGGACCTTGGCTTCAAGGGCGACGACACCGAGTTCGCCCTGCACCTGACGAAGAACGTCGGAGTTGCACCCGTGCCTGGTTCGAGCTTCTACCGCGGCGGCGAAGGCGCGCGCTTCGTTCGCTTCACGTTCTCGAAGTCCGAGGAGACGCTCGCCGAGGCCGCCCGCCGGCTCGCCTCGATGTAACCTAGCCCGCCCCTTCGATACCCTGAGCCCGTGAACCTCAGACTCCTGTTCCTCCCCGTCGGACTCCTCGCCGCGTCGCTCGCCGCGGCCTGTGGCGAT
>CAZWBW010000022.1:0-5285 GCA_964632355.1 uncultured Anaerolineaceae bacterium | reverse complement strand
GACCCAGAGCCATCATCCACCCCCACCGCCACCGCACAGGCCACCGCGCCAGGAGAGCCCATCGTGCTTGAGAACCCAACGACAACGCCCTCGGGCCTCCAGTACGTCGACGAAGTCGTCGGCGACGGCGCAGAGCCCACGGTCAACAGCACCGTCGTCGTCCACTACACGGGCAGGCTCGCCGAGAACGGCCAGGTGTTCGATAGCTCCGTCGATTCCGGACGCCCGGTCAGCTTTTCGCTCCAGGGCGTGATTCCCGGGTTCGCCGAAGCAATCCTGACCATGAAGGAGGGCGGCAAGCGCACCGCCTACATCCCGTCGGACCTCGGCTATGGCCCGGGCGGTTATCCGCCGGTTATCCCGCCGAACGCCGACCTTGTGTTCGAGATCGAACTCATCGAGGTCGTGCAATAGGCGTCCGCGATGCGCTGAATGCGAACGCATCGCCGTGGGCGAGGTAGTGCACCCGATCGTCGAGCCCTGCCTTGCTCACGGCGCGTTTGAACTCTTCGAGCGGCGACTTGAACACCGTGTAGTCGTTGCAGTGGATCGGGATGGCGGCCTGTGTCGGCACCATCTCCAGTAGTTCGACGCCCTGCTCAGCGTCCATCGTGGCCAGCACGCCGTAAACCCGGGTGCCCCCAAGGTGCAGTAGCGTGACATCGAACTTCCCGAACCGCTCCGCGATTTCCCGCAGCCCCCGGAACACGAGCGTGTCGCCCGTGATGTAGGTGCAGATGGCCACTTCCTCGTCGACGCGAAACTCTAGTACCGAGCCCATCACCTTCGGCAGCATCGCGGCGAACATAAGCCGCCCGTGCTGCCCGGGCGTGGCGGTGATCTTGAGGCGTGCGGGACCTTTGTGCACCACCGCCTCTTCCCATGTAGCGAGGCCGTGCGTGGCCTCGAAGCCCTTACGCTGGAGCTCCGCCGCGGCCTCCGGCGTCGTGAAAATCGGAATGGAGCGGTCGAGCCGCTCCTCGACGAACGGGTCGAAGTGGTCGGCGTGCAGGTGCGACAGCACCACCAGGTCGATCGGCGGCAGGTCTTCGAACTGGACGCCCGGTTCGGTCAGCCGTTCGGTGGCGACCCCGTAGCCCAGGTGCAGCTTCTCGCCCTTGTGAATGAAGTTCGGGTCGGTGAGGACGTTGAACCCGGCGCACTGGATGAGCACCGTCGCGTTGCCGATGAATTGCAGCGAACCATCCAGGGGCCGGATGTTGGTGGGCGCCGCAACGCTCGCGGCAAGCTCGAGTTGCACCATCACAAGCCTCCCTACCTGTGCCAGGGGAAGGCAGTATCAGCAGCGGCTGCGAGGTTCGGCGCAACGCAAAAAGCGGCCGCGCAACGATTCAGCGACAAAGCGCTATCGAGCGCGGCCCGCGCGGAACCGTCAGGAGATCCCCTTCTCCTTCAGGAAGTCGATGATGTCCTGCACGGTGTGAATGTTCTCCGCGTCTTCGTCGCGGATCTCGAAATCCGCTTCGCTCGAGAACTCCTCCTCGATGGCGATCGTGAGGTCCACGATATCGAGTGAGTCGGCGCGCAGGTCCTCCGTGAAGTTCGCCTCCGGTGTGACCTCGCTCGGGTCGACCTTGAGCTGCTTCACGACGACATCGCGCACTCGTTCGAACAGGTCGGCCATGTTTTCAACTCCCGGTTCGCGACGTGCAGGGTCGCGGCGCAGTGAGCGTACCAGAGCCCTGCACTAGAAACCCTTTCTAGCTTTCGTACTTGCGGAAGATAACGCAGCCGTTCTGGCCACCAAACCCGAAACCGTTCGCCATCGCAGCGCGAATCGGCATCTGGCGCGCCTTGAGCGGCACGTAGTCGAGGTCGCACTCGGGGTCGGGCGTCTCGAGATTGATGGTCGGCGGCGCGATATCCTCGTGCACCGCCTTCACCGCTGCGAGCGCCCCAACCGCTCCCGCCGCACCGAGCAGGTGCCCCACCATCGACTTCGGCGAACTCACCGCGAGCCGTTCGGCGTCCTTCCCGAACGCTATCTTGATGGCGAGCGTCTCGCTGGCGTCGTTGAGCGGTGTGCCCGTGCCGTGCGCGGCGATGTAGTCGATGTCAGCCGGGGTGAGCCCGGTGTTCTTCATCGCCTGGGTCATCGCCTGCGCAGCGCCCGTGCCGTCTTCGCGCGGGGCGGTGATGTGATAGGCGTCCGCGGTCAGCGCTCCGCCTGCGAGTTCCGCGTACACCTTCGCGTTTCGCGCCTTCGCACGCTCCTCCGATTCGATGACCATAACGACGGCGCCTTCGCCGAACACGAACCCGTCACGGTCCGCGTCAAACGGGCGGCAGGCCTTTTCGGGCTCATCGTTGCGGCGGCTGAGCGCCTTCATGTTCGCGAGCGCCGCGATCGGTAGCGGGTGTAGCGCCGCCTCGGTGCCGCCGGCCAGCACAACGTCGGCCTGGCCGGTTTCAATGAGCATCTTCGCTTCGATGTACGAGTACAGGCCGCTCGCACAGGCCGCCACCGAGGCGAGCGCCGGGCCGCGCAGCCCCAGCACCATCGAAACCTGGCAGGCGCCCATGTTCGGCGCCATCGTCGGGATGTAGAACGGGCTGACGCGCGCAGGGCCGCGTTCGAGCAGCACCTGCGTCTCTTGCATGGTATCGATCGCGCCGCCCGAGCCAGTCGCAATCGCCGACGCGGCCCGCGGGCGCTCCTCTTCGGTCAGTTCGAGTCCTGCATCGTCGGCCGCGAGCCGGGCCGCGGCGACCGCGAACTGGGCGAATCGCGACATCCGCCGCGCCGCCTTCGTTTCCATGTACCGGCCGGGATCGAAGTCTTTCACCTCGGCGGCGATCTGGACCGGCAGGTCGCTCGCGTCGAACCGGGTAATCCGGGTGACGCCGGAAACGCCGTTCACGAGGTTCTGCCAGAACTCCTCGGCGGTGTTGCCGATGGGCGTGATCGCACCAAGGCCGGTGACGAGGGCTCGAGTCACAGGGTTCTCCGCAGGTTTAGTCGACCTCTCGGAAGATGACGGCCGAGTTGTGGCCGCCCAGACCCACCGACGTGGTCATCGCCGTTCGGACGCGCATCGCGCGCACTTCGTTCGGCACATAGTCGAGGTCGCATTCAGGGTCGGGGGTCGAGTAGTTGATCGTCGGCGGCACCTTCTGGTCGCGAATCGCCAGCACGCAGGCGAGCGCCTCCACGCTGCCCGAAGCGCCCATGCAGTGCCCCGTAATCGGCTTCACCGAACTGATCGCCGCCCGGTACGCCGCATCGCCCATAACTTCCTTAAACACCATGGTCTCGACGCGGTCGTTCAGCGGCGTGCCGCTGCCGTGCGGGTTGATGTAGTCGATCTCCGCGGGGTCGATCCCGGCTTTGCGAATCGCCGCGTCGATCGCCCGCTTCAACCCGCGGCCAGTCTCGTGCAGCGCGATCATGTCGTACGCGTCGTTCGAGCTGCCGTAGCCGATGACTTCGCAGTAGATCTTCGCGCCACGCGCCTTCGCGTGCTCGTAGTCCTCGAGGATCATCGCCGCTCCGCCTTCGCCCGCGATGAATCCGTCGCGGTTCAGGTCGAACGGCTTGAGCGCCTTTTCCGGGTTCTCGTTGTCCCCGGCAAGTGCACGCATCGAACACCACGTCGCGTGGTAGATCGGCAGCAGCACTGCCTCAGAGCTCCCCGCGATGACCGCGGTCGCATCGCCGCGCCGCACGGTTTCGAATGCCTCGCCGAGGCTCCCGCCACCCGTCGCGCAGGCGCTCACGACCGCCATGTTCGGCCCGCGTGCGCCGGTGGCGATGGCGATGTGCCCGCTCGCCGCGTCGGGGATGAAGTTCGCTACCAGGAACGGCGTGACACGCCGCGGCCCCTTCGTGTCGAGCACCTCCTGGTACTCGAGCAGCAGGTCGGTGCCCCCGCCGCCCGCGCTGAAGATCACGCCGATGTCGTCCGCGTTCTCGTCGGTGATTTCGAGCTTGCTGTCTTCGAGCGCCTCCAGTGCCGCCGAGACCCCGAACGTCACACCACGGTTCATGTAGCGCTGCTGCCTCGGGTCGACGCGGTCGCCGAGGCTAAAGTCCTTCACCTCGGCCTGGATGCGAACCGGGTAAGGCTCAGGGTCGAACAGGGTGATGGGGCCAATGCCGCTCCGGCCGGCGAGCATCGCCTGCCAGGTCTCCTCGGCCGTGTGCCCAACCGCGGTTACGGCGCCGACGCCGGTCACAACCACGCGCTTCATTGCGCCGCCGCTTCCACAAGCTCGAAGCGCTCGCTCAGGAGCCCTTCGTAATCGTCGCTAAGACTCAGACTGTTCACCTCGTAGTCGATGCGGCGAACCAGCCGAGTGAGCACATTGCCGGGGCCGACTTCGATGAACATGTCGATCCCCTGCGCCTTCATCTCCTCGACCGACTGGTGCCAGCGAACGCCAGCGGTGAGCTGGTCGCGCAGTTCTTCGTACACTTCCGGCCGCGTTTCGAGCAGGTCGGCGTTCACGTTGCCGACGATGGGCTTCACCGGGTCCTTGAGCGACAGCTTCTGCAGAAGCTGGTTCATGCCCTCGCTCGCCTTCGCCATCAGCGGCGAATGCGACCCGATGCTGATGGGCAGGCGAACAACCCGGCGCGCCTTGGCCTTCTCGGCGAGTTCCATCGCGCGCTTCAGCGGCTTCAGGGCCCCGGAGATCACGGTCTGGCCCTCGCAGTTCGACGTGGCCAGCCCGACGTAGCCCTCCTTCGAGGCTTCCTCGCAGATTTCGATGACGGTCTTCTCGGGGAGGCCCAGGATCGAGGCCATGCCGCCCGGGAACTCGCGGCCGGCTTCCTCCATCAGGATCCCGCGCTGCTTCACCAGGAGCGCGCCTTCTTCGAAGCTCAGCGAACCAGCGGCCACGGCGGCGGTAAATTCGCCCAGCGAGTGGCCCGCGAACAGGTGCGGCTCGATCTTCCGGTCGAGTTGGGCCCACCGCTCCTGCAGCGCTGCGAGCCACGCGATCGACGTCACAAAGGTGGCCGGCTGCTGGTTAACCGTGGATTCGAGCTCTTCTTCGGTGCCCTCGAAGCATAGCTTCGAGATCTTCATGTCGAGTACTTCGTCGGCGCGCTTGAAGACATCCCGCGCAGCCTTCGAGACCTTTGCGAGCCGCTCACCCATGCCAACGTGCTGTGAACCCTGGCCCGGGAAGATAAGCGCCAGTTTGCGCCAGGGCTTGACCACCTGGTCCATCGAAGCGAGCCCTCCCACGAAACGCACGGCGATCCCCTGCCGCACGATTGCCAACAAGCGTACCAGAGCGCCCCACGTTGGGAATAG
>CAZWBW010000021.1:0-32723 GCA_964632355.1 uncultured Anaerolineaceae bacterium | reverse complement strand
GCCGGCTTCCCGCATGATCCGGTCGGCGGCGGCCTGGGCCTGGGCCAGCGCTTCCATGTTGATTGCTTCGCGCTCGGCCGCGCTCCGCACCTGGAAGTTGGTGCTATGGATCGACGGGAGATACCGCCGCCGCCCGAACACGGTCTCCGCGTAGCCCTTTTCGCGCGTTGAAGCGAGCGTGGCCTTTTGCCACTCGGCGATGCCCGGGAAGTTCTCGAAGTAGGTGCGGATGAATGCGTCTGCCTCTTCGCGCGACATCCCGGTACGCGACGCCAGCCCGAACTCGCCCATGCCATACGCGATGCCGAAGTTCACCATCTTCGCCGTATCGCGCATCTGCCGTGTGACCTCTTCGGGCGCGACGTTATACACCCGGGCCGCCGTCGCCCGGTGAATGTCCTGGTCGGCAAGGAACGCGTCGATGAGGCCCTGGTCGCCTGTCACATGCGCAAGCACTCGCAGTTCGATTTGCGAGTAGTCCACCGCTACGAACCACGGGTCATCGAACCCGGCCGCGACGAACGCACGCCGGATATTCCGCCCTGTGTCCGTGCGAACCGGGATGTTCTGGAGGTTCGGGTTCGTGCTGCTCAGGCGCCCGGTCGCGGCCACCGTCTGCTGGAAGTCGGTGTGGATGCGCCCGTCATCTGCCACCTCGCCCGGCAGCGCGTCGAGATAGGTCGACTTCAGCTTCGTCAGGCCGCGGTACTCGAAAATCAGGTCGATGATCGGGCTCAGCGGGCGCAGCGATTCCAGCGCTCGCTGGTCGGTCGAGTATCCCTGCGTCGTCTTGCGAGTCTTCGGTAGGCCGAGCTCGTTGAACAGCACATCGCTCAGCTGTTGCGGGCTCCCGATGTTGAACTCGTGCCCCACCATGTCGTAGATCTCGCGCTCCAGCCGCGCGATGTCGCCCGACATCTCCTGCGCGATCTGGCGCAGCACGCTCGTGTCCACCGCGATCCCGGCGCGCTCCATCCGGAACAACACCGGCACGAGCGCCATCTCCATGTCCGCAAACAGCTCCCACTGACCGCGTTCCTTGATCTGGTCCTCGAGCTGCGGCCGGATGCGGAGCAGCATCTCTGCCTGTTGGCACGCATACTCGGCGACTTCCGCGACGGAGCACTGCGACAGTGCCTTCGCGTTCCGTCCGGTCCCGGTCAGGCTTTGCAGCGAAACCAGCTCGATACCCAGCCGCTCGTTCACGAGGTTGTTCAGGTTCGACGACGTCTCACCGAGCAGCCACGCGGCGATCGATACGTCGAAATCCGCGCCGGCGAACTGGTGCTCCTGTGCCGCCAGCAGGTGCATCATCGCCTTCACGCTGTACGCCGTTTTCGCGATCGACGCATCTTCGAGGACGGGTCCCACCGCCTTCAGCACTTCCTGCTTGCTGAGCTGTTCGAACGGCTCGTCCACGCGCGGCGTGTGCCCCACCGGCACGTACCACGCCCGTCCCGGCTTCGTCGCGAACGAAAGGCCCAGCAGCAGCGGATGCCGCGTGTCTCCCGTGGTCGAGAAGCCCGCTACGCCGATTGACTTCGCCGCCGACAACTCCTCGACCAGCGCCGTCAGCCCCGCGCTGTCGGTCACGGTGGTGTACTCGATCGGGACGTCGCTTGTTGCCTGCCGCGACGCCGTGGGCTGCGCGCCCAGCACGTCCTTCAGCCGCTGCGCCAGCACCCGGAACTCGAGCTCCCGGAAGAGCGCTGCCACCCGCTCGTAGTCGTAGTCCTGCACCCGGCACTGTTCGAGGTCGAAATCGATGGGCAGGTCGGTCTTGATGGTGACGAGTTCCTTGTTCCGCCGGGCGAGTTCTTCGCCGCCGATGAGCTTCTTCTTCAGCGCCGGCTGCTTGATCTCGTCGATGTGCTCGTAGATCGACTCCACCGTGCCGAACTGGCGAATCAGGTCGCGCGCTGTCTTCTCGCCGATGCCCTTGATGCCTTCGATGTTGTCGCTCGTGTCGCCCTTCAGCGCTTTGAAGTCGATCATGTACTTCGGGCTGAACCCGTAACGCTCCGCCGCACGCTGCTCGTTGTAGTCGACCGTGTCGCGCTGGTACGGCCGGAACATGAAGAGATTGATGTTCGGCCCAATCAACTGCACCAGGTCGGTGTCCAGCGTGGCGATGTAGGTTTCGATGCCCTGGGCGGCCGCCTTCTTCGCGATCGTGCCGGCAACGTCGTCGGCTTCGTACCCCGGGACCTCGAAGATCGGGATGTTGAACGCTTCGAGGAGCTGCCGGACACGTGCCATCTGCGGAATCAGGTCAGATGGCGTCTCGCGCCGCGTCGCCTTGTATTCCTCGGCCGCTTCGTGGCGGAACGTCTTGCCGCCCGCGTCCCATGCCGCGCAGATGTGCGTCGGCTTGAGCTGGTCCAGCACCCGGATGAGCGTCTCCGCGTAGCCGTGTGTCGCGAAGGTGAGCTCGCCCTTCGAGCTCATGAGCGGGTTCGGCATGTTCGCCAGCGCGAAGAACGCCCGAAACAGGATGCCGTGCGAGTCGAGAATGACGAGTCGGGGCTTCTGATTCGAAGGAGGCACCCCGGAATTATATTGCGAGCCCCCGGTCCCCGCCCGTGGCGCCCCTGCGCGACGTAAGAATCATGCGCGCCATCCCGACCTGTACTCCGCGGGGAGAAGTCCATCTCCGGTTCTCGCGATACAATCGTCGGCACACAAGGAGTGAACCATGGACTTTCGTCTGACCCCCGAACAGGCTGCGTTCCAGAAGGAAGTAGCTGACTTTATCGAGAACGAACTCCCGCCCGGTTGGGACGAAGAGCACGAGAGCCTGGAGGACCGCCTCGCCGTCGAGCGCCAGGTCATGAAGAAGCTGGCCGAGCGCCGCTGGCTTGCCCTGCCCTGGCCGAAGGAATACGGCGGCATGGGCGCCACCCCCACCGAGCAGCTCATCTTCAACGAGCTCATGGCCTACCATCGCGTCCCCGGCACCGTGAACATGGGCGTCGCCTGGGTCGGTCCCGTCGTGATGCTCTACGGCACGGAGGAACAGAAGTCCCGCTACCTTTCCCGCATCGCCGACGGCACCGACATCTGGTGCACCCTCTACTCTGAGCCCGAGGCCGGTTCCGACCTCGCCGCGATGCAGACCCGCGCCGTCCGCGATGGCGATGAGTGGGTCATCAATGGCCAGAAGATCTGGACCTCTTTCGGCCACTACGCCGACTGGGGCTGGCTCGCCGCCCGCACCGATCCGAACGCCCCGAAGCACAAGGGCATCTCGACCTTCGCCATCGACATGAAGACGCCGGGCATCACTGTGCGGCCCCTCGTGAACATGGCGGGCAGCCACGAATTCAACGAAGTCTTCTTCGAAGACGTGCGCGTCCCGGCTTCCGCTCTCGTCGGCGAAGAGAACCGCGGTTGGTACAACGTCGCAGTCGCTCTCGACTTCGAACGCTCGTCGATTGGCGCAACGTCCACTGCTCGCCGCCTCGTCGACAGGATCGTCGAGCACCTGAAGAACCAGCCGCAGAAGGCCCCGATCCACATTCGCCACCGGATTGCCGACCACGCGATTGCGGTCCAGGTGCTCCGCAACATGGCGTACAACATCGCCTCGATGCAGACGGGCGGCATTGTCCCCAACCGCGAGGCGCAGATGGCCAAGCTCTTCGGTGCCGAACTGAACCAGCGCGTCACCCAGACCGCGATCCAGGTGTTCGGCATGGAGGGCCAGGCCGCGAAGCCCGGCTCCCCAGTGCTCGACCACCACTACGGCTACCTCCGCGCCGTTGCGAACACCATCGAAGGTGGCACCAGCGAGATTCAGCGCACAGTGATCGCCACCCGCGGTCTCGGCCTCCCGCGCGAGTAACAGGCCACCTCACAGTGCCAGGGAATCCCGGCGCCGCCCGCCAACCGCGGGCGGCGTCTTCGTTCATACTCTCTGTGTGGCCATCGAATCGCTCAGCGCCGTCACGCTCGCAACCCGCGACATGGCTCGCTCCGTGCGCTTCTACCGTGCCGCGGGCTTCGAACTGCGCTACGGCGGCCCGAACGCATCGTTCACCTCGTTCGAAGCCGGGTCGTCCTACCTCAACCTCGTGCTGGACGAATCAAGCCCGCAGTGGAGCTGGTGGGGCCGCGTGATCGTCCACGTCGACGACGTGGATGCCACGTACGAACGAATTCGCGCCGCCGGGTACACACCCGAGGCGCCACCGCGCGACGCCGAATGGGGCGAGCGCTACTTCCACGTCCGCGACCCCGACGGCCACGAAATCAGCTTCGCGCGACCTTTAATCCGCTAGCCCCGGTACAGCGACACCACGCCGCCCGCTTCGAGCTTGGCCAGCGCCTCCTCGTCGAGCCCCAGTTCCGCCGCCAGCACCTCGGCTGTATGTTCGCCGAGCAGCGGCGCCCGCACCATCTCCACTTCCGAATCGCTCAGGTGTATCGGCGGAGCGAGCATCTCCACGTCGCCGTTCACCGGGTGCGAAATCGTCCGGATCTGACCCCGTGCGCGAAGGTGCTTGTCCGCGAAGATATCGTCGCTGTCGTACGTCGCGCTACAAGGCACTCCGGCGGTGCCCAGCGTCTCCATCACTTCAAACTTCGACCGCTGGCGCGTCCACGCCGCGATCTCTTCGTAGAGCTCGTCCCCGTGCTCGATTCGCGCGCGCAGCGTGTTGAACCGCGGGTCATCGTTCAGGTCCAGCCGGTCGATCGCCGCCAGCAGCGAATCCCACATCCGGTCGGTGACAACCATGATGAACGCCCAGTCGTTCGGCCCGCCGCCGGCGCACGGGTAGAGGTCCGATGGCGGAATGCCGAGCTTGTTCCCGCGCCGGGGGACCGGGCCGGGCCGCCGCTGTCGCAGCGAGAGCTGCTGCCGCATGAAGTTCGTCATCGTCTCCTGCAGCGCGATCTCGACCATCTGTCCCTTGCCGGTCCGCAGCCGCTGGATGTACGCCGCGAGGATGCCCATTGCCGCGTGCATGCCCGACCCCGTGTCGCAGACACTCGCGCCCGGCCGCATCGGCGGGCCATCCGGCTCGCCGGTCACGCTGAATCCGCCGCCGGCTGCCTGCGCAACCCAGTCGAACGACTTGAAGTTCGCGTACGGCCCGTATGTCCCAAACCCCTTGATGGTCGCGTAGATGACCGCCGGGTGCCGCTCCTTGAGCACGTCGTACCCGAGCCCCAGCTTTTCCATCGTGCCGAGGGTGAAGTTCTCCACCACCACATCGAACCGCGGCAGCATCTCCAGGAAGATCTCCTTCCCCTCGGGCTTTGCGAGGTCCAGGCACACGGACTTCTTGTTGTGGTTGAAGCTCAGGAAGTACAGCGAGTCCCGGCCCGGGCCCTCCGTGTGGCGTCCCGGTTCGCCGCCCGGCGGTTCCACCTTCACGACGTCGGCGCCGAACCATGCGAGATACTGCGTGCAGCTCGTACCGGCCTCGTATTGCGTCAGGTCGAGCACGCGAACACCATCGAGTGCGGCCATGGCCATCCCTCCTCTGCTGCTCGCGACAGTCTAGCCCTTCCGCGCTGGAGCCCGTGTCTGGCGTAGTACGGTCAGCCGCTAATACCCGCGGCTATTCCAGAGGATGTCGCCCTTCCCGCTCAGCTTCGCCTGGTAGCGCGCGGCCACGAACAGCAGGTCGCTCAGCCGGTTCAGGTACGGGATGACCTGGGCGCCGATCGGCTCCTCGCGCGACAGCGCCACCGCCAGCCGCTCCGCCCTCCGGCAGACCGTCCGCGCGACATGCAGTTGCGCCGCCGCGAGGTCGCCGCCCGGTAGCACGAAGCTCTTGAGCGGCTCCAGTTGCTCGTTCCACCCATCGATCCACTGTTCGAGTTGTTCGACGTGCCGTGGCTCGACCTGCGGCACCGGGAACCGCTCCTTGTCTTCCTCCAGCATCGCCAGGTCCGATCCCAGGTTGAACAGCACCTGCTGGATCACGAAGAACGCGTCGCGCATCGACTCGTGCAGTCCCGCGGCAACCGCCACGCCGATCACCGAGTTCAGTTCGTCGACCGTTCCGTACGTCTCGATCCGCAGGCTGTCCTTCGGAACGCGCTGACCACCGACGAGTGCCGTGGTCCCTGTATCGCCGGCTCGCGTGTACACCCGATTGATTCGCACCATGAGCGCAGCATGCGCCATCGCCGCCGGAATTGCACCCTTCCTCCGGAGCGTTCGGCAGGTCACAATATCCGCAGAGTTACAGCAGCGGCCGCGCAGCCGCTAACCAGGAGACCATGAAGCAGGAAACGCCCGAGCGCTGCATCCGTTGCCACGCCTGGCTCGTAAACCCGCCCTACCTGATGGCCGGGCGCCCCTACTGCTGCCAGAGCTGCTCCGTCGGCTCGGCCTGCGAACACCAGGGCGTGATTCGACCAACGAACGTTCGCCGCTTCGATTCGAACTTCGATCGCTTCCGCCAGGTCGCGCGCCGCAAGAGCCCCTACGAAGAAGTTCAGCCGGGGCCGCGGCGGTGAGCGAGGGCGTCCCGGTGTTCGAGCTTGGCCAGTCGCTGCCCGAATACCGCGTGCGCGCTCACAACGCTGCCATCCACTCAGCGAACAAGATCCACGACGACACGGTCGCCCGGCAGTACGGCTTCGAAGGAGGCCTTGTGCCGGGCGTTACGGTTTTCGCGTACATGACTCGGCCCGTCGTCGAAGCCTTCGGCCCGGGCTGGCTCGAACGCGGCCGCATGGACGCCCGCTTCCTCAAGCCCTTCTACGAAGGCGAGCAGGTCACCGTTCGGGCCACTGTCCGCGAGCACGACGCCAGCGGGCCGGTGCTCGAAGTAGCCGCCCTCGACGGTGACGGAGATGTCCGCGCCAGCGGTTCGGCCGCCTGGCTCCCCGAATCTGCGCGCGCAGTCGATCTCGCGGCATTCCCGGCTGCCGAACTCGAATCGCCGAAGCCGCTCGCGTCCGAAGAATGGTTCCGTGCGCACCCGGTGCTTGGCACCGTCCGCGAAACGTGGGATGCGCGAGAGCGCGGCGAACCCTTCCTCGCCGAGGTCGCCGATGACCTCCCGCTCTGGCACGCGAGCGCGGCGCCTGCGCACCCCGGCTACCTCATCCGCAAGGCCAACGAGGTGCTCTCCCGCAACGTCGAACTCGGTCCGTGGATCCACGTCTCCAGCGACGTCCAGTACCTCGGCACCGTCGCCGATGGCGACGAGCTCGCCACGTTCGGGCTCGTGACCGACGTGTTCGAACGGAAGGGCCACCGCTTCGTGGAACTCGACGTGCTCACCGTGCGAAACGGCGAACAACCCGTCATGCGTGCGCGCCACACCGCCATCTACGAACCCCGAAAGCGCGCCTAGAATCGTTGACCTCCTGACATCTACCAGCCACGATTCCGGTATGGCGCTCTACGAATATCTCTGTCCCGATTGCGGCACGCGGACTGAAAAGCGAATGCCGATGTCCGACGTGCTTCAGCTCATCCCCTGTCCTTCCTGTGGCAAGCAGGCCAAGAAGGTGTTGGGCAGCTTCGCGGTGGTGGGCCGCAGCGAACCGGGCATCGAAGATGGGCCAGCGCCCTGGGAGGACGGCGGCGACGACGGCGACGATGGCCTCGACGGCGACGGTCACGGCCACTCGCACGACTTCGGCCACAGCCATTCCCACGGCCCCGGTGGCCACACCCACGGCCCCGGCGGTCACACGCACTAGTCACACACGAAAGAACGGGCGGCTCTTAAGCCGCCCGTTCGTCGCTCTGCGGTAAATCGCGGTTACTCGGCCTCGCCACCGAACGACTCGAAGATGCTGGCGCCCTCCTCTTCCAGCCGCTGGCAAGCCTCGTTCTTCTCGGCGATTCTGCCCAGCCGCTCCTGGGCCTTGGCCGGCATCTCGGGCACGTCAAAGTCGTCGGGGAGGTAGTCACTGTTGCCCCGCATCCCTTCGATCATCTGGTCGAAGGCCTGCACCATCGCCTCATGCCATTCCCGGATATCGTCCGGGGGATCGGCCTGCTTGAGTTCGTCGCGCGCCTTCTCGAGTCCTTCGATGAAAGGCTTGAAGAGCGCTTCCGGGTCCTCGAACTTCTCCGGGTCCTCGGCGATCTTCTCGGGGTCGAGTTCCAGGAACACGTTCGAAAGGTTGGTCAGGTATGTGTTGAACGCATTACACACGTCCGTCACATACCGCTCGTCCTTGCCCGAAGGCAGAGAGCCACCCGAGCTGCCGCTGTCCTTGTCGTCGTCGCTGTCGTCGTTCGCAGAGTCGTTTCCGTTGTCTTCTGTCCGCTCTTCAGTCGCCGAGGCGGTGGCGTCGCCGGCGCCACTGGTGTCGTCGGCATCATCGTCGTCATCGCCACCACACGCGACCAGAACCATGGCCAGCACTGCTGGGAGCAGCACGAGCCAGGCGAACCTCTTCAGTCTAGGCATTCGTTGCGATTCCTTTCCTCCAAAAAGGGGGACACCGTGATGCCCCGCCCGTAGTCCAACCATAGCCTCGGCCGTCTCGCGCTTCCGGGATAGTAGGGTTACCACGCCGGTTCGCCATATCCGCTACCCACTGCAACAAACCTGTAACGATGGAGCCCGCCGCATGTCGTGGGGTCATGACGCCTCATCGAGAAACTGGACGGCCACCCCACCACTTGCGGAGGCAGTCTATGGCCACGCAATTCGACCACAGGACTCACCTGGACGTAGGACGGAACGGGAACCCCTGGCTGTTCGCGTTCCCCTTCCTGACCTCCCTCATCGCACTGGTCACCGTGATCTCCATCTGGTTCGCGTTGCGCTAGGTAAACGAAAGGGGTTGGCCACTGGCCAACCCCTGGGTGCTCCGAACGCTGAGAACTAGATCTCCAGCATCTGAGCGACGCGCTCGCGATGGTAGTCGCCGTCGCCCCAGAACAGCTCCGCGCGCTTCTGGCGGCGGAAGTAGAGCTGGATGATGTAGTCCTTGGTGAAGCCGATACCACCGTGGATCTGCTGGCCATGGGCCACCACGCGGCGGCTGGCGTCGCTGCACCACGCCTTCGCCATCGCCGTGTCCATGTCCTGCGAATCCTCGTTCTCGCTCGTGGCCCACGCAGCCTTGTACATGATGAACCGCATGCCATCGACGTCGGTCACCATGTCCGCAGCCTTGTGCTGGATCGCCTGGAACGAGCCAATCGGGCGGCCGAACTGCACGCGCTCCTTCGCGTAGTTCACCGAGATCTCGAAGTCCCGCTGTGCAAGGCCAACGAGGTACGCGCACTCCAGCACCGTCGCCATGTTGCGCAGCCGGCGTGCCGTCGCGTCGTCCATGTCGATCACGTCCGAAGCGGGGACCTTCACGTCCTTGAACACCACCTCGCACTGCTTGTCGCTGGCGATGGTCTTCAGGACGGTGGTCTCGATGCCCGGCTGGTCGCGCGGCACAAGGAAGGTGCTGAGCCGGCCATCCGGCTTCCAGGCCACCACGTGCAGGTAGTCCGCAACATGCGCGTCGGGCACGAACAGCTTCGTGCCGTTCAGCACGAACTCGTCGCCCTGCTGCGCCGCCTTCATCTCAATGCCTTCGCGGTCCCAGCGGCCGCTCGGCTCGGTGATGGCGTAGGTGTGGATTTGGCTCCCGTCGGCGATCTTCGGCAGGTGCGTCTGCTTCTGCTCGTCGGTGCCGGCGAGGATAAGTTCCGCGGTGCAGACCTGGTTCGGGATGAACGGACCCGGCACGAGCGCGCGGCCGAACTCCTCGACGAGCACGCACAGGTCGAGGAACGAGAAGCCGGCCCCACCATGCTCCTCCGGAATCATCAGGCCCTGCCATCCCAGGTCGGCCATCTTCTTCCAGAGGTCCGGGCTGTAGCCCTTCTCATCCTCCTCCATGGCCCGCACATGCTCTTCCGGGCATTCCTTCTCCAGGAATTCGCGGGCCGAGTTCTTCAGCAGTTCTTGTTCTTCGCTGAGGCCGAGATCCATGCGGCTTCTGTCCCTTTCACGTAGCTGAGATTGCCGGCGAGGCCGCCGGCTGACTGCGCTCTCGCAGTCGTCCTTGCGCGCGGGAATATATCACGATATTTCGGGGTGGGCGAACTTCGGCCGACAAAGATTGAATTCGAATCGCAATTAGCTTACTTCTCGGCAACGTGCCCCGCCCGGGAACCCTTCCACGCCGGCCCCGCGACACATCGATCAAACCTGCTGCCGGCTACCCGGCGCCAGGACGGGACCTCGCAACTCCGCTGCACCGGCATCAAAGCGAAGCGTTCCTACTCCGCGGGCGCCGTGAGTCGCAGGCCCACGATCGCGACACCGAGCAGGGCCAGGAAGAACATGCGCGACACCGTCACCGGTTCGTCGAACAGCACGATGCCCAGTAGCGCGGCCCCCGTCGCGCCAATGCCGACCCACACCGCATACGCCGTACCGATCGGGAGCGATTTCGCTGCCACCGAAAGCAACACCATGCTGAGCACAATCGCAGCGCCGGTCAGGATGCTGGGAAGCGGGCGAGTGAACCCTTCCGTGTACTTCAGGCCGACCGCCCAGCCAGTTTCGAGCAGCCCGGCGACGAAGAGGATGAACCACGCCAAAAGGCGCACCTCCATTCCATGAAATGGTGATGCGTCGTCTTGTCTTAACCGGGTACGGCGCGTCTCGTCCGGGGATCCAGCAAGGGGACCAGCGCCATTGTACGGGAGGCCTGGCTGCCGTCCCGGTCGGCGAGGCTATCGCTGCCGCTGAACGAACCGCCCGATGCGTTCCAGCGCGCGCTCGATCTGCTCGTACCCGCTCGCGTAGCACGCCCGGACATATCCTTCGCCGCAGGCGCCGAACGCATTACCCGGGACTACCGCCACGCGCTCCTCTTCGAGAAGACGCTCGCTGAACGTCACGCTGTCGAGGCCCGTCACCTTCACCTCCGGGAACGCGTAGAACGCACCCCGGGGTTCGAACGTCGGCAACCCGATCGCGCGGAACCCATCGACGATGAGCCGCCGCCGCCGGTCATACTCGGCCACCATTTCCTGTACGAACTCTTCGCCCTCGTCGAGCGCCGCAATGCCGGCGTACTGCGCCGCCGTTGGGGCCGACATCATCACGTACTGGTGCACCTTCATGATCGCCTCGGCCAGCGCTGCAGGTGCCGCAACCCAGCCGAGCCGCCAGCCGGTCATCGCATACGCCTTCGAGAACCCGCCGAGCAGCACGGTCCGGCCCTTCATCCCGGGGAGCGACGCAAAGCAGGT
This sequence comes from uncultured Anaerolineaceae bacterium, assembly GCA_964632355.1. Taxonomy (GTDB): domain Bacteria; phylum Chloroflexota; class Dehalococcoidia; order Tepidiformales; family Tepidiformaceae; genus JALOAP01. The sequence continues at coordinate 21,532 of CAZWBW010000021.1, read as the reverse complement.
GTGCTCCCCGACGTACGTCATCCGGTCGTACAGCTCGTCGCTGATAACGGCGAGGTCGTGTCGTGCCGCTACTTCGCCGATCGCCGCGAGGTCCTCGCGGCCCATCGTCGCGCCGGTCGGGTTCGACGGATAGCCGAGCAGGATCGCTTTCGTCCGCGGCGTGATCGCCGCCTCGACATCCCCCGGCAGGAGCCGGAAGTCGTTCGACGCGTACGTGGGGACGGGGACGAAACACCCGCCCGCCATGATGGTCGCCGGTGCGTAGGCCACGTAGCTCGGGTCAGCGCATAGCACTTCGTCGCCCGGGTCGATCAGCGCTCGCAGCGCGATGTCGAAGGCCTCGCTCGAACCGCTCGTGATGATGATTTCGTTCCGGGGGTCGTAGCGGACGCCGTACAGCCGCTCGATGTGCGCGCTCAGCTTCTCGCGAAGTTCCGGCAGTCCATAGTTCGACGTGTAGTGCGTGTCGCCACGCTCGATGCTTTCGATCGCGCTTCGGCGTATCGGTTCAGGTGTCACGTAATCCGGCTCCCCGACGCCGAGCGATATCACATCGTCGATGGTGCTCAGCAGGTCGAAGAACCTGCGAATGCCGCTCGCCGGGACGGACTGCATCCGGCGAGAGATGAAACGGGCGGGATCCTCAGCGGATCGGTCGAGCGTCATGGCGGTGTCCTCTTCCCCCACGGGCGGCCACGACAAAGGCCGCCTCTGAGGCGGCCTCTACAGTGATCTATGGCGAAGTGCTTCGACCGCCTCCGTCTACCCGCGCGCATGCGCCGCAGCCGCAGCAGCAGCGGCAGTTGCGAAGGCGGCCGGGGCAGTCGAAATCATTGCTTCTAACTCTCTCGGCTCATCCAACTATCGTCAATAGATCCTTCACGCATCGCTGACCCGTGCACCGGCCTTCATTCCGCGGCTACGATAGGCCCACTTCCCCGGGAGGTGTGCCGTGGACGGCTCCGACCTGACTCGCCTGACCGTCGCCGAACTCGCCGAACGCATCCGCATGAAGGATGTGTCGCCCGTCGATGTCACCGAGGCCTACCTCGCGCGCATCGAAGCGGTGGACCCAAAGGTAAATGCCTACATCACGGTGACCGCCGACCGCGCTCGTGAGGGCGCACGCCGCGCCGCCGACGAAATCGCGAACGGCGAGTACCGTGGGCCGCTCCACGGTGTCCCCGTCGCGCTGAAGGACCTGTTCCAGACCGCGGGTATCCGCACGACGGCCGGTTCGAAGATCCTCGAGGACTGGGTGCCGGACGAAGACGCGACCGTCACGCGCAAGCTGAGCGAGGCAGGCGCCGTGCTTCTCGGCAAGCTCAACACGCATGAGTTCGCGTCCGGCTACACCACCAACAACGACTGGTTCGGCCCCACTCGCAACCCGTGGGACCTCGAACGCATCCCGGGCGGCTCCAGCGGCGGTTCGGGCGCTGCCATCGCCGCACGGCTCGCTGCCGCGACCCTCGGCACCGATACGGGCGGAAGCATCCGCGTGCCCGCCGCGTTCTGCGGCTGCGTGGGGATCAAGCCAACCTACGGGCGCGTCAGCAAGGCCGGCGTCGTCCCGCTCTCCTACCAGTTCGATCACACCGGGCCCATCGTCCAGTCCGTTCGCGACGCCGCCATCGTCCTCGAAGCCATCCAGGGCTACGACCCCGCCGACGCGAACTCCGTGCGCATCGAGCCGGCCGATCTGCTCTCCGGCCTCGAACAGGGGCTCAAGGGTCTGCGGGTCGGTCTGCCCACGAACTACTTCTTCGACCTGGTCGATCCCGAGGTCATGGTTGCGGTCTCCGTCGCCATCGACCAGCTCCGCGACCTTGGCGCCGACGTGCGCGAAGTCACCATCCCGCACACCGACGAGATCGTCCGCTCGTGGAGCACCGTCGTCCTCGCGGAAGTCGTCGAGTACCACAGTCCCGAATTCGAACGCCGTCCCCAGGATTTCGGCCCGGGGCTCGCATCCTGGCTGAGCACGCCCGTTCCCGGCGGAACCACCATCGCCTCCTCCCTCCGCGAGATCTACGCATTCACCGAAGGTCTGCGGGGCGTGCTCGAGGAGGTCGACGTGCTGGTGACGCCCGCCACGCCGATTCCCCCGCCGCTCATCGGCCCCGAGGCGTACGAAATCGATGGCGTCGAACACAATCCCGTGTCGGCCATTGGCCGCTACATGGTGCCGTTCAATGCGGCTCGGCTCCCGGCGATCGTGCTCCCCTGTGGGTTCACCGAATCGGGACTGCCGATCGCGCTGCAGTTCGCCGGGCGGCCGTTCGACGAGGCCACCGTCCTGCGCGCCGCGTACGCCTACGAACAGGCGAACGACTGGCACCTTCGCCGGCCCGACCTCGACTGAGTCGCCTCACCGGCGGCCGGCACGGATCTCAGTTACGATGCGCACATGACGCGCGAAGAGATCCTTCGGCTGACAGACCTGACGAGCTGCGGCGGTTGAGCGTCTAAAGCGGGCCCCGAGGCCCTGGCGCAGGTCCTGTCGCCGCTCGCCGATCTGTTCAACGCCGACCAACACCCCGATGTGCTGGTCGGCCTCGGCGTGCCCGACGACGCAGCTGTTCTTCGTATCAACGACGAGGTCGCAGTCGTTTCCACGCTGGATTTCTTCGCGCCCGTTGTCGACGACCCGTTCGAATACGGCGCTATCGCTGCGGCGAACGCCATGTCCGACGTATTCGCCATGGGCGGCGAGGTCGTGCTCGCACTGAACATCGCCGCGTTCCCGCAGGATCTCCCACCCGAGGTGCAATCCGAGATCCTTCGCGGCGGCGCCACAAAGGTGGCCGAAGCGGGCGGCGTCGTGGCGGGCGGACATACCGTCTGGGACCAGGAGCCCAAGTACGGCATGAGCGTCCTCGGGCTCGTCCATCCCGAAAGGATCCTTTCGAAGGCGAATCTCCGGCCGGGCGACGTCCTCTATCTCACGAAACCCCTCGGCACCGGCACCATCCTTTCGGCGGCAAAGCAGGGGAAGGCCAAGGACGCCTGGGTTGCCAGCGCAACGTCCTCGATGCTGCGGCTCAATCGCCACGCAAGCCATCTGATACGCGACGCCGAAGTCCGGGCCGCCACCGATATCACCGGCTTCGGCCTGCTGGGCCACCTGTGGGAGATGGTCAATCGCTCGGGGGTCGCTGCCGAGATCGATTCCGAGCAGGTACCGTTGCTGACCGGCGCGACAGAGTGCTCCGCCGCCGGCGTACACACCGGCGGGGAAGGCCGAAATCGCGACTGGCTTGGGGCCAACGCCGAGATTGCCCCCGGGGTCGACCCGGCGCTAGCCGCCCTCCTCTTCGATCCCCAGACGTCCGGGGGGCTGCTCTTCGGTGTCCCCGAAAACCGCGCCGCCGCCGTCGAGGCGGCCTTCACTCACGACGACGAGCCGCTGTGGCGTATCGGGACCGCAACCGCCGGGGAGCCGAAGATTACTGTCCGGTAAAGATTCGGGCCACGAGACGGTAAGAGTTCTGCTCGCAACCTTCGACCCATTCCCGAGGCTGTGAGACAAGAATGAAAGGCGTGACGCGCTCGGGTATGGGGCGATTGTGTAACCCTTTGTCGAATTGTCCCGAACTTTCGGGCCTGCCTATACTCGAACCGCGTCCTCACGGGGGTTGGGAGGAAGAACGCGTTGACTGCCGTCGCTACCGAATTCGAGGCTGTCATAGGTCTCGAGGTACACGTCCAACTCACCACCCGCAGCAAGATGTTCTGCGCTTGCAGCACTGACTATGCGGGGGCCGCGCCCAACACCCACGTCTGTCCCGTCTGTCTCGGCCTTCCCGGCACCCTGCCGGTCATTAACGAAAAGGCCATCGAGTACATCGTCATGACGGGCCTCGCGCTGAACTGCGAGATCCCGCCGTTCAGCAAGTTCGACCGCAAGAACTACCACTACCCCGACCTCATGAAGGGGTATCAAATCTCCCAGTACGACCTGCCCATCTGCCGCAACGGCTGGCTCGAGATCCAGGTCGAAGGCGAGGAGCCGCGCCGCATCGGCATTACCCGTGTCCACATGGAGGAAGACACCGCGCGGCTGCTCCACCGCACCGACCCGGTGACCGGCCAGGGCTACAGCCTCGTCGATGTGAACCGCTCCGGCACGCCGCTCATCGAAATCGTGAGCGAGCCCGACCTGCGTTCGCCGGCCGAAGCACGCGACTACCTCGTGCGCCTGCGGCAGATCCTGCGCTACATCGGCGTCAGCGAAGCCAACATGGAAGAAGGCAACTTCCGCTGCGACGCCAACATCAGCCTGCGTCCCCGCGGCTCCACCACCTACGGAACCAAGGTCGAGATCAAGAACATGAACAGCTTCCGCGCTGTTCACGACGCGCTCGCGTTCGAACAGCGCCGCCAGGCGGAGATCCTCTCGTCCGGTGGAACCATCGAACAGGAGACCCGCGGCTGGGTCGACGACCGCGGAGTGACGGTGACGCAGCGTTCGAAGGAAGAGGCGAACGACTATCGCTACTTCCCCGAACCCGACCTGCCGCCGCTCCAGCTGAGCCGCGAATACGTGGAGCGCATTCGCGCGAAACTCCCCGAGTTGCCCGCAGCGCGCCGCGAGCGCCTGCTCTCGCTCGGGCTCTCCGATTACGAAGCCAGCACCATTACCGAAGCCCGCGAACGGGCCGATTACTACGACAACCTTGTTGGCCGCCTCCAGGGAGACCGCCAGCGCGCCGCCAAGCTCGCCGCAAACTGGGTCCTTGGCGAAGTCCTCCGCTGGACCAACGCTACCGGCCGCGAAATCACCGAACTCCCGGTCACTCCCGAGCGGCTCGCCGAACTGATTGGCCTTGTCGAAGCAGGGACCATCACCCAGGCCGTCGCGAAGGAAGTGTTCGACACCATGGCGTCGACCGGGAAGACGGCCGCCCAGGTCGTCGAGGAAGGCGGCCTCGCCCAGATCAGCGGGAGCGACGAACTTCTCGGCACCGTTCGCAAGGCCATCGAAAACAACCCGAAGGCTGTCGCCGATTACCGCGCGGGGAAGGAGGCCGCGATCAAGTTCCTGATGGGCCAGGTGATGCGGGAAACGCGTGGGCGCGCAAATCCCGCCGTCGTGCAAGACCTCCTCAAGTCCGAGCTGGGGAAGGACGCATGAACGTTCCTCCCCGGTGCAAGGCCGCCCACCCATGGAACCCGCTCGCCGCATGACCGCCCGAAGTTTTCGCGATCTCACCATCCTGAAATGGCTCTACCCGGGCATGCACATCAAGCGGTGGCTTCTGCTGCTGCTGTTTGGTGTGGCGCTCATGGGCCTCGGCATCGCCTACATCCTTCGCGAGGCCTATCTCCAGTACACACTCCCCGGAATCTTCTATTACCTCACGCTCCAGTTCATTCCGCGCTGGGGCCGTGGCCTGCTCTTCATCACGCTCTCCCTCAGCACCGTCGGGCTCGCTACCTGGAAGCTCAACGAATCGCTGCTCTACGCGTTCGTGCGGCCCGGCCGTGAGGAAAGCGTCGCCGAAGCCATCTACAACAAGCGCATTCTCGCCCGCGGACCGAAGATCGTCGCAATCGGTGGCGGCACCGGGCTCTCGATGCTCCTGCGCGGCCTCAAACAGCACACAAGCAACCTCACCGCCATCGTCACCGTCGCCGACGACGGTGGTTCGACGGGCCGCCTCCGGCAGGAGTTCGGCGTCATCGCGCCTGGCGACATCCGCCAGTGCATCGCCGCGCTCGCCGAAGCCGAGCCCCTCATGTCGCGCCTCTTCCAGTACCGCTTCTCCGAAGGCACCGGGCTCCAGGGCCACTCGTTCGGCAACCTGTTCATCGTTGCCATGTCCGAGATCACGGGGAACTTCGAGACGGCGATTCACGAGACGAGCCGCGTCCTCAACGTGCGTGGCGCGATCCTGCCGTCCACCCTCGAGGACGTGACGCTTTCCGCTCGCACCAAGGAGGACGAGATCGTCCACGGCGAGCACAACATCAGCGAGCGCGGCTCCGGCATCAAGGAAATCTTCCTCAACCCCCCGTGGGCGGAGGCCCACCCCGATGCCGTGCGCGCCCTGCTCGATGCCGACATCATCGTGATCGGCCCGGGTTCGCTGTACACGTCGGTGCTCCCGAACCTGCTGGTCGACGGCATCCGCAAGGCCGTCCAGCAGTCGCAGGCACTCAAGATCTTCGTCTGCAACGTTGCCACGCAGCACGGCGAAACCGATGGCTTTAGCGCGGCCGACCACCTCGTGGCGCTCGAACGGCACGCGGGGCGCGGGCTCGTCGACGCGGTCATCGTCAACAACAACATCGCCCGGTCGCTCCCCGAAGCCTGGCAATCCCAGGCCGTCGAGATCGCACACAATGGCGATTCACAGGCGCTCCAGGGCGTTCGTGTCTGCGAAGCCGACGTCGTGGCCGAAGAGAACCGTTACCGCCACGATCCCCAAAAGCTCGCGGCTACCATCCTTCGCCTCTACTATGGCCGTGACGCCTCTGTGAGCCAGCCGCAGCGGTCGAGCGAAGAAGCTGCGCTGGCGAGCACCCGGTAGGGCTGCCCATGTTGATGAACATTCTCCAGATTGTGGTCTCGGTCATCCTCATCCTGATCATCCTTCTGCAGGTGAAGGGCTCCGGTTTCGGTGCTGCCCTCGGCGGGATGTCCGGTGGCTCCGTTTACCGCACAAAGCGCGGTCTCGAACGCACGCTTTTCCAGGCCACGATCATCCTGACCATCGTCTTCATCTTCATCTCGTTCCTGAGCGTCCAGTCGCAGTAGTACGCCTTGTCTGCGCTTGACTCTCCGCGCCGCTCCTGGCTTTTCGGCGGGCTGCTACTGGTTGCAGCCCTCGCCGCAGCAGGCGCGCTTGCCCTTCGCCTCACCGGCGGCGACAGTGCGGTCCTCAATTCTGAGGTCACCTACGTCGAAGGCACGGCCGGGACCTGGCAGCGAATCAACCCGCTCTACGCCTCGAACAACGAGGTCGACGAAGACATCGCCCGCCTTGTATTCGCCGGCCTCGTGAAGCTCGGCCCCGATGGCAGCGTTATCCCCGACCTCGCCGAGCTCCCCCAGGTCTCCGACGACGGCCTTACCTACACGTTCCGCCTGAAATCGGGACTCACCTGGCACGACGGCGCGCCGGTCACCTCCCGCGACGTCGCGTTTACCGTCTCGAAGCTCCAGGAGCCTGACTTCCGCGGCGATACCCTCCTCGCCGACTCGTGGACCGGCATCCAGGTCGAAACGCCCGACGAACGTACCGTCGTGTTCCACCTCGAACAGCCCTACGCCCCGTTCCTCGCCCGCAATGCCACCATCGGCATCCTGCCCGAGCACCTGCTCGCCAACGTCTCTGGCGAGCAACTCTACGATGGCCCGTTCAACTCAGCGCCCATCGGCGCGGGCCCGTACCGCCTCCAGAGCATCGACGCGCGCGAGGCCGTACTCACGGCGTTCCCCGGCTATCACGAAGGCAAGCCCTCTATCGACCGCTTCGTCATCCGCTTCTACGCGGACTACCCCTCCGCCCTCCGTGCGGCCGCCAGCGGCGAGATCGATGGGCTCCTGTTCCGAAACACGCCGACCGAGGCCCAGGCCACCGAGCTGCAAGGGCTTCGCGGAATGGAGGTGACCCCCCTCCAGCGCGATGCCTACACCATCCTCTACCTCAACAACGACCAGGCGTACTTCCAGGACCCGCGCGTCCGCCGCGCCGTTTCGCTAGCGATCGACCGCCAGGCCATCGCCGAACGCGTCTTCTTCGGCGCCGCCACGGCCTCCACCTCGGCGATCGCTCCCGGCTCCTGGGCCTACGCAGAGGAATACGACCACGTCGAACCGGACGTCGCGGAAGCCGGGCGCCTGCTCGACGAAGCCGGCTGGACACTGAACGAAGCAAGTGGCGTCCGAATCCGGGGCGGCGAAGAATTCCGCGTCACCATCCGCACCGACAACGACCCTGTCCGGCTTGCCGTGTCCAGCGAAGTCGCCACGCAACTCGAAGGGATTGGCATTCGCGCCACGGTCATGAGCACCACCTTCTCCGTGCTTCGCCGCGACTTCCTCCAGGAGCGCCGCTACGACGCCGCCATCACCGGCTGGGACCAGGGGCCCGATCCCGACCCGTATTCCGGCTGGCACAGCTCCCAGACCGGTACTGCCGGCCTGAACATCGGCAACTTCGCCGATATCGTCGTCGACGAACTCATCGCCAAGGCCCGGACCACCGCCGACGTCGAAGTCCGGAAAGAGCAGTATCGCCAGTTCCAGGAAAAGTGGGCCGAACTCGCCCCCGGCATCGTGCTTGCCTATCCGCGGTACAGTTACCTGCACCCGGAAGGGTTGAAGGGCCTCGATGCCTCGATGCTTTCGACCGGGGCAGATCGCTTCTGGAACGTCGCCAAGTGGACGCGCTAACCCGCCCGATCGTGATCCTCACCGACTTCGGCCTCCACGACCATTACGTCGGACAGGTGAAGTGCGTGCTGGCCAGCATTGCGCCCCGATCGCACCTCATCGACCTTTCGCACGCAGTGGAGCCGTACGCCGTCGACGAAGGCGCGTGGATGATCGAGACATCTCTGCCGGTCCTGCCCGAGGATGCCGTCGTGCTCGCGGTGGTCGATCCCGGGGTCGGTACCTCGCGGCGTCCGATCGCCGTGCAGAGCGGCCGCCGCACCTTCATCGGCCCCGATAATGGCCTCCTGTCGCCCGCCTTCCCCGCCGAGATGCGCCGGGGACTGGATGGTGCCACCCGCGTAATGATTACGAACCGCGACGACCTCGCTGTTCACGAAATCCGCGAAACCGCCTACCTCCGGGCGGCGCCCAGCCACACGTTCCACGGCCGCGACATCTTCGCGCCCGCCGCGGCCCATGTCGCCAAGGGGCTCGACCTGCGGCGCCTCGGCCCGGCGGTCTCCGACGTGGTGCTCCTGCCCGAGTGCTGCGCGGAGCCCCAGCGGTTCGGCGAGCTTCGCGGTTACGTCGTCCACATCGACCGCTACGGCAATCTCCTGACGACCATCCGCGCCACGCAACTCTTCCATTCGTTCGAACTCTGGATTAACGGCACGGTCATCGACCATCACGTTCGAACCTTCGCCGACGCGCCGCCGAACCAGCCGTTCTGCCATGTCGATAGCTCCGGGTTCATCGCCATCGCCATGAAGGAAGCCAACGTTGCCGAACACCTTGGCGTGTCTCGCGGCGCCGAAGTGAGGGTGCGCGCACGGTGACGGGCATCCGCGTGTTGTTCATGGGTTCGCCCGCGTTCGCCGTGCCGTCGCTCCGCGCGCTGGTCGAAGCCGGACACGACGTCGCCGCCGTGGTCACCCAACCCGACCGGCCCGCCGGTCGCGGCGGTCGACTCACACCCCCCGACGTGAAGGTCGCCGCACAGGAACTTGGAATTCCGGTCCTCCAGCCAGAGACGCTTCGCGACACGAGCGTCCGGGAACAACTCGCTGCCATCGCGCCCGACGTCACCGTCGTTGCCGCCTACGGCAAGATTCTTCCGCGGGCGGTGCTCGACATTCCCCGCCGCGGCAACGTGAACGTCCATGCATCACTCCTGCCGCGGTGGCGCGGCGCGTCACCGATCACCGCGGCCATCCTCGCCGGAGACGAAGAGACGGGCGTGAGCATCATGGAAATGGTCCAGGAGATGGACGCCGGGCCGGTCATCGCGCAGGCCAAGGTGCCCATTCCGCCCGATGCCACCACCGGCAGCCTCGAACCCGAACTGGCGCAACTCGGAGCCAAAACCCTGGTCGAGGTCTTGCCCCGGTGGTTCGCTGGCGACCTGAAGGCCACGCCACAGGATGAGACCCGGGTCACCTACTGCGGGCTTATCAAGAAGAGCGACGGTCACCTTGGCGCCGACATGACTGCCGCCGAAGCCGAACGGGCCGTCCGCGCCTACGACCCATGGCCGGGTGCTTTTGTCGAGTACCGTGGTGTGCGCCTCGGTATCTGGAAAGCGCACGTCGAACCGCTCCCCGAGCCGCTCCCCGTCGGTGCTACGCTGGTCATAGGACGCCGCCCCGCAATCGCCTTCCGCGACGGCGCGCTTGTGCTCGACGAGGTACAGCGCGTGGGCGCGAAGCGCATCGGCGGCGACCAGTTCCTGAACGGCGAACGCGGAAAGCTCGCCGAATCCGTAGGCCTTCGATGACCGACCTCTACCGACTGCTTCCCGCCGAGCTCGATGCCCTCATGCTCGAACTCGGCCAGCCGCGCTACCGCGCCGACCAGGTCCTCCGAGCCCTCTACCGCGAGGCCCCGGCCAATGTCGACGACCTGCGCCAGCTCCCTGCGGCGCTTCGGCAGCAGCTTCGCGACGCTGGCTACACCGTCGGCGCCGCCGAGGAAGTCCGCCGCGTGGTTAGCGATGATGGCCTGACGACGAAGCTGCTCCTCCGCATGGCCGACGGCACCCTCATCGAGACGGTCCTCATGCAGTACCCGGAGCGCGACCCGCAACGCCACCCGCGTTCGACGGTGTGCGTCTCGACGCAGGCCGGCTGCGCCATGGGCTGCGTCTTCTGCGCGACGGGTCAGATGGGATTCGAACGAAACCTTCGCGCCGAAGAGGTGGTCGCGCAGGTAGTGCACATGGCCCGGCTGCTCCGCGAACGCGGCCAGCACGTCACCAACGTCGTCTTCATGGGCATGGGCGAACCGCTCGCCAACTACCCCGAAACCATCCGCGCGCTTCGCCTCCTCACCGACCCACGGGCGTTCGGGCTCTCCCAGCGCGCGATTACCGTGTCGACTGTGGGCGTCCTGCGCGGCATCGACCGCCTCGCCGACGAGGGGCTCCAGGTTGGCCTCGCGATATCGCTCCACGCCCCGAACGAGGCGCTGCGCCAGGAGCTCGTACCCACCGCTGGCCCGCACTCCGTGAACGACCTTGTGTCGGCCGCGAAGCGCTTCTTCCGTAAGACCGGCCGTCGCGTCACCTTCGAGTACGCGCTCATCGCCGGCAAGAACGACAGTCCGGAGTTCGCGCACGAACTCGCCGCCCTGCTTCGCGGCATGAACACGCACGTGAACCTCATCCCGGTGAACCCCACGGCAGGCGGCTTCCAGCGGCCGTCACGACGGCGCGTCCTCGAATTCGAACGCATCCTCCGCGAGGCGGGGATCAACACCACCGTTCGGGTCGAAAAGGGAACCGAAATCTCCGCCGCGTGCGGTCAGCTCCGCACCGACGAGGCAAACGCTCAGGTCATCGCGCTCGACGAAATCAGCGGCGCGACACCAGTGCGCGGCCGGCGCCAATCAGCGCTCGCCCAATCGCCATCCCGAGCCCGATAGCGAACGCCGTTCGCAGGTCGAACCACGTGTGCACGTCGCCGCGAACCATCGGCGACACCAGGATCCCCGTCCGCACTTCGTCGCATGCGACCGACTTCCCGACCACAGCGCCCACGTTCGACTGCTTGATGGTCGCGTTGTCCACATTCACGAACGCAGCCGAGCTCTTGTCGAGGTTCGCTGTCCCGGCTCGCAGCCGCTGGACCGCTGCCCGTTCGAGTTGCGCCGTATCAGCGTCGACATGCCGCACCGCGCTCTTCTCCACGTTGACCTGAGTCGCGGTGACCTCGTCCAGCCGGTCGCCTGTCACCGAAGACGTCGAAGAGCCGTTGCGTTGTCCCATGCCGAACCTCCCTCGGACCTCAACGTAGACCGCACCCTCAGAAGGCGCAATCCTCATCGCGTGCGTACTTCCGACTTCACGTACGACCTCCCGCCGGAGCTCATCGCCCAGCAGCCCGCCGAGCCCCGTGACGCCGCACGCCTGATGGTGCTGCGACGCTCCGCCGAGACGTTCGAGCACCACCATTTCCGCGATTTGCCCGGCCTGCTCGAACCCGGGGACCTGCTCGTCGTGAACGACACCCGGGTGATGGCCGCGCGCCTCTACGGCCGCCGGCCGGATACTGGTGGCGCGGTCGAAGCCCTCCTCGTGCGGCCGTTCACCGATACCCGCTGGGAGGTGCTGTTCAGGCCCGGGCGGCAGGCAGTCCCCGGCCGCACTTTTACGTTCGAAACCGCGGAGGGCGAGGTCGCCGCTACGGTCGTGGCCCGTCACGCGGAATCTGTCGTGCTCGAATTCGAACGCGCCTTCGATCCCGCGACCGTTGGACAGGTCCCGCTGCCGCCCTACATCCGCGACTACCACGGCGACCCCGAGCGCTATCAGACCGTCTATAGCCGCGAAGCCCGCAGCGCCGCCGCGCCCACCGCCGGCCTCCACTTCACCCCGGCCCTGCTCGACCGCCTCGCCGAACGTGGTATCCAGCGCACGGCACTGACGCTCGAAGTGGGGCCCGGCACGTTCCGGCCCGTCACGGTCGAGGACCCTCGCGAGCACGAGCTCCACGCCGAGCACGTCACCATCCCCCCCGGCGCCGCTGACGCAATCTCGCGCGCACGCAGCGAAGGACGCCGCATCGTCGCCGTTGGTACCACCGTTGTCCGCACGCTCGAGCATGTCGCCCGTGAACGCGGCGGCGTTGTCCCCTACGAAGGCTGGACCAGCCTGAAGATCCTCCCCGGCGATGAGTTCCGCGTTGTCGATGTGCTCATTACGAACTTCCACCTCCCGCGGTCCACACTCCTGATGCTCGTCTGCGCCTTCGCCGGTACGGAGTTCGTGTTGCGCGCTTACCGCGAAGCCGTCGAGCAGCGCTACCGCTTCTACAGCTTCGGCGACGCGATGCTCATCCTCCCCTGACCCGGCAACCGCCACCGCCCCTCGGCGTCCTGCTCGATCAGCCCGTCGACCTCCAGCGACCGCAGGTACCGCGGGACGTGATCGCGGTGGTGCGCTGGCAGCAGCTCCGCGAGCGCTCCCGCGTCCAGCCCATCCGCCAACCGCAACGCATCGACGATCCGCCCACGCGCGTACCTCGCGGTGTCTTCGAACCGCGGCGTTCGCTGAGAGCCCGGTTCACCTTCCGGCTGCCCGGCGAGGCGCCAGCGGCACAGCATCGCCCCGGGACAGTCGTCGCAGGACGGCGCCCGCGACGTGCAGACCATCGCCCCGAGGTCCATGAGCGCGAGATTGTGGTCCCGTGCGCCATCCTCCGGGAGCAGCCGCTCGGCCGCCCTTCGCAGCGTCGCCGGGGCGCACTCGCGCGCCCGCGCGCGGCCCAGCACCGTCCGGGCGAGCACCCGCTGGATGTTCGTGTCCGCCACCGGCACCCGCCGCTCGCCCGCAAAGCACGCTACCGCCGACGCGGTGTACGGCCCGATGCCCGGTAACGTCCGAAGCTCCTCGGGATCCAGTGGCAGCTTCCCGCCGAACCGTTCCATCACCTCCACGGCCATGCGTTGGAGGTAGATGGCTCGCCGGTTATACCCGAGTCCCGCCCATTCCCGGATGACGTCGGCCGGCGAAGCAGACGCGAGATCGCGCACAGTGGGCCACCGGGTCAGCCAGCGCTCGTAGTACGGCCGCACGCGCTCGACCTGTGTCTGCTGCAGCATCACCTCCGAGACCAGCACCGCGTACGGGTCGCGCGTTCGCCGCCACGGCAGGGCGTGCCGGCCGCAGTCGGCGTACCACCGCATCAGCGCTGCCCGGAACTGCTCGTCGTTCACCCATCCCAGTGTGCCGCCTGTTGCTCGTTCATGACATTGTCAGGAAGTCGGGCGATTCCCCGATGGGCACATACGCTCCGGTATGCGACGCTTTCACCGTGCACATGGAAGATCCGCACGCCGGCCCTCGCGGCCTGGCATTCGGCCTCCTCGGCGGGCTCCTCTCGTGGGCCGCGCTCGCGGCGGCCGTGCTGCTCTTTCGCCGCCACGTCTAACCCCGGCGGTGTCCCTCCGCGCTTCCCGAACTAGAATCGACCTGTGACCCGTTTCGATGCCGTTGTCGTGGGCGCCGGTCCGGCCGGTAGCACGGCTGCCCGCGAACTCGCTGCTGCTGGCGCTCGCGTTCTCGTGCTCGATCGCGCCGAGTTCCCTCGGTACAAGGCCTGCGGCGGCGGGATTCCGCTCCGCACCGAACGCCTGCTGCCCTTCCCCATCGACTCCGTAGTCGAGGATTCTGTTTCGCTGCTACAGGTCACCCATCGTGGCGGCTCCCGCTTCGTTCGCGATTCCGGCACACCGTTCGCGCACATGGTCATGCGCGACCGGTTCGATGCGCTCCTGCTCGAACAGTCCCGAAAGGCCGGCGCCGAGTTCCGCCCCGGCACCCGCGTCACGGGCCTCGAGTTCAATGGCCGCGTCCGCGTCATCGCCGAGGGGTTCGAAGCCGAGTGCGACTACCTCGTCTGCGCCGACGGCGCCCACTCGCCCGTGGGCAAGATGGCCGGGCTCGGCGAAGGTCTCGCCGAGTGTGCCGCGTGGGAGGTCGAGGTGCAGGCCCCCGCCCCACGGCTGCGCGCCTACCGCTCCACCGCCCTCATTGACCTCGGCTACGACCCCTGGGGCTACGCATGGCTTTTCCCGAAGGCGAACGTCCTCTCGATCGGCGTGGTCGTCCCCCGCGACCTCGGCGGCACGATGAAGGACTCGGTTCGTGCCTTCATCGAACGCCTGGGCCTCGGCGACGCCCCGGTCGACATCGCCCGTGGACATAAGATTCGGTTCCGCCGCGGCGGCGAACCCATCGCGAACGACCGCGTGGTCCTCAGTGGCGACGCTGCCGGCCTCGCCGACGAGTTCACGGAGGAGGGCATCTTCTACGCGATCGAATCCGGCCGCATCGCCGCGAGGAACGTGCTCCGCGCCATGGCCGGCGAAGGAAGTCTCGTGCGCTACCAGCACGACATCGACCGCGAAGTTATGCCCGAACTTCGCGCCGCGCGGCTTGTTGCTTTCATGTTCTACGGCATGCTTCGCCGCGCGCCGCGCCCGTGGATGTTCGCCAGTGGCCGTGTCCCCTTCCTCTGGAACGCGTTCTTCGCCGTTCAGCGCGGCGAGTCGACCTACGCCCGCGAAGCTGCCCGCGTGCCGGTCCTCCCCGCCCTCGCCGCAAGGATGCTCAGGTCCCGATGACGCTTTCGCCGCGGGAGATCATGCAGCAACTCGCCGGCCTGTACGGTATGCCGGTCCATACGCCCCACGGTGACGCAGTCGCCGAGCTCGCGCTCACCATCCTCTCCCAAAACACATCGGACACGAACAGCGGCCGCGCCTTCACCCGCCTCCTTCGCCGCTTCTCTTCGTGGGACGAAGTCGCCGCCG
This sequence comes from uncultured Anaerolineaceae bacterium, assembly GCA_964632355.1. Taxonomy (GTDB): domain Bacteria; phylum Chloroflexota; class Dehalococcoidia; order Tepidiformales; family Tepidiformaceae; genus JALOAP01. Next base: position 6,333 of record CAZWBW010000021.1, on the reverse strand, counting down.
CCCTGCTCGACGAGGTGGTCGAAGCCATCGCGGCCGGTGGGCTCGCGCAGCAGAAGGCGCCCCGCATCCAGGCGAGCCTGCGCGCCATTGCCGAGCGTGCCGACGGCTGGAACCTGAACTTCCTGCAGGACATGGACCTCGAGGAAGCCCGCGCGTGGCTCCGTTCGCTGCCCGGTGTCGGACCGAAGACGGCCGCCTGTGTGTTGCTCTTCGCGCTCGGCCGTCCTGCCATGCCCGTCGACACGCACGTCGAGCGTGTGGCCAAGCGCCTCGGCCTCATCCCGCAGTCGCTAACTCCCGAGCAAGCCCACGATGCCCTGGAAGCGCTGGTCGACCCGGCCGACTACTACCCGTTCCACATGCTGCTTATCAAGCACGGGCGCCGCACCTGTACCGCTCGCCGCCCGCTGTGCGAGCGCTGCCCGCTGGAGCCCGACTGCCCGTCGAGCCTGCTCCGCCCGCAGCCCGCGGATACGGCTTCGCCCGCTCAGCCGAAACGCGGCGCTTCGAAGTCGTCATCGTCCCCGCGGGGCCGCGCACGAACTTCCCAGCCTTCGTCCGGGTCGTCGAAATCGGCCTCGTCCTCGAAGTCCGCGTCCTCGAACTCTGCGTCTTCTTCGAACTCGTCGAAGTCCGCAGCTTCTTCGTAGTCCTCAGCCCCGTCGTCTGCGCCGTGCCCTCCCCACGCGTCCGCTGTCTCGCCCGGGACGAAGTTCGCCGCCTGTCCGCCAGCCAGCGCCGGGACCATCCGCGAAAGCAGCGTCAGCAACGGCGACAGCACGACCAGGAAGGCGCCCAGCACGGCGGTGATCAGGTAGTTTCGCTGCGGAACGGCCGCAAGGTCGTCGAAGATTGCCCGGAGCTCCTCAACGAACGGGTCGTTCCCGCCGATTCGCCGCGCCAGGAACTGCACCACGAGCACACAGAGCACGCCCGCGACACCTGCCGCCAGCGCCCCGATGCCAAGATTCCGGACGGCCCGCAGCCCCTGGCTTCGCACGACCACCGCCAGCGCGGCGAGCGTCACCACGGCAAGCAGCACGTACGACGCGATCTCGGCCCGGCGGTTCGTGGTCTCCGAGAGCTGCCCGACGACCGTCTCCAGCAATCGCTCCGACGACAACAGTCCCAGCGATTGGGCGCCAGTCTGGTCGAACGCACTGATGCCTTCCTCGTACACGAGCAACGCCGAACGCCCGAGGATGAGTGCCCGCAGCTCCTCGTCGCTGCTGTTGAGCGCCTCGTCGCGCGTCAGCCGCGCGTCCAGGGGGTAGCCCGGGAGCGCGACCGTTTCGTCGTCCGTCGCTTCCACCAACTGCTGAAGTTCGTCCCGGTGCTCAGCCAGCACGAGGTCGATTTCGGTGAGCGTGGCGATGCCCTGTTCGAGCAGTCCGAGCGCCTCGTTGCGCTCCGTCGACTGTCGCACGCTCACCGCCAGTACGAGGAAAAACAGCGCGATAGCCAGGACCACCACGAATCCCAGCGCGCCGAAATCCGTTCCACCCTGGTCGTAGTGAGTGAGACGATCCCGGGAAGGCGCGGTGGGAATCTGGCGGGTGCGGGGGCCGGGCACACGCTGCATGAGCTTGCTAGCCGATTCGGACCACGATGGTTCCCGCGATCCGATCGTGTAGAGTTCGGCGCTTCGAATCGAACGCCGACCAGAGAAATCCGGCGGAAGCAAGCAGGAACGCAGTTCCGACCGCGATCCCCGATTGCATCGTCGAATCGCGGAGAGCGTAGGCGACGATGACTCCTATGCCAAGGATCAGCACGTAGATAAGCAGGCCAATCACACGCGCGACCGCGCCCACCGCTCCAAGCGGGCGGCCATCCGAACGTATGACCATCAGCTGCATGACAGCCGCCCCAACGGTCTGTCCTTTCCACGCAAGCGAGATGAAGAAGTACAGCAAGAACGCGGGGGGAATTGCCCCCACGCAGATCCAGAAGATGTTGATTGCCGTGCCCGAAGGCGAAACCCGCTCAAAGTCCGACGAGATCAGTATCACCAGCGAACCCGCCGTCACCAGCAGCGAGGCGATGATGAACAGCACCAGCACATCCAGCGTCCCGGCGGCGACGCGCGCCTCGAACGTTGCGTAGTGGAGGCGTGCCGGGCGGCGGGGACGAGCGCCCGAAGTCCGGGCCGTGGCGCTACTCGCGGTCATACCCCCGCATTCTAACTTCCGGCCCGCAACGGCATAGGAAAGCATTACGGCTCGTCGCCCGCCGGCAGCTATAGTCGAATCGTGCTGGCGAACCCACTGCATCCACCGGCTCCCGAGGTGACGTACACCCCCTGGCGTCCGAACCTCTGGGCGCTTGCACTAACCGTCGCTGCCCTGCTCGGCATCCTCCTCGGGTTCCTCATTTCCTTCGTCTTCGACCGCGGCCCGCTCGCGCAGTACGAGTACCACCTCTGGCGCTGGCAGGCCGATACCTTCCTCAGCACGGTTTTCGATCGTGTCGGCATCGGCCCCAACCCCGGCGACGAAGACGGCGAAGCCGCCCTTCGCGAATACTTTCGCCTCACCAGCGAAATCCGCACTGCCGCCGAAGCCGAAGACCCCGACCTCGCCCTCATCGAGACGCTTTCGAACGAGCGCGCGACCTATGAGAACGACGTTGAACGGCTGATCGAACGCCGCATCCACGAGGTGGTCGTCGAAACGGGCCTTCAACAGAGCCTGCCGCTCTTCTCCAGCGTCCGGCTGGTGTGGCCGCCGGTGAACCTCGAACTCACCGAGCCGCCCCGCCTCCTCGTGCGCTCACCGCGAACCGAGATCCGCCGCGCCGGCGACACACTGCTGAAGCCCGACCTCACCCTCCGCGACATCGAGCGGATCGAGGCCGAAACCGACGACGAAGACACCGTCTCCATCGTCATCTCGATCGGCGGTATCGCCGCTTACCCGGCCATCGTTCGCGACGACCGTGCCTACACGAGCATCCTCGAAACCGCCGCCCACGAGTGGGTCCACCACTACCTCGCGTTCTTCCCTCTCGGCCAGCAGTGGGGCAAAGGTGGCGACGCCGAAACCCTGAACGAAACCACGGCCAACATTGCCGGGCGCGAAATCGCCGCGCTCGTCCACCAGCGCTACCCGGTCGAGCTCCCTCCCGATGCTGACGGCCGAGGACCTTCGCGCCCGGCGCCAACCGTCGACTTCAACACGGAGATGCGGAAGCTGCGGCTCGAAGTCGACGCCCTCCTCGCCGAGGGCAAAGTCGAGGAAGCCGAGCGCCTCATGGAGGAACGCCGCCAGTACCTCGCCGACAACGGCATCACCATCCGGAAGATCAACCAGGCCTACTTCGCCTTCTACGGCACCTACGCCGACACACCCGCCTCGTCCGATCCCATCGGCCCGAAGGTCGAGCGCGTCTGGGACCTCACGCGCGATGTCGGCGTGTTCCTCACGCTCATGCGGGACGTTCGCAACACCGCCGACCTCGACGACCTTGTGTGGCGCCTCGAAACCGGCTCCGGCTGGCGCATCTCCGAGGACTTCCAGCCGTAGCCGTTTTCGGTCGCGCACAAGACGTGTAGGCTTCGCGCATGACCATCGAACCGGGCCAACCCGCGCCGCCATTTACGCTCCTGGACAAGGATCGTAAGCAAATCACCGAGCAGTCCTTTCCCGGGAAGCACCTGGTCCTCGCGTTCTATCCGCTCGCCTTCACCGGCGGGTGAGCGTCGGAGATGACGGCCTTCCGGACGTACACCGATGCGTTCGTCCGGGCCAATGCCCAGGTGCTGGGCATCTCAGTCGACTCCTTCGCCGCCGCTGGCCGCTTCCAGGAAGACCTCGGGCTCGAGTTCCCGTTGCTTAGCGATTTCCCGCTGTACCGCTGCGCCCGCGACTACGGCGTCTACAACGAACAGTTCGGCGTCAACAACCGGACAACCGTGGTGATCGACCGCGACGGCATCATCCGGGGCATCCACACCGAGCCGCGTCACTTTGAGTCCCACCCGAAGTTCGCGCTCGAGATTCTGCGCTCGCTCGGCGAACGGCCCGACTGACCCGGCGCGGCTAGCCGGGCCCGATCGTATACTCGCCGCAGAACGCACCGAGGAGACCTCATGTTCTTCCACGACGCGCCAGAGCATGCCGCCTTCCGAGCCGAGCTCCGCGAATTTCTCGACAAGGAACTCCCCGCCGAAGACTGGGATATGCGGAACGACCGCGAGGAGATGACCCCCGAAGAGGCGGAGTTCACCCAGCAGTTCCGCAAGAAACTCGCCGAACGCGGCTGGCTCACGCTCGGCTGGCCCAAGGAATTCGGTGGCGCCGGCGCCAGCTACATGACTCAGACGGTCTACATGGAGGAAATGAGCTCTCGGGGCGCTCCCGGCGCCTACGACCAGGGCATCTGGCTCGCTGGCCCCGCGCTCATGATGCACGGCACAAAGGAACAGCAGGACCGCTGGCTCCCGCCCATGCGCACCGGCGACTCCCGCTGGTGCCAGCTCTTCAGCGAGCCCGGCGCTGGCTCCGACCTCGCTTCCCTGCAGACGCGCGCCGTCCGCGATGGCGACGAATACATCATCAACGGCCAGAAGATCTGGACGAGCGGCGCCGACCATGCCGAATGGGGCATCCTCCTCGCTCGCACGGACCCTGAGGCTCCAAAGCACCGCGGCATCTCCTACTTCATCATCGACATGAAGACGCCCGGTATCACCATCCGGCCGCTCGTCAACATCATGGGCAGCCGGCACTTCTCCGAAGTCTTCTTCGATGACGTCCGCATCCCGGTCGACTGCCGCATCGGCGAGGAGAACCGTGGCTGGTACATCGCGACTACCACGCTCGACCAGGAGCGGAGCTCCATCAACCGCGTCGTCATGACCCGGAGCACGCTCTACAACCTGATCGACTACGTGCGCGAAGTGCCCCACCTCCGTGATCGCGCCGAGATCCGCCACGAACTCGCCGCGCGCGCCATCGAGTTCGAGATTGGCCGCTGGCTCTGCTACCGCGTCGCCGAGATGCAGTCCCAGGGCAAGGTTCCGAACTACGAAGCCTCGATCTCCAAGGTGTTTGGCACCGAACTGCAGCGGCAGATGGGTATCACCGGCCTGCGGGTGGTTGGGATGCCCGGGCAGATCGAGCCGGGTTCGAAGTACGCGCCGCTTCGTGGCCGCCTCGAACGCTGGGCGCTTGCTGCCCCGAGCTACACCGTTGCCGGCGGCACCAGCGAAGTGAACCGGAACATCATCGCTACGCGCGGCCTCGGCCTCCCGCGGGGCTAGGCCGCGTCCCTACTTCCGGCCTTACCTTTGCCCTGATAAGCTTCCTCCAAGCGTCCAGAGGGCGAAGCCTACCGGCTAGCGCCCGGCAACCTGGTTATGCCTCCAAGGTGCCAAGACGACGCGGCCGCCTTCGGCGGCAACAAAAGGCGGGTCGCTGGACCCGCTCCTCCCCGAGGGGACAGCGGGACCGCAGCGTGACGGACTCCTGGCCCCTCCCAGCGAGGGGCTTTTCGTTGCGCCGACGATAGCCGACTCCAACTCTGGCGCCGACTACGAAGGGGTCCACCTGTATGTCCGAAAAAAAGCTGCTCACCTCCGAGTCCGTCACGGAGGGACATCCCGACAAAATCTGCGACCAGATCTCCGATGCCGTCCTCGATGACCTGCTCCGCCAGGATCCCTACTCGCGCGTGGCCTGCGAAACCGCAATCACCAACGGCCTCGTGTTGGTTACCGGCGAAATCACGACCGAGGGCTTTGCGGACATCCAGACGCTCGTTCGCGAAACCATCCGGCAGATCGGCTACACCTCATCGGAGATCGGGTTCGACGCCGATACCTGCGGAGTAATCACCTCCATCGGAAGGCAGTCCGAGGACATCAAAGACGCGGTGGACCGCAGCCTGGAGGCCCGTCGCGGCATAGTGGATGGCCCCGAACTGGATACCGGCGCCGGCGACCAGGGCATGATGTTCGGTTTCGCCTGCGACGAAACCCCCGAGCTCATGCCGCTCACAATTTCGCTGGCTCACCGCCTCACCAGGCGCCTCGCCGAGGCCCGGAAAAGCGGCGAACTCCGCTGGCTCCGCCCCGACGGCAAGTCCCAGGTCACCGTCGAGTACGACCGGCAGTGGCGGCCCGTGCGCGTCGATACTGTGGTCATCTCCACGCAGCACAGTCCCGATATCGACGACGAAGTCATCCAGACCGACATTCGCCGCCACATCATCGATACCATCATCGACCCCGGCATGCTCGACGAGAATTCCCGGGTTCTCATAAACCCCTCGGGCCGGTTCGTCATCGGCGGCCCCAAGGGCGATGCCGGCCTCACCGGGCGGAAGATCATC
>CAZWBW010000020.1:20853-34181 GCA_964632355.1 uncultured Anaerolineaceae bacterium | reverse complement strand
CCCCCGTCTTACTCCACCGCGGTTCCGTGGCGGCCCCAGAGGCGCAAAACGCGCTGGAGCTGCATCATGGCATCCTCGGGAATGTCCAGGTCCTTGAGCACGCACTCGTGGAGGTGCCGGTCCAGGATGCGCAGACCCGCCTGCTCAAGTCCCGAGCGGGCCGCGAGGAGCTGGTTCAAAACGTCCTCGCAGGCACGCTCATCCTCGAGCATTTTCCGCAGCCCCCTGATCTGCCCCTCTACACGGGCGAGTCTGTCTTGCAGCTTTTTATCGTCTTCGCGTGCCATAGTAGCGACCGGTTGACAGGGGATACCCCCGAGGGGTATCTTGAAGCCAAGATACTACATGCTCCGCCGCTGTCAACTGCCGGCGGCGTAAGGAGGTGCCACCATGGCCGATGTTCGTGAGGTGACCGACGCAACGTTCGAATCGGACGTTATCAAGGGCGATCTCCCCACGCTGGTTGATTTCTGGGCCCCGTGGTGTGGACCCTGCCGGATGGTTGCCCCTATCGTTGGCGAACTTAGCGAGGAATACGCCGGCAAGGTGAAGTTCGTCAAGATGAACACCGACGAAAACCCGCAGATCCCGGCGCGCTATGGCATCCGCAGCATTCCCTCGCTCCTGCTGTTCAAGCCCGGCGAGACCCAGCCCGTCGCAACCATCGTCGGTTTCCGCCCCAAGAGCGACCTCAAGAAGCGCATCGACGAAGCGCTCAACTAATCCCCACATCCCCTGCTTCGGCCCCGGTTTGCACGCATGGCCGTTCATGGCCCGGGAGGTGACATGAGAGATATCGACATCGCAATTGTTGGCGGGGGCGGCGCCGGCCTGACCGCTGCCATCTACGCCTCCCGCGCCCGCCGCACGACCGTCCTGTTCGAACACAAGGTTCCCGGGGGACAGATCGCGACCACCGACCTGGTCGAGAACTTCCCCGGCTTCCCCGACGGGATCAACGGCTTCGACCTCGCACAGCTGATGCTGCGCCAGGCCGAGAAGTTCGGTACCGAGGTCCGCTACGAAGGCGTCGTCAACCTCGAACGCCTCGAGGACGGCACCTTCGCCGTTGCGACCGAATCCGATACCTACCGGGCGAAGGCCGTGATCGTTACCGCCGGCGCCGACTACAACCGACTCGGCGTTCCCGGCGAAGACGAATTCACCGGCCGAGGCGTGAGCTGGTGCGGGACGTGTGACGCCGCGTTCTTCCCCAACAAGGAAGTCGCGGTTGTCGGCGGTGGCGATGCCGCAATGGACGAAGGTCTCTTCGTCGCCCGGTACGCCAGCAAGGTCCACGTCATCCATCGGCGTGACAAGCTCCGCGCGAGCCAGATTCTCCAGGAACGCGCCTTCGCGAACCCGAAGATGTCGTTCATCTGGGACACCGTGGTCGAGCGGATCAATGGCGAGGGCGAAGTAACCAGCCTCGACCTTCGCAACGTGAAGACCGGCGAGAAGTCGAATCTTCCCGTCTCCGCCATCTTCATCTTCATCGGGCAGACGCCGAACAGCCACCTGCTCAAGGGCCTCGTCGACCTCGATCCCGGGGGACACGCCATCGTCGACCTGAACATGCGGACGAATGTCCCGGGCCTGTTCGTTGCCGGCGACCTGCGGACGGCCGCCGCACGGCAGCTCATTTCGGCCGCCGGTGACGGTGCAACCGCTGCCATCGCCGCCGAGCACTACATCGAGGCGAACTTCCCGGCAGCCGCGTCCCAGGGCGAAGTCGCAACGGCCCGTTAAGCTCCGAACACACAAGGCGCGCCACAATCGAGTGGCGCGCCTTTCTTTGTGTCTGCGAAACGAATCCGATTAGAACGGCTTGAACACCGCCAGCCAGGCGAGCAGCGGCACGCTCAGCACCAGCAACGTCCCGAATACCACTGGCACACGGTCGTTTAGCACTTCCCGCAGTTCCTCGGTTTCCTCACCTCGCTTCGCAGCGATCAAGGCCGCTGTGCGCGCCCGCCTGAGCCCGAAGCCCAGCAGCGGCAGGCAGATGAAGTAGAAGAAGATGAACAGCAGCGTCAGCGCCGCCAGCCAGCCTTCCTTCACGAAGTTCCGTTCCTGCGCCACCGCCCAGAAGAATCCCGTGATCCCCGATGCCATGGCGCCCGGTAGCAGCACGCGCGTCTCGTTATTCGCCGCTTCCACCAGGCAGTACATCTGGTACTTCACGTCCTTCGAAGCCCACGCCTTCAGGATCAGCGGGTAGGTCGCGCCGAGCCCGGCACCCAGCCAGATCAGCGACAGCACGTGAACAATGCGCCAGGTGTCCATCAGCGCGCGCCTGCCTTCGAAATCTGGTGAACAAAGGGGGACATCGGGCTCCAGTATCGGCCAGGAACCCCTAACGGTCAGGTCAGCCCCGGTCGAGGCCAAGCCGGTCCTTCACCGCCGGCCCGCCCGGCTGACACTGCCGGCAGAAGCTCGTGATTCGCTGGTTCGCCGTGATCTCCGAGATCGTCGTGCCGCACCGGGGGCACGGCTCGCCGCCACGCCGGTGCACCCGCACGAAGTCACGCCGCTCCTCGTAGTCGAGCATCCCGTCCTTCACCATCCGCTCCCGGGCCAGCGGCGTCGCCCATTCCATCACCGTGTGTGCCGCGCGGTAGAGGCGGCGGAGATTCTCCTCCGAGAGCTCTGTCTTCGGCGTGTACGGGTTGATCTGCGCCTCCCACAGGATCTCATCGCTGTACGCGTTACCGATGCCCTGTACGAACTCCGCCTTCGTCAGGATGCCCTTGACCGCGCCTCGGTACCGCTTCATCCCCGTGACCCACGTGTCTTCCGTCAGCGCCGGGTCGAGCAAGTCCGGCCCGTTCGTGTCCCAGTTCGGGATCTGGCTCAGTTCTCGCGCGCCGACGAGGTAGATCTTCCCCATGAGCCGCTCGTCGGTGTACCGGAGCTGTCGCCCGTCCACGACATCGATGACCAGGCACGTTTTCGCGGCCATCTTCTTGGAGGCGTCGACGTACTGGAACCGCCCGGTGAGCATCGGATTGATCGCGAGCACGCGCTCCGAGGCCAGCGGGAAGAGCAGGAACTTGCCATGGCGCAGCACTTCGCCGAACCGGTCGCCCGGCAAAGTCTCGCGCAGTTCCTTCGCAGGTGTGCGAAACACCGGCGGGATGCGGGTCTGCACCTCCCCGATCGTTCGCCCGGGCAGGTGGTCGTTGAAGAACCCGCGGATGGCTTCGAGCTCTGGTATTTCGGGCACGCGCCAAGCCTAGCGCATCGCGCCACCGAGCCAAACGCAAGAACTCGATGGCGGTGCAAGGAAATACTGCTCCGCCTACTCCGATTCCCTTACTATGAATCGTCATGGACGGGCGCGTTCACTACGCTGTCTCGCCCGATGGGGTAAACCTCGCCTATTCGGTACTGGGCAAGGGCGACCCTGTGCTTCACCTCACCCCGGTCGGCGGCGCCGGGCTCCAGCGCGACCAACTCCCGTTCGTCCTGCAGTACACGTGGGAAAAGCTCGCCGAGCGCCACACCCTGCTGCGCTATGACCTCCGCGGCATCGGCCTCTCGGACCGCGAGATCCCGCCCATCACGCTCGACGCGCTGATGAGCGACACCCTGGCAGTTCTCGATCGCGCCGGGATTGAAAAGGCCGACCTCTTCGCGGTCTCGTCCGCAGGTCCCGCGACCATCGCCTTCGCGGCCACGCACCCAGAACGCGTGCGGCGGCTCGTGCTCTGGTGTACCTCATCGCGCGGTAGCGACATCCAGTCGGCCGCCCGGCTCGCTATCGACTCGCTCGCCTCGCAGGACTGGCGCATCTACACCGAGACGATCGCGAGCGCGATGTTCGGATGGGAGGACGCCGAGGATTCGCGGCGCATGGCAGCGCTCATCCGCGAGACCACGACCCCCGAAGGCCGCGCTACCTTCTACGGCTTCATCCGCGAGCTCGACGTCACGGACATGCTCCAGAAGGTGCAGGCGCCCACCCTGGTGATCCACTTCCGCGATTACCCGCTCGTCCCTGCGGCTGCCGCGACACGCCTCGCCGCACAGCTCCCCCAGGCCGACATGATGCTGTTCGAAGGGAACTCGCTCTTCCCCCGGCGCGACGAGCTCCAGCTCGTCGTCGAAACCGTCGACGCGTTCCTCGGCGGACCGGGCAAGTTCGACCCGCCTCCGCGACGCTGGGGGCCCGGCGAACAGGTCACCGGCCTCCGCACCATCCTGTTCACCGACGTCGAAGGTTCGACGGCACTCATGGAGCGGCTTGGCGATGCGCGCGCCCGGAACATCCTTCGCCAACACGAACGCATCACCCGGCAGGCGCTCCTCGAGCATGGCGGCTCCGAAATCAAGACGCTCGGCGACGGCTTCATGGCGTCATTCGATTCAGCGTCGAAGGCGCTCGAGTGTGCCGTCGCCATGCAGCAGGCGTTCGAAGAGTTCAACGAGAACGCCCAGGAGCCGATCCGGGTTCGCGTTGGAGTGAACGCCGGCGAGCCCATCGCCGAAGGCGACGACCTGTTCGGTACCGCCGTAAACCTCACCGCCCGTATCGCCGCCCAGGCCGAGGGTGGGCAGGTGCTGGTCTCCGACGTGGTGCGCCAGCTCGTTGCCGGGAAAGGCTTCCTGTTCTCGGACCACGGCGACGTTCTGGTTCGCGGCTTCGAAGAACCCGTGCGGTTGTTCGAACTGCGGTGGGGAAATCGTGCACCCGTGATCGCGCAGAGCGGCGCCGAACCGCTCGATGCGTGGCGCCGCAACTACTTCGAAGACTGATCGGCTAGAAGATCCACGGGCCTCGGCGCCGCCACGGCACCGGCTCGATGAACCGCGCGGCCAACGCCGAAAGGCCGAAATACCCCAGTGTCACGAGGACAGCAACAACCCACGTCAACCACGCTTCCATAGATCTATACGATACATAGGATTGCGAACGTACGCGCGACGGATTGTCAAGGAACTGTTGCGATTCCGCCTCAATTCGGTGTTTTCACCCCGCCTGCCCTCCCTACTTTCCTCTTTCCAATCCCCCTGTACGCTACGGGCATGGCAGGCCCCCGGTGTCACTACTGCGATCAATCCGCTGAGGAGCAATGCCCCACCTGTGGGCGCCTCTTCTGCAAATCCCACGGCGAAGACGTCTGTCTGCGCTGCATGGCGCCCGCTTCCGCGACACCGGGCGCAGCCGTGTATCGCGGTTCCCTCCTCGCGCTCGTTGCCGGCACGGCCGTCGCGATCTACCTCATCGTGAGCCCGCCGTCGAGCGAAAGCGCACCCGCGAACGTCCGCACCTTCCCGACACCAACGCCGGCGGTTGTCGCCACAGCGACGCCGACTCCCCAGGGAGAGCCATCGGCCACGGAGTCGGCGACAGTCTCGGCGACGCCCGGTACCCCTTCGGCGACAACCACGAGCACGGCTACGCCGGCAACACAGACCTACACCGTCGAGCCCGGCGATACACTGGAAGAGATAGCCGCCCGCTTCGGGACCGACGTGGCGACGCTCCAGGAGCTGAATCCCGGCGTCACCCCCGAAAACCTGCAGGCAGGCGGCGCACTGGTGGTACCTGCACGATGAACTGGCAAGACGACGCCGAAATCCAGCGCCAGCTCCGCGAACGGTCCGTCCGAAACGGCATTCTGCGCTCCGCCATCATCTGGACTCCGCTGTTCCTCATCACCGCCGGGGCGTTCCTCTTCTTCCTCTACGACGTCCTCACCGGCGGCGAACGGGGGACCTGGTTCCTCCTGGTCGTTCTCGGGTTGTTCACCACGCTCTTCGGCTTCCAGTCGATCCACGCGCTGCTCGACCTTCGCGGCGAGCCGCGCGAAACCGAAGACGTCGTTGTTCGCCGCTGGAGCCGCACCGATTCGTTCGTGATGCGCAGCCACTACATTCGCCTCGCCAGCAAGCAGATCCTCCGCGGCGACCTCGACCTGCTCGATGGCGTCCGCGAAGGCGACCGTGTGTTCGTGCGCTACTACCCGCACTCGGCGGTCATCACCTGGGCCGAGCGCATCGAAGTCGCCGAATCACCCGGCGCCAGCCCCGGCGAGCGGGAGCTCGGCTGAGGCTCTGCTTTGTAACGCCGGCTGCGTTAACCTAACGCCATGAACACCACACTGCGCTCGCGAACCCGCGTGGTCGTCACCGGTCTTGGCGCGATTACGCCGCTCGGTCACGACGTTGATGAGTTCTGGCAGGGTCTCCTGGCCGGCAAGTCCGGCATCAGCCGACTGACCCTGATCGATCCCGAGGGGTTTCCCTGTCAGATCTGCGGCGAAGTCAAAGACTGGGATCCCACCCGGTACATCGAGCGCAAGGCCGCGCGCCGCATGGCCCGCTTCGCACAGTTCATGGTTGCCAGCGCGCAGCAGGCCATTAACGACGCCGGGCTCGACCTCGACCGCGAAGACCGCGACCGCATCGGCGTCCTCGTTGGCAACGGCGGTGGCGGCTACCCGGACATCGAGGAGGGGGCGCACACCCTGTTTACCCGCGGCGGCATGAAGGTCGACCCCCTCTACATGACCCGCACGCTCGGCAACATGGCCGCCGCCCAGGTCGCGCTCCAGTACAACCTTCGCGGCTACAACGGCACGATTGTCACCGCATGCGCCGCGGGCACCCAGGCTATCGGCGAAGCCGCGATGGTCATCCGTTCGGGCCGCGCCGATGTCATGGTCACGGGTGGCTGCGAAGCCGCAGTCAGCCGGCTCGGTCTCGCGGGGTTCTGCGTCATGCGTGCGCTCGCCACCCGCAACGACGAGCCCGAACGCGCCAGCCGTCCCTTCGACGCCGACCGGGATGGGTTCGTGCCCTGTGAAGGCGCCGGCGCTCTCATCCTCGAAAGCGAAGAGCATGCGAAGGCTCGCGGCGCTCGCATCTACGCCGAACTCGCCGGTTTCGGGTGCACGAACGATGCCTTCCACGTGGTCGCGCCCCCGGACGACGGCAGTGGCGCAGCCCGTGCCATGTGGGAAGCGCTTCGCGACGCCGGCATCGCCCCCGAAGAGGTGGATTACATCAACGCCCACGCCACCGGGACCCCTGTGGGCGACGCCGCCGAGACGGCCGCCATCAAGAAAGTCTTCGGCGACCACGCGTACAAGGTCGCCATCAGCGCCACCAAGAGCATGATTGGTCACGGGCTCGGTGCGAGCGGCGGCATGGAGACCATCGCTGCGGTGAAGACGGTCGAGACGGGCATGATTCACCCGACGATCAACCTCGAGACGCCCGACCCGGCTTGCGACCTCGACTACGTGCCCGGCCAGGCCCGCCAGGCCGATGTCAACGTCGTGATGAAGAACAGCTTCGGGTTCGGCGGACAGAACAGCTGCCTCGTGCTCACGAAGTACGTGGAGTAGTCGCTGGCAGCGGAAGGTTCGCCGACTTGCCGGGCTTATCGCGCCAATTCCGCGAAGGACCGGAAGTAGCGCCCGTGCGTCCGGCGGATCTGGTCTTCGGACTCCGCGCCGAGCACCACTACTTCCACGTCGGGCGAGGAGCGCCACTGCGCTTCGAGTTCGAATCGCCGCCCCATCGCGGCACGCCTTCGACTGGCGTCGAACTCCTCGGGGCCGACGAGGATTTTTCGCTGTGCACGGTCATAGACGATGACGAAGTAGCTCAACTCTTCGGCTCCACCAATCTCGCCAGTGCGTCCAACATAGCGTCTGTCGTTGGAGTCAGGTTTCGGATTTCTCCTTCCAGCCGCCGAAGAACATCTTCCGCGTTCCGGCTTAGCTGCTCGAACTCCGGGTCGACGGACTCATGTGCGGACATTCTCGATTGTAGGGTTGCGTAGTCCCGTTTCGCTATCTCAAGGCGGGCCAGACCAGATTCCTTGGTGCCAATGATATCGGAGAGATTCATCATGATCCGTAGAACCTCCGCCTGCGTCATGCCGAAAAAGTCGGCGTCTGGTTCGACCGGTGGCCCACCGTAGCGGATCTGGCGGCCGAGAGTGTCCGCAAGCCGTTCGAGCAACTCCGCCCACCGATGCTGGTCCGGCGTCCGCACCTGTACCTCGACAGGGATTCCTTCCTGTCTTACGACAACGTGCACCGCGCGATAGCCGTGGCTCGGTCGCTCGCGGCGGTCAATCAGCCTCGAGTCGGGGAACGCTGATTGGATTGCTGCGCACACCTCGTCTTGCTCGATCAATCCGCCATCCACCACGATGCGCGCTCCGGCGATGTCCTGGATCTGCGACAGGCGAGTTGATTCCCGCTGGAGCTTTTCTCGGGTCGTAGCCAGCGTCTTCACGCGACTGGAAGGCAATAGCGGTTGGCCCTGATATCGGATACTCCGAAGCTGGCGAACAACTGCCTGGAGGGCTTCGTCCCGTTGGAGCAGGAACTCCTCGAGCAGTTCCTCATCCTCTGGATCCAGCGCCGCGTTCGCACGCAGCTTCCGGCCAAGGGCATCGATCCGAGAGTTGGACAGCGGCATGCGCGGGAGAATAGGACACTGGCGAGCAACGCGCCCGCGGCCCGCCCCTGCGCTTACAGCATTCGCGCCGGCAGCGCGCCTTCGAGTTCCAGCAGGCGCTGCTTCATCGCGAGCCCGCCACCGAACCCATGGAGCGACCCATCGCTCGCTACCACCCGGTGGCACGGGAGCCACAGCGGTATCGGGTTCGCGCCCATGATCGCGCCGATCGCTCGCGCCGCGCCAACGCCCTCCCCGACGTGCCGCGCAAGCCAGCCGTAGCTGCGCGTCTGGCCCTTCGGAATCTCGCGGAGCGCCAGCCACGCCCGGCGTTGAAGGTCGCTGCATGGCGGCAGGTCGACGGGGAAGTCGCAGAGGTCGCCTTCTCCCCGCGCGTACGACTGGAGCAGCGCGACGACCTGTTCCGCGCGCGGGTCTGGCCGCGGCACCGCTCCGAACGCCCGGAGTTCGGCCTCCGCCGCTTCGCGCGTGCGGTGGAACAGCGTCGCGTGCCGGATGCCCCGTTCGGTCAGCGCTACGCCGGCGAACCCGAGGTCGGTTTCCGCGACGACCATCGCGGGCGGCTGCTCGCTCATGCGGGAAGAATAGCGCTTATTGCCGCTTTCGCACAGATGTTCGCTCACGCTTCGCGTCGCCCTTGCGCCCGAAGATTCGCGCGAACAGCGTGTTCCGGAGCTCCCGGTAGGCCGTCTCGGCCTCCTCGTCCTCCACGCGCTGGAGGTCCGGCCGCCCGTAAATCGCCTCTTCGTACGCCTCGGCGAGACGGCCCGCTTCCTTCTCTTTCGCAACCGCCGCGCCGACGCGTTGCGACCACTCCCGCGGCGTCTCTTCGGGGCGCCCCGCAAGCCCGGCCCAGCTCGCCACCCGGTGCGCCTTCGCCCAGAGCTTCGCCCGGCTGTCGAGCCCGCCGAGGCCCCAGTTCCACGCAACCTGGCTCACGATGACCGTCGTCACCGCGCCCGCCAGGAGCGCCGTGAGCGTCCAGATCAGCGTCCACGGCGGCCCACTCTTGTCGACCGGCTCCTGCGTGAGCGCCTGGCCAATCTCCGGCGGCAGCGCTTCCGGGATGAGGTTCGGGTCGATGATGTCGATCGGGAAGAGGTCGCCCAGGTCCACCCCGGTAAACGCCTCGCCAGTCGGGTCGATGAGGGAACCACCGCCCGCGCCACCCGAAGGCCTGTCCGGCGTGGGGTTGAACTCCACCCACCCGTACCGCGGGAACCACACTTCGACCCACGTATACGCGTCGTTCTTCTTGACCGTGAAAACGCCGTCCTGGTGCTGCTCGGGGTCGAGCGCGTACCCAACCGCGATGCGCGACGGGATGCCGAGCGTTCGCAGCATCACCGCCATCGCCGTCGCGTGGTAATCGAAGTACCCCTGCTTCAGTTCGAACAGGAAGAAGTCGACGACGTCCTGGTTCGGCGGTGCAGCCTCCACCGCGAGGTTGTACGGGAACTCGCGCAGGTACGCCTCGATCGCCAGGGCCTGGTCGTACGGGTTCGAGGCCGAGCCGGCTACTCGGCGTGCCTCCTCGCCCACGCGCCCGGGCAGGTCGTCAGGCAGCTGCAGGTAGCGCTCTGCCACCCAGTCCGGGTACTCCATTCCCGCCCCGCGAAGGTCCTCGGCCGTCGCCACGCTCTGCGACCCAATGGCCGTGTACGTCTCGCCCTTGTCCAGCCCGCGGCGCAGCCGCATGACTTCGATTTCGCCGCGGACATCCTTCGGCGTTTCGATGGTCACCTCGCGGTTCGAACCGATTGGCATACCGGGCGAAAGCACCACGCGCGCTTCGTCGAGCACCGTCACCTCGACTGTGACCGCGTTGCGCTTCTCGTATTCCGCCACCTCGGCGGTCGCAGCGATAGTCTGCCCGTCCACCCGCTCCCGGTCTCGGTCGCCCGCCTTCCAGCCCGCGCCCGTGTACTCCTCGTAGCTGGTGCCGCGAAGGAAGCCAGCATCGGGCGCCTTCACCTCCAGCACGTTCTTGGTGCCCAGCTGGACGTTGCCCTGGATCGGCAGCGTGTTGCCGAGGTCGTGGAGGTTGGCTCCCTTGCGCGAATCAATGTTGGAAAACAGCCGCACCAACCGGTCCGAGTCAGTGGTGAACGGCTGGATCACTTTGTCGTAGATGCTCTCGACCGCCTTCTGTTGCGTCCCGAGGGGCACTGCCCACGCGAACACCATCAGGCCGATCGCCACGAACACCGTGAGCTGCACCGCGTTCAGCGAAATGAAGTCCGGGTATTCGACGCCGGTCTTGCGCCACTTCTCCTGGTTCTGCTGCAGGTGCAGCCGCGCGATGAGCAGGATCGCCCCGAACAGGAACACCACGAAGGCCCCGCTCGGTTGCCCGTCCTGGAACGAGATGTTTGCCAGCAGAACGATCGCCGCGGGAAGCAGCGCAACCCACGGGTTGTGCCACCGGAAGATCACATACGCCCCGATATAGATCGCGAGGAAACTGACCGTGTGAACGAGTGTGACGAACGGCAGGTTGTCGTTGCTGATGTCGTTCGCCCGTACCACTTCGAACCACTCGTACATGCGCGCCTGGAAGTCGTGCAGGCGCTCCCCGAGTGATTCGCCGTCTGCGTAGCCCTGGACCGCGAGCACCACAACGGCCGTTCCCAGAACGAGCGCAACCGGGTGCACAACGACCGAGGGCACACGGACGCGCGCCGCGGTCATCCCGATGAGCAGCGCGCAGATGGCGGTCGGTACCAGCGGGGGGAAGTCCCGAACCCATTCGGCCTGCTGGATCGAAACCGCGACAGCGATGAACGCGATGAACGCCGCGATGAAGGTGAGCCAGTCTTCCCAGCTCATCAAAATGCGAGGTGCACGAACCGCGGGCGGTGGCCCGGCGC
The DNA here is from genome assembly GCA_964632355.1 of uncultured Anaerolineaceae bacterium. GTDB lineage: Bacteria > Chloroflexota > Dehalococcoidia > Tepidiformales > Tepidiformaceae > JALOAP01. Next base: position 22,869 of record CAZWBW010000020.1, on the reverse strand, counting down.
CGCGGCTCGCCTGCCGGCTCATCGGGACGTTCATTCCTGCCATGTGCCGACCCCCGCCGATGGGCTCAGCGCGAGGCTCAGATCGTCCCCACGCCGAACGACATAAGTCAGGATATCGCTCGCCGCCAGTTCGCCGTACATCAACAGCGCAGACCGATCCGCACCAAACGTGGAGGGATCGAGGAGAACGACGGCAGCCCGCACGCCGCGTTGCACCAGCGACTGCATCGCGGTGAGCCAGTGATCATCCGTCGCCGCAGTGATGACGATGAGCGTCGTGTGGCGGCCGAACCGCCGCTGCTCTTCCTGCAGCAGGTTCCCGAGCGGCGCGTCGCCCACTGCGCGGACGGTCGCCAGCGTCTCGAGGATGCGCGTCATCTGTTGCTGGCCCCGCTCCGGCTCGATGATCTGCAGGTCGCGCCCGAACGACATGTACCCGACCGTCCGGTTCGAAACCAGGTAGTGCCGCGCAATGCTCGCAGCCGCCCGGACGCCGTATTCCTCGGTGCTCTCTTCGCCGCGCCCGGCGTTCACCCGGCGCTCAAGGTCGAGGATCACCCAGATGTCGCTTGCCGGGTCGAGCTCGAACGTCTTCACCATCAATTCGCCCATACGAGCCGTGCTGCGCCAGTGGATGCGGTTGTAGGCGTCGCCCGGGGCATATTGGCGAATTCCGCTTGCGTTCGGCGTCACGTAGTGCGTTCGCCGGCGAAACCGCCCCTCTCCCGGAAGGTTCGCTGGTGGCGCCTGGAAGTGCGGCAGGTCGACGACCGGTGGGTACACCAGGATCTGCTGCGTGCCGCCGAATTCCCGCACCATCCGGAACAACCCGAACGGGTCGGTGGAGGTGACGCGGAGGGGACCCCAGTCATACAGCCCGCGCCGCAGCAACGGCGTGTCGACAATCCAGCTCCGCGATCGCCGGGGTGGAATGACGACGACCCGGCGCGAACGGTGCCCTGGCAGGTCGCTCGGGTCTTCGACGTCTAGCCAGAGCTTCGGCAGGAAGAATGTGTTCCGGATCTCGATGATCTCCTCGGCTTCCTGCCCCACCTGCGCCCGGTCGGTTTTCCGGTCCACGCTTACTTCGAGGTGGCGCGTGTTGTACCACGCAATCAGCCACGCGACCGGGATCGCGAACGCGATGACGTAGGCCAGCCGGAAGAGCAGCCAGAACCCGGTGCCCATCGCGACAAACACCGATACCAGCAGGATGCAGACGACCAGCGTCAGGGTTCGGTGTTCGGGCGCGAGTGCGGACCGGATGAGGCGGCGCATGGCTCAGGCGCGTGCGCGTGCGCCCGGTACGGCCACGCGGTTCAGACAGGCCGCCACAACGTCGGCGACCGTGGTGCCCTTCACCTTCGCGCCGGGGCTCAGGATGATGCGGTGCCCGAGCGTGACCAGCGCAAGCTCCTTCACATCGTCCGGTGTGACGAAGTCCCTCCCCTCGAGCAGGGCCTTCGCCTGTGCCGTCCGGAACAGCGCGAGCGACCCACGCGGGCTTGCGCCGAGGTACACCGACTCGTGTTCACGCGTCGCCGATGCTAGCTCGACGATGTACTGCTTGATCAGCGGGTCGACGTAAATCTCCTTCACCGCCCGCTGGAGCTGGAGGATCTCGTTCGCGTCGGTCACCTGCTCCAGCGAATCGACCGGGTGCGCTGTCTGCTGGGCGTCCAGCACGTGCACCTCATCGATCTTCGATGGGTACCCGAGGTGGATTCGGATGAGGAAGCGGTCGAGCTGCGCCTCCGGAAGCGGGAAGGTGCCCTCATACTCGATGGGGTTCTGCGTCGCCATCACCATGAACGGCGCCGGCATCTGGTGCGTAACACCATCGACCGTCACCTGCCGCTCTTCCATGGCTTCGAGCAACGCGGACTGCGTCTTCGGCGTTGCCCGGTTTACTTCGTCGGCCAGCACAATCTGCGCGAGGATCGGCCCCGGGTGGAACTCGAAGTCAGAGTTCTTCTGGTTGTAGATCGAGACACCGGTGATGTCGCTCGGCAGGAG
>CAZWBW010000020.1:0-20843 GCA_964632355.1 uncultured Anaerolineaceae bacterium | reverse complement strand
TTCGATCAGCATGTGCCCGTTGCACAGCAGGGCGGTGACCGCCAGCCGCAACTCGCGGTCTTTCCCGATGATGACCTTCTGGACGTTGGAGATAATTCGTTCGGCGACGATCCGCGGGTCTTCCACGAAGCTCCACTCCGGCGGCAAATGTGCTGGTCTGCGGGCGCTGGGGGCGGAGCCCGGGGCACACCAGACCGCGGCTCCGGCTAGCAGATAATCCGCCGAAGTCGATGCGGATTATATCAACCAGCCGTTCGAGAGCAGTTAAGTGCCGCTTGCACTCTGCCCGCGTTATACGGACGCAAGCCGAATTTGAAAAGTTCCTTCGCCGCCGCTGCCGAAAAATCAGCTCGCGGGCGTGTGCTTCAGGAGGAAGTCCACCGCTGTCTTTGCCGTCTTCTCCCGCACCTCCGGCGTCGCCCACTCATCGACCAGGGTCGCGTTCGGCGCGAGTTCGGCGATCTCTTCGGCGGTCGCCGTCGGGTGGAAGTCATCGTGCCCGGCCAGTACGAGCAGCGGCACGTCGAGACTCCGCACAAAATCGCGCGTCACGCTGAACACAAAGTCCGACCGCTCGAAGAACGCCGCCTTTGTCTCGCGGTGGATGCGCGCGAACTCCGCCGGGTCCATCTGGAGTACCTGCTCGCGGAACTGCTCGTCCGCGGCGATGCGCGCTGCCCACAGCCCCGCGGCGTGGTTCTGCTGGAACCGATCGTTTTCGAGCGCCGCATCGACGACCGCCTTCATGCCGCCCGTTTCGGCTGTCTTCGCCGCGATTTCGAACATGTTCTTGAACCCGTCGAAGTTCCCACCGCGCAGCCCAATCGGGTTCTGGAGGATGGCCGCCGTCGCACGGCCCGGGTTGTCGTGCATGAACCGCAGGCAGAACGAGCTCCCGATGCACCCGCCCATGATGTGCGCACGCTCGATGCCCAGCGCGTCGAGCAGCGCCGCCTGGTCCGCCGCGAGGTCGCCCCAGTCCGTCACCTGGATCGGCGCGTAGCTGCGGTGCGCATTGCGCTGGTCCATCGCGATGACCCGGAAGTGCGGCGCGAACGCCTCGATGGGGTTCCACGGCGCCTGGTACCACATGTCGATGCGGCTATCCATGCCCCCGGGCGCGAACAGCAGGACCGGGTAGCCCTGTCCGAACTCTTCGTAATAGATGGATGCACCTGTCGGCAGCTCGACCCGCGGCATAGGACCCTCCAGACGTGGCGTTGCCCGGATCCTACCGCGTCTCGTCCGAATGGTGGGCTATTTCCGCAGCCGTGGGTCCCAGATGTCGCGCAGCGTATCGCCGAGCAGGTTCGCTGCCAGTACGACGAGGCTGATTGCAATGCCCGGGAACACCACGATGTGCCAGTGCCCGAGCCGCGCGAACGACAGGTTCTGGCCGCTCATGTCCATGCCCCAGCTCGGTGTGCCCGGTTCGACGCCAAGGCCAAGGAACGCGAGCGCCGACTCCGCGAGGATTGCGGCGCCCAGCGCCCCGCTCATGAGCACCACAGTCAACGGGAGCACGTTGATGATCACATGCCGAACGAAAATGCGCGTCTCGCTGCACCCGATGGCCCGCGCCGCCTCGACGTAGGCACTTCGCGCTTCGACCATCGTTGCGCCGCGAAGCACCCGGTTGCCCTGGAACAGCGCGCTGATAGCGATGGCCATCACGATGGTCTTCGGCCCTTGTCCGAACGCGGCGATCAGCAGGAAGTAGAGCACCAGCGCCGGGAACGCCGAAAACGCCTCGCTCGACCGCTGCAGCAGGTAGTCGACCCACCGGCCGTAGTACCCGGCGACCATCCCGAGCAGCGCCCCTACGCCTGCGCCGATGAACACCGCCGCGCTCGCGATCACGAGCGATATGCGTGCACCCGCAACCACCCGGCTGAACACGTCCTGCCCCAGGTTGTTCGTGCCGAATGGGTGGTCCAGCGAAGGATTCGCGAATGGTGGCCCGGCCCGGAGTTCTCGCGGGTCGTACGGCGTCAGGTACGGACCGAACACCCCGAGGAACACGAAGCCGATCAGCACCACGAGTCCGAACACGCCGAGCGGGTGTTCCGCTGCGAGCCGCCGCGTTCGCCGCAGCCAACCCCGTCGCGGCGTGGCTACGCCGAATTCGTACCCGGTGGCAGCGATGGGTGTCTGCGCGGCCATCAGTTGTACCTCACACGCGGGTCAATGAAGGCGTACGAGAGGTCGACCAGCAGGTGCAGCAGCACCACCACCACCGCGGAGTACAGCACCAGGAACTGGATCACCGGGAAGTCCAGCGTGGTCACCGAAACGAAGAAGAACTGCCCGATGCCGTTGATGCTGAAGATGAGTTCGAAGATCACCGACCCGAAGAACAGGATCGTCACCTGCGACCCGAGCAGCGTGACGATCGGGATCAGCGAGTTGCGCAGCGCATGGGTGAACACCACCCGGTGGTTCGCCAGTCCCTTCGCGCGCGCTGTCCGGATGTAGTCCTGCCGCAGGACCTCCAGCATGGTCGACCGCGTGAGCCGCATCATCGCCGCCGCGCCGCCCAGCCCAAGCACCAGCGCCGGCGGCACGTACAGCCGCAGGTTCTCCCACGGGTCATCGAACAGCGACACGTGACCTCCGACCGGCGGCGAATAGTTCCACCAGATCGAAGGCAGCACAATCAGCAGTACCAGCAGGAAGAATTCGGGGATCGATTGCCCGAACACGGCGAACACGCGCGCGGCGTAGTCCACGACGGTGTTCTGTTTCACCGCACTCAGCACGCCGAACGACACGCCGATGATGGTGCTGAACGCCAGCGCCAGCCCGAGGATTTCGAACGTGATGGGCAACCGCCGCTGCACCTCGGGCCACACCGGCTGGTTGCCCCGGAACGTCTTTCCGAGGTCGCCCCGCAGCACCTGCCCGACCCACGTGGCGAACTGCTCCATCACCGGCTTGTCGAGCCCGAACTGCCGGCGGATCTCCTCCTGCTGTTCGACCGTCGTCGATTGCGTCGAGTGGTACGCCACCGGGTCGCGCGAAATCGGTAGCCGCAGGGTGAAGAACGTCAGGCACGAAACGACCGCGATGATCAACGGCAGGTACATCAGCCGCCGCAGCGCATACTGACGCATGTGGCCCGCTCCTAGCCCTTATCGATATACGTGGTTCCCACCAGGTAGCCGTAGCTGCCTCGGCCTGTCACGCGTCCCTTCACGTGGGTCCAGTACACCGTCCCCGAAACGGTCACGAACGTCGGGATGAACGGCGCTCCCAGGTCCCACGCCTGCCGCTGCAGGTCCTTGATCATGTTCTGCCGCTCGGTGTCGTCGAGTGTGGCCTTCTGCTGTACGACGATGTTGTGCAGCGTGTCGTTCTGGAATCCCGCCCAGTTCGGCCGACCGCCAATCTCGCGCTGGTATGCACCGATGTAGCTGCTCGGGTCGTCGTACGCGAGGGTCGGGTACACCATGAACCCGTCGTAGTCCGAACCGTACAGCGACTGCGCCAGCCACTTGCCGAAGTCCTCGCCGACCAGCCTCGTCTTGATCCCGAGGTTCTTGTCCAGCTGCGACTGCACAATCTGCGCGAACTGTGCGTAGTTGTCGCCCGGCACAATGAACTTGATTTCGTACTCGCGGCTTGTGTCGAATCCCGAAGCGTCGAGCAGTGCCTTCGCTTCGGCCGGGTCGTACTTCCCGAACGTCTCCTCGATCTCTTGCTCCGTCAGCGCATACGTGACGAACGTGGGCGGAACGGGCCCGCTCTTCTGCCCCTCCCCGAACCCCATCAGGTCGATCATCTCCTGCTTATCCAGCGCGAGGCTAATCGCCTGGATGACCCGCGGGTCAGCGAACTGGCCGTCGCCCCGCGGCTGGACGAGCCACACAGCGCGACTCAGCTCCGGCTCGACCTCCACCTGGTCGCCGTGTTGCTGAATCAGTTGGTCGCGTTCGAGCGGGTTGTTCGGGACGACCGCGTCGATCTCCTTCGCCGAGAACGCCGCCAGCGCCGCCGCCTGCTCCTGGATGAGCTTGTACTGGTAGCCCGCCAGGTTCGGCCGGCCCTTCTCGCGGTACGTCTCGTTCCGGCGAAGTACGAAGTTCGTCCCGTTTTCATGGCTGACGAACTCGAAGAGTCCGCTCCCGATCGGGTCGCGTTCGAGGTGGCTCTGATCCTTCGCGTGCTCCTCCGGCAGGATCGACCCGGCGATCGGGCTCCCGCCGTTCGTCGAACTGAAGGTCCACGCATCGACCGCCTTGAGCGTGAACGCGACGGTCCGCTCGTCGATGGCGTCGACCTTATCGAGTACCTCCGTCCACCAGGAACTGTTCGAAATGCGCGTCGCCTGCGACGCCGCTTCGAAGCTCGCCTTCACGTCGTTCGCCGTAACCTTGCGGCCGTTGATCGGCGGTTTGTCCTGGAAAACCGCGTCTTTGATCACTGCCGTGAAGTGCAGGGGATCCGGCTGCTCGATGGACTCAGCGAGGAAGTTCTCGCGGACGCCCGTGTCGAGCGGCGTGTACCAGAGGTGGTCGTAGATCGGCGTGATTAGCCCGAAGTAGAGCCCGCTATCGAGCCCGTTGTAGATGCTGATGTTCGCGAACGGTGCGCCCTGGCGGATGTTGAAGATGCCATCGCGCTTGACCACTTCTCCTGCGGTTGTCGGCGTCGGCGCGGTCGGTGTGCCCGGCCGGACGCCGCCGGTTTCGATGGTGCCGCCTCCACCATTGCCGTTGTCGTCGCTGTCGCCGCCACACCCGGCGACCACGAGCCCTGCGAGTCCGGCCGCCGTGGCCGCGCCTCCCGCCAGGAGTCGCCGCCTGCGTATCCGCCGGGTCCAGTAGTTGGTTCGGTCCATCTCCTTCCCTCCGCTCGCGAACGGCATTCGTCTGCGGGGCCCACTCATACGCGAATTGAATAGGAGATGTCAATCGTTTCAATTGGTTCGGCCACGAGACTTTTGCGTTTCGGAGCGAACGAAACGGAGAAGGCTCTGCAAAACGAAAGCCCCTCCCTGTACACAGGAGGGGCTCGAATCTGTGTTCCTGTGGGCTCAGCCCACGGTCGGGTTCACCGGCGCCGTTCCGATGATGTTCTGCGCTTCGAGCGCGTCGAACTCGGGGTCGGTCATCCCGAGCAGTTCGCCGAGTACCTCGCGTGTGTGCTCGCCAAACAGCGGCGCGTGCCGCCGGAGTTGCGGGTTCGCCTCTACGAAGCGCCACGCCGACCGTGGTTGCCGCCACGGCCGCATCTTCGGGTGCGGGAGCCGGACCCAGAACCCCCGGGCCGTTAAGTGCGGGTCGTCGTGAATGTCCCGGGTGTTCAGCACCCGGCCCGCCGGCACGCCCGCCGTCTGCAGCGCTTCCATCGCGGCCTGCGGGTCTTGCTGCGACGTCCACGCCTCGATGCGGGCGTCGAGGTCGTCGTGCTTCGCACGGCGCTCCTCGTACGTCAGTGGCGCCAGTTCGCTCGCGCCGATGACCCCGGCAAGGGCCCGCCACTCGTCGTCCGACCGCACCGAAATCGCGATCCACTGGTCGTCGCCCGCGCAACGGTATGCGCCCTGCGGTGCGTAACGCGGCGAGCGATTGCCGTAGTGCACCGGGTCCTCTCCGCGGAGCGACGCCGCCACGAACGCCTGACCGATCTGCGCCGCCATCGTCTCCCGCTGCGCGAGGTCCACATACACGCCACGGCCCGTCTTTCGCCGCTGGATAAGCCCCATCGCGACGGCCCCCACGGCAGCGATGCCCGCGACCGGGTCACCGTAGGAAATGCCCGTCTTGTACGGCATCCCGTCGTCGCCATACCCGGTCATCGAAGCGAGGCCGGCCATCTGTTCGATGATGGGCCCGAACCCGACGTTGTCCCGTTCGTTCCCCGTCTTCCCGAACCCGGCCATGCTCACCATGATCAGGTCCGGCCGGCGCTCACGGAGCACCTCGTACGGCAGCCCGAGCTTGTCCATGACGTCGGCGCGGTAGTTCTCCATGACCACGTCGCAGTGCTCGACGAGCCGCAGGAAGATGTCGCGCCCTGCCTCCTGCGCGAGGTCCAGCGTCACAGACTTCTTGTCGCGGTTGTAGTCGTTGAAGTAGTAGCTCGAGTTCCACGGCTCGGGCGCGTCGGGCTGCGGGATCAGCGTTCGGATGTTGTCCCACGCCGTAGGGGATTCGATCTTCAGGATCTCGGCGCCCATCTCCGCGAGGATGCGGGTCGCGTATGGCCCCGCCCACATCATCGTCAGGTCAGCAACTCGGATTCCTTCGAACGGCAGCTTCTTCATGCCTGCACCCCCAGCCATTCCGATCGCACGGCTTCGGTGTCTTCCGCGGGTGCATGGAGCCGGTCCGAACGCCAGCCGAACCCGAGGAACGGCCGCCCCGGCGCCTTCGCCACCTGCCCGTCCGGTAACTGGATCTCGTCGAAAAACCCGCGCTCGTTGAGCTGTTCGTTGCTCAGCAACTCCTTCGGCGTCAGCACTGCGCCGAACGGGATCCTGTGCTGTGGCCCCAGCGCAAGGATGTCGGCCTTGGTCTTGTCGGCGAACCAGGCGAACAGCCGCGCCTGGAGTTCATCATCGTTCTCCAACCGCTTGAGCGGGTCGGTGAAGCGCTCGTCCTGGAGCTCCGGGTCGCCGACCACGCGGAACAGCGCCGGCACCTGCCGCGCCAGGCAGCACACGCCGACATACCCGTCGGCGCACGGGTAGATGCCCCACGTCGCCGAGATGTGGTTCCCGGCCCGAACGTATGGTTCGCCGCCCTCGTACTCGGTGCGGGGCCCGAAGAGTTCGAGCATGCCCGCCGCGCACTCCTGGAGGCTGATATCGACCCAGTCGCCTTCGCCATGAACGAGACGCCCGTAGTACGCCGTCACCGCGGCGCTGAACCCGTTCAGCCCGCCGAGCTGGTACGCCTGGTTCCCACCGTTCACCAGCGGTGGGCGGTTGGCGACGCCCGTGAGCGACATAATTCCGCCCATTGCGTGTGCGGTCAGGTTCGTGTGTTCGTACTGCGCGTACGGACCGTCCTGCCCGAAGGGCGTGATCGAAATCACGATGAGCTCGGGCTTCTCGCGCCGAAGGTCCGCCGGCCCGAGGCCCCTCGCGGCGAGCGTCCCCGGCTTCGTGTCCTCGACCACGATGTCCGCCGCCAGCGCCAGTTCGCGCAACTCCGCATCGCTCACCGAGATTCGGCGCTTCCCCGCGACGAGGTAGACCTCCTCGTCCGGCGTCAGCCGTCCGTCCGGGTCTTCGGTACGAACGACCTCGGCGCCGAAGCCCGCAAGGAGCCGCGCCGCGAACCCGGCTGCGATGCCACCGCCAATCTCCAGCACGCGAACGCCATCCAACGGTAGTTCGCCCGCTACTTCGCTCATACCACTCTCCTGTGCAGTCAGCCCCGCGCCCGGAACGCGTAGAGTGTGCGACCTTTCGCGCAGAGCCGGTCCTGCTCGTCGAAGATGCTCACCTCCACCACCGCAAGCTGGCGGCCTTTCTTCAGTACTTCCGCCTCCGCGAATATCCGCGCACCCAGCGCTGGCCGCAAGTACGTGATGTTCAGGTCCGCCGTGCCGGCCGGCTGGTCCCCGGGTTCGAGGCCCGCGAACAGCGCCTGCAACATGACGATGTCCACCATCGCCGCCAGCACACCGCCGTGCACACTCCCGGCAACTCCGCCCAGGGTGAGCGGACCGGTTTGCAGGCAGATGCGTGCGAACCCGGGCCGTGCCTCTTCGAGCGTGAGCCCGAGCGCCTTGTGCAGCGGGAACTCGGCGAACTCCCGCGCCCTCGCCGAGGAGGAGCCGTCGGGACCGGCGCTGGTACTCACCACGTCGCCGCGGAAGGCTTCGCCGCCGATGGCGGAGCGCTGCCGTAGTCTTCGAACGGGCCGTCGCGCCAGTCGAGCGCAGCCTTCAGTCCCTTCTCGCGGGCGATCCGCCCGAACTGCTCGCCGCCCGGGCGAACCCGGCCGAGCTCCTGGATGTCGCCGCCCACCGCCAGCGACGTGCGGATGCCCATGATCTCGTACACGCGGTTGATCTGCCGCTTGGTCATCTGGAGCATCGGCCCGTCCACGTTCGCGATGCGCTCGGCGAACGCCTCGGTCACTTCGCACAGCTGTTCGATCGGCACTGCCCGGTTCGCCCACCCGAGTTCGACCGCTTCCTTCCCGGTCACGCTGTCGCCCGTGTACAGCAACTCCCGCACCTTCCGCTGATGCATGTGCCACGGGTGGTAAATGATGTCGACCGGGGTCATCGCGCGGACCGGCGGGTACCCGATGATGGCATCTTCGGCCACGAACATGAGGTCGCACATGCTCGCGAGCTCGGTGCCGCCGGCCAGGCAGTACCCGTGCACCTGTGCGATAACCGGCTTCGTCAACTCCCAGATTTGCCAATAGCCGCTGAGCAGGTGCTGTGGCCACTGCCCCTGCCCGGGGTGAATCGGGCCGACGTTCGGAAGCCCGCTCCGGCGTTCGACGTAATCGCGGTCGTCCGCCGCCTGCGAAATCCCCGACAGGTCGTACCCGGCGCTGAACGCCCGGCCCGAGCCGCGGATGATGATGACGCGCACATCCGGGTCCACCTCGAAGTCCTTCAGCGCGTCGAAAAGCTCCGCGCGCAGCGTGTGGCTCAGCGCGTTCATCTTCTCCGGCCGGTTGAGCTGGATGATCGCGTGCCGCTGCTTCCTAAAGGTGAGGATGTTTTCGTACTCGTTCATGCGGGGCGATTCTACGCGTATCCCCAACGTTTCGGCAGATACAACGAAGCCGGGGCTTGAACCCCGGCTTCGAGTCACCCCGCCGCTTCGTCAGTACTGCGGCAGTGGCTGCTCCTGGAGCGCGTGATTCGACGCCTCGATCGCGTCCAGCGTATTCGGTGCTTCGGTCCCCACCGGGTGGAGCAGGTTCTCCACGTCCTGTACGCCCGGCACCGCGCGCACCCGCTTCTCGAGCTCGTCGATCCAGTACGGGTCCTCCAGCGCGCCGCGGAGTTCCGCCCGCCCGTTGACCACGTCGATGTTGACCGAGCCCTTCGGCACCGCCGGGTCGCGGAACACGATGCTCTCGATCCGGTCGAGCACCACGTGGTCGGAGTTGTCGTAGTGGTGCGGACGCATCGCGTTCAGGGCCGCCATGGTCTTCCCGCGTATTAGCCCGGTCGTGTAGCGCGTTGTGCGCCCCGCCCAGCGCCCCGTGCGGTGCCACAGCTTCACCATCTTGTCCCGTGCCAGCGCCCGCCGCCGGCGGCCAGAATGCGGGTCGAACATGAGGCTCATGATCGTCCCCATAATGAGCCCGGCCACCACCGCGAGCGGGACCTGCACCGCCATCGCATTGCGGTCGAACCAGCTCTCCTCCCGCCGCCCCATGCGCTGCATCTTCTCCATGGAAAACTTGCGCCGTTCCCTGCGCAGGCGCGGCATCCGCAACTCGCGGTCCTCCATCCGGACCCGCGGCATCCGGACTGTTCGTCGTCGGCGTTTGGCCCCCATCAGCATTGTCATGGCTTCTTCCTCCCATCGCACAGGAAACCACATGCCCCGTGTGCGACGCGCTCTTTTTGTCTCGCAAACGAGTCAAGGTTCCGTAGCAGAGATTCTCCGGGAATCGAATGCGCGAAATCTCGTTTTGGCGTTACATTTCGTGGATGCACAACAGGCTTCGCTCTCCCACCACGTCTGAAATCGCCCGCGATTGGACCGAGTTCTCCGGCGGGCCACCGTTACTCGGAGCACTCGGCGCGTACGAACCGCCGGATGTCGAAGGTGTCCTTTTCGAAGACGCTGAAACAGCCCGCCGCGGCATGATCACCTGGGCCGTGAAAGACGACGTCGCCGAGCTCGTGAGCGTCCACGCCGATCCCCCGGGCGGCGGCCTTGGCAGCGAACTCATCGCGCACGTCGAACAGGTGCTCCGCGAGCGTGGCGCCCGGCGCCTGCTGGTGGCGACCACAAACGACAACCTCGGGGCCTTGCGCTTCTACATCCGCCACGGCTTCCGGCTCATCGAAGTTCGCCTCGACTTCATGGACCGTGTGCGCGAGGTGAAGCCGGGCGTCCCCCCCACCGGCAACGACGGGATTCCGTTGCGCGACCTCTGGGTGCTCGAAAAGGTCCTGTGAAAAAAGGCGGCCCACCTTCGGGCCGCCTTTCGTGCGTTCCGTTTGATCCGGGTCGCTAGCCTGCGGCAGCCGCGCCCGCGGGCAGAGGCTGTACCACGGCGTCGACCACCTGCATCGCGTCCGGCGCGACTTCCTTGCATGCGCCACAGCGGATGCAGAGCGAATCGTCGACGATGTACTGCCCGTCCTCCTGGTAGATCGCGTTCGTCGGGCAGATGTCCTCCGCCTCCGGCAGCGCCGGGTCGCTCTGCGAACGCACCTGGTACCGGATGAGGCCCGGGCAGACGCCTGCGCGGCACCGCTTGTCGATGATGTGCTCCATCCACTCGTCGCGGAATGCCTTCAGCGACGTCTTGATCGCCGTCGGCGAGAACTGCCCATGCAGGCAGTTCGACCACACCATCGTCTGGATCAGCTTCTCGAAGAGCTGGATGTCGGTCTCGCGGCCACCGCCGTTCTGGATGCGCCGAATAACTTCGACCGCGCGCTGCGTGCCGCCGTGGCACGTCGTGCACCGGCCACAGCTTTCGTCTTCGCAGAACGCCAGGAAGAAATTGCACATGTCCACGACGCACGCAGATTCGTCGAAGAAGACAATGCCGCCGGAGCCAAGGAACATGCCCTTCTCGCGGTATGGGTCGAGCGTCAGCGTCAGCTCGAGGTCGGCGGCGTTCAGCATGCCCGAAAGCGGGCCGCCGGGCTGGAAGCCCTTGCACTTCTTCCCGTCGCGCATGCCGCCGGCGTACTGCTCGAGGACATCGCGGACCTTCGGGCCGAACGGGATTTCGATGCAGCCCGCCCAGTTCACATGACCCGAGAAGGTGAACATCTTCGTCCCCTTCTCCTTCAGGTCGCTGACCGAGCTCCACCACTGCGCGCCGTTCCTCATGATCAGCGGCGCGTTGGCGTACGACTCGACGTTGTTCACATTCGTCGGCTTGTTCCAGAGGCCTGCCTGCGCCGGGAACGGGGGCTTGATGCGTGGCATCCCCCGGTAGCTGTCGATCGAGTTGATCAGGCCCGTCTCTTCGCCGCAGACATAACTGCCGGCGCCCTTGAACACGTGCAGCTCGAAGTCCAGCCCCGTGCCCAGGATGTCCTTTCCGAGCAGGCCGCACTCGCGCGCCTGGTCGACCGCCTTCTGCATCCGCGCGATCGCGAGCGGGTACTCGTAGCGGATGTAGATGTAGCCCTCGCTCGCGTGCGTGGCCAGCGCGGCAATCAGCATCCCCTCGATGATCAGATGGGGGTCGCCTTCCATGAGGATCCGGTTGACCCACGCGCCCGGGTCGCCTTCGTCGGCGTTGCAGACGAGGTAGCGCGGATCGGCCGTCGCGTTCCGCAGGAAGTCCCACTTCCGGCCCGTCGGGAAGCCACCACCACCGCGGCCACCCAGCCCGCTATCGAGCATCTCCTTGATGATTTCTTCGTCGGTCATCTCCAGCGCTTTGCCGAAGCCGACGTAGCCATCGTGCGCGAGGTAGTGCTGAATGTTCTCGGGGTCGGTGGTGCCGAGGTTCGCCATCAGCCGGCGCACCTGCCCCTTCATAAACGGGTGGTCGCTCAGCAGCGGGATCTCCGCCGTCGCGGTGCCTTCCACAACGCCGATCGCCAGCTCGGGCATCTCGCCGCCCTCGACAACGACGCGCTGCAGGAACTCATCGACGCGGTCGGCGGTGACGTTGCCATACAGCACGGTTCGCGTGCCTGCGGCCGAACGCACGGCCACGCAGGGCTCCATCCAGCAGAAGCCCCACGATCCGGTTACCTGGACATCGGCGGGCAGCCGGTTCGCCTCCACACCCGCGCGGATGGCCTCCAGGGTCTCCTGTGCGCCCTGCGCGATGCTCGATGTGTCGACCGTGACGTTGATGCGCACACGACCGCTGTTCTGCGCGGCGTCCCAGGCCTCCTTGGCCGAGGCGATGAGCGCTTCGAGGCGAGCATTCATTCCGCTGCCCCCTCCTTGATTTCACGAGCCAGCTTGATGGCCTTCGAAACAGTCAGCTTGCCCACCACCCGGCCGTTCACCCAGATCTGCGGCGCTTCGCTGCAGGTGCCGTTGCACTGGCCCAGGTGCAATCCGTAGCGGTGATCTTCGCTCTGCTCCCCGAGTGGGAGCTCCAGTGTGTGCTGAATCGCTTCGCGGATGCGGTCGCCACCGAGCAGCCGGCAGGCCGGCCCGCTGCACCACGCGATCTCCGTCTCTGCCGGCGGGTGCGTGCGAATGTCCGCATAGAACGACACCGTGCCAAAAACGAGCGCCGGCGTGGTGTTTAGCTGCCGCGCGATGACGTCGATGGCCTTGCGCGGAACGTAGCCATACTTGTCCTGCACCTTGTGCAGCGCCGGGAGCACGTGTCCGCGGCCGGGTTCGAACTCGGCGACGAGTTCCCGTAGTTCTTCGGTAGTCGGTTCAGCCGCCATCCGGGCTGGTCCTCGCTTGTGAAATCTCCCACTACTATACGCAACCCCCGCCCCAAGGTCTTGCTCTCCATCCTTCGGCGCATTCGCTTGCTCGCAGACGAGTAATTGTGACGCTCTTCACGGACCCTGTCTGCGCCATGCCGAACGCTCTTCTCCTCCGGCACGAATCCCGGAGTTGGGAGGTTAAACAAGATGAATAGCTCCGAATCATCACAGCGCTGGGCATGGCTGGCAGTAGCCGCGGGCGTACTGGGCTTCCTGGCCTTCCTGTTCAGCGCTACGGTGAACAACTTCGACGACGGCCACGTAGCGGTCGCCCGGGAACTCAATGACAAGCGCTCGATTATGGCGTTGGCCCAGTTCGCCGGCTGGATCGCCACAGCGAGCCTGCTGGTGTTCGCGGCAGGCTTCTACCGTCACGTTCGCGGCCGCGTGCCCGAAACGAGCTTGCTCGCCATCGTCGCAGGGGCGGCGCTGTTCGCGAGCGTTGCTGCAAATGTCATCGGCTATGGCTCACTTGCCTCAATGACCGACTCGCTCCCCGGCAACTTCGCGTACTTCCTGGAAGGCGACGACCCCGGTGAGCCGCTCGAGGAACAGCGGTTCCCGGTCGAGGTGAAAAGCACTGCCTACTACGACGCCACCAACGCGGTGTGCTACAGCTGGATCGCAGTTTGCGCCGCCGCCGGCGCGGCGGCCGTCGCAGCGTTCCGTCACGACGCCTTCGCCCGCTGGTTCGGCTACTTCAGCGCCTTCATTGCGGCCATCATGTTCCTGTTCGTCGCCATCGGCCTGCCCTTCGGCGCGGTGGTCTGGGGCCCGCTCTGGCTGGTCGTAACCGGCATCACGCTGGGCTTCGCCCGCGCGAACGTGCCGGTCGCCAGGACTCAGGTCGCCGCTTCCTGAACAGCGAACGATTTACCGTCGACCCCCGGACCCGTCGCGGCCCGGGGGCTTTGCGTTGCCTCGTCGAGCTCTTCGGGTGTCCCGACCCGTCTGCTACCCCGCGGCGGTCGCCGCGCCGGCGGTCGTGCCCGCCTTCGCGGCATCCTCCAGCATCAGCCTGGCGACCTGCTCCCCGAGCCGCAGCGAGTAGTTCTGCCCGCGGTCTTCCGGGTACACCTGCGTCGTGTTCGCGAGGTACAGCCCTTCGATGCCCGTGCGCATCGGCGCAATCTGCCGCGAGTAGTTCGTGGTGATCACCGGTTGGCCGCCCGGGTCCTTGAACAGCCACTT
This sequence comes from uncultured Anaerolineaceae bacterium, assembly GCA_964632355.1. Taxonomy (GTDB): domain Bacteria; phylum Chloroflexota; class Dehalococcoidia; order Tepidiformales; family Tepidiformaceae; genus JALOAP01. Next base: position 7,067 of record CAZWBW010000020.1, on the reverse strand, counting down.
CTGGCGCACCCAGCTCCGGTCGAACTTTGGGTTGATGCGCTTAATCCCCTCGTAGTACGCCTCGAACACCTCGTCGGCGTTCATCTGTAGCACCGGGTTGTCCGGCGAAGCGTAGTTCGACAGGTACACAATGTGGTTCCCCCCGTACTTCTCGGGCGGCATGAAGTTCGTGTGTTCGACGCACGCCACGAACGGTAGCGGGTCCGCGATGTTCAGCCAGTAGTACTCGCTCAGCGGCCGGTCGAGCGCCAGCACCAGGCACGTCGCCCACTGGTACCGCACGCGCTCCAGGATCTCCCGGTACTCCGCCGGCAGCCCTGGCGCGATCTTCGTGGTGATCACGTTTGGCGTGGTCATGAGCACCTGGTCGAACTCGTGCAGTTCGCCGTTCGCCCGGATGCCCTTCACGCGTCCGCCTTCGGTTGCGACCTCTTCGACCGGCGTGTTCAGGTGGATGGTCACCCCATCGGCCATGAGGCGGCGCGCCAGTTCCTCGATGTACAGGTTGAACGAGCCCTCGAGGTACCCGAGTTGCTCCTTCACACCGCCGGCGCCCTTCCGCGACGCGAACCGCAGGTACACCTTCCCCCACAGCCACGTCATCCCGACCTTATCGGCCTGGTCGGCGAACTTGCCGCGAAGCAGCGGCCCCCACACGGCGTTGAACGCCTTCTTCCCGACCGCGCGCTCCATCCACTCCCGCGCAGTGATGCCTTCGTACTTCTTCCAGTTGTGCTGGCGCCGCAGCCACAATGCCGCCAGCCCCAGCCGAATCCGGCCGATCAGCGGCACAGGGCGGTAGCGAAGCAGGTCGATCGGCGTCACGAACGGCCACAGCCGTCCCTTCCGGAGGATCCCGACCTTCGATTCGATCCACTTCAGCCGGTCGCCGAAGCCCATCTCCTCGATGTAGCGGATGCAGACGGTGTCGTTCGTGAAGATGTGGTGGTAGAAGCACTCGAGTCGTTCGCCGCCAACTTCGAACGTGACAACCTGGCCGCCGACGTCGTCTTTGCCTTCGAAGATCGTCACCTCGTGGCCCTGTTCGCGAAGCCGCCGCGCCGCCGAAAGCCCAAGTACTCCGGCGCCGACAATGCCGACTCTCATGCAGCCACCTCCGCTTCCTCCGCCTCCACGCGCCGCGCGACCCTCCGGAACGACAGTCCGAAGCTCCAGAAGATCAGGAGGCCGAGGATTGTCGTGGGAATCAGGATGAATGCGTGTGCGACAACCGCGTAGGCGCTCGCCGTCGCGGCACCCACCCCCGCGCTGCGGAGCACCAGTTTCGTGGCCCACTCAAATGGCCCGGTGCCCCCGAAGAACGTCGGGATGATGATCGCAAGGTTCGAAGCCGAAAGCAGCAGCAGGTAGTGCGCGAACCCGACATTCAAGTCGAACCCGAGTCCGATGACCGCGTACGCCGCGCCTTCGACTGTCCACGCGATGATGCTGAATAGCACCACCAGCGCCAGCGGCCGGAAATCGTGCACCGACCGGAGGCTGGAAACGAGTTCATCGGCGATGTGCTCGGCCTGGTCCTCGAGCCGCTTCGGCAGGATCTTCACCAGCCGGTGCATCACTCGCTGGGCACGCGCCTCCGAAAGCGTGAGCAGGTAGAACCCCGTCACCGCGGCCACAAACAGAATGGTCGAAGCGATGGCGATCGCCTGCAGTCGCCCGTCGTCGAACCCCACCCACAGGCCCGAAACCAGCAGCAGGAGCACCAGCGTGCAGCCGTCGAACAGCCGCTCCACCGCAATCGTGCCGAAGGTGCCCGTGCGCGAGACGTGCTCACGCTCGCCAAGAATGACGGCGCGAACCACCTCGCCCGCACGCGCGGGGAGCAGGTTGTTCGCCATGTAGCCGATGATGGCGTACGGGAACAACTGCACCGGCGACATCGGTTTCACCGGCCGCATGAGCACCGACCAGCGGACGCACCGCGCACAGATCGCGATGAACAGCACCACTCCGGCCGGCAGGAGGTACCAGTAGTTGGCCGCCTCCAGCGCATCCGCGATTTCGCGGGGATGCGTTGCGCGCAGGAACAGGGCGATGAAGACCGCACTCACGGCCACACCAGCCCAGAATCGAAGCGAACGGAACAATGGGCAGTCCTTACGGCTCGGTAGATCGGGCGATGCCGGAGGCGGCGGCCCCCAACGCGCTTGGCGACAGCGTACCATCAGCCCCGGTCAGATTCGCGAAAGTCAGGGTGGTCGCCATGCGTTCGCGTATTGCAGTCGCGTGAAATCAGGGTATCCCCTCGTTCAACGCAGCACGAACTGTCGCACCCGGCCGTTCCCCGATTCGACCACCCACGTGCCGCCCGCCCCACTGGCGATCCCGACCGGGTTCTGGAAGTCGCTCGCGCCCGAGCCGAGCAGTTCCACAACCTCGCCGTTCCGGTCGTAGATGCGCACCGTGTTCGCGTTCGGGACGGTCACAGCGACGTTCCCGTCGGGAAGCGCCGTGAGGTAGGGCTTGTCCGTCACGGCGCGGCCACCCCAGCCGTCGACCGCGAACGCACTGCGCCAGCTCCCGTCCGGGTTCAGCATCACCACCCGCGCGTTGAACATGTCGGCCACGAACACCGTGCCGTCGCTGGCGATGTCGATGCCCACCGGCTCGTCGAACTGGCCCTCGCCCGGACCTTCGCCCGCGCCGATGGTGCGGACATGCTGGCCGTCTCGGGTGAAGACCACGATGCGGTCGAAGCCGGTGTCGGTTACCCAGAGGTTCCCGTCGGCGTCGAACGCCACGTCTCGCGGCCCGTAGAGCTCGTCTGGTTCCGGGTTCGAAGCGGGGTCGATATCGTCCGGCGCGCGCCCGAACTCGCCGATGCGGTTGAGTTCGCTGTCGAACAACCGCACCTTCCACCCGAACGTGTCGGCCACGGCGATCGTCCCGTCGGGCGCGATGCCCAGCCCCCACGGCTCCGAGGCTTCGTTCACGTCGCCCGCGTTGGCCCGCACGTCCACGCTTGCGACAAAGTTGCCGTCCGCGTCGAACTTCTGCAGGCGGCTCGTCGCCGTGTCGATCACGTACACGTTCCCGTCAGCGTCCACCGCCACGTCCGCAGGCGCCATGAATTGCCCCGGGAGCAGCCCGATGCCGCCAATCTGCAGCCGGCCCGCGCTGTCGCGCGTCGGTTCCGGCGCCTCGATTGGGCGCGCCGAGAGGTTGCCCGTCGCCGGGTCGAAGTTCGCCGGGAAATACGCCCACGCATCCACCGAACCGCAGGTCGAGCAGCGCCGGTCCTCCACGCTGGTTTCGCCCCACAGCCGGTCCGGGTCGTGGTCGCGGATGTACAGCGCCCACGTCTTTGGCCAGCTGCCGTCGAAGATGTTGCTGAAGATGTGCTTCCACGTGGCGAGGCGGAACGGCCCGCAATCCCCGTATTGCGCCGTGCAGTTTTGCCCGGCGTTCACCGCCATCGCTTCCTTGTACTTCTCGTCGAACCACCAGCGATGCGGGTACCGGCGCGGGCTCCCGTAGAGGATCCCGGTGTTGGCAAGCGAATCGTTCACCTTGTTGACGTTGTTGTTGTTCACCAACAGCACCTGGTACGCCCCGCGAGGCGTGCCGTTCGACATGTCGGCGTAGGACACAGCCTTGTAGTCGCGGAGGTACCACGCCCACGGCCAGGCGAACGAATCCGAGGAGTCCACCGCGATGGGCAGGTTCTTTCCCAGCCCGGTGGCTTCGGCGAGCCGGTCGATCTCGGTTTTCAGGTCGGGGATCGCGGGCGAGCTCTGCGTGTAGATCAGCATGTCCTTCGGCACGTCGCCTCGTTCGAACACAACGCCGCTCATGGTTCGCAGCGAGAAGAACGCCAGTCCGCCGACACAGGCGACCACTGCAACCGTGGGAATCGCCCGGCGGCCCCACGGCTGCGCGGTGAACCCGATCGCCCCGACCACCGCCAGCAGCACCACAATCCGAAGACCGGCGTACAGCCCGCCGCCCGGCAGGAATGCGATGAGCGCCATGCCACCGGCTGCAATCACCGCGATACCGGCGAGCGGCAGTACAAGGCTGCGCGGTGCCGGGTGCTCCCGCCACGCGTTCCAGGCGCGCTGCACGGTCCACGCTGCGAGCACCGCCGCAGGCAGCGCAAGGTGCACGTTGAGCCACGGCATCTTTTCCCCGCCCCACGAAAGCGCCAGCCACATGCCCACCAGCCATGCCCACAGGAACCGCGAGAACGCGTTCCCACGCACCAGCGACCACCACGCACCACCGAGCGCGATGGCGAGCGGCAGGAACTCGTACGCGGGCATCAGCAGGTAGTAGTAGACCCACGGCTGGTCGCCGCGCGTGGCGTCGTGCTGCGAGTACCAGTAGTCGAGCGAACCCCACGGCCCGCTCACGAGCCCCATCTCGTTCGTCCAGAACGAGGTCATGAACGTCAGGTACACGAGCGCCCCGGCGGCGAACGCGATGCCCCAGGTCCGCGCTCGCCACTGCAGCCCAATGAACGCCGCCGCGCTCGTCGTGATCGCGAACAGCCCCGCCAGCGCGAGCGCATCGTTCATGGAAATCGACCCGCCGGCGAAGTTCTGTTGCCAGTTCAGCCGGTCTTTCTCCAGAATGCCGAGCGGTTCGAGCAGGAAGACGCGCAGCATTGGCGTGAGCAGCGGCACCGTGAACGTTCCGAGCAGCACCAGGAGATCGCCCGCCCGCGGCAGTTCGTCGCCGAGATCGAACCTGCGCCGGAGGCCCGGAGTGAACGGCCAGAGCGCCGCGATGATCCACGCGTACGGCGCGAGGAAGAACGTCATCGCCACCCGGCGCCACGCGTCGCCCTCGAGCCCGCGGGCGCGCAGCATCCGCCGCCCCAGGTCCACACTGAGGTGCAAGTCGAGGTAGATGAGGAACACCGCGAACGTCAGGAAGGCGCCCTCCTTCACAAGGACCGCGCCCACGAACGCCGCCGCGAACACGTACAGCCATCGTTCGCGCCCTTCGTCGAGATACCGCCACGTGGAAATCACCGTGAGCAGCGTGAAGAGCGCCATGTAGATGTCTTCGCGGAAGAACCGGCTGTAGTAGACCAGCGTCGGTGAGAACGCAATGAACGCGACCGCCGCGAACGTCCCGACGCGCCCGAGCCGCTTTCGCAGCAGCAAGGGCAGCGCGACGATGCCCATTCCGAACACCGCCGCCGAAAGCCGCGAGGTGTAGTCGCTATCGCCGAAAACCAGGAAGAACAGCCCCTGCACGTGGTAATACAGCGGACCGTGGAAGATTGGGCTGTGCGTGTAGTCCCCCTGGATGAGCCGCCACGACCACTGAGCGTGGATGCTTTCGTCGTGGTGCAGTGCCCGCGACCCGAGGTCCCAGAATCGCAGTCCGAACGCCGCCGCGAACACGACCGTGTATAGCGCCATCTCCCACGTCACCGCGAGGCGGCGGGTAAGCACTGCTTCGAGCGAGGTAAGTCGGGCGCCGGGCTGCGCAGTGGTGGAATCAGCGGTCATTGGTTCGCCTTGCTATAGACGGCGACACGGTCGGGGCTGATGTCGGCGGAGCTCCGGTCGATGAACCAGCCCAGGTACTCAAGAAGGCCGCCGGTCGGTGGTTCGATCTCACGGCGCAGGCTCCATTCCCCCTCAACCACCGACAGCCCTTCCGGCCGGGGCGCATCCGCCGGCCAGATGACCACCGCGGCATCGAGCGGAACCTGCGACGCGACGACTATCTTTCCAGAGTCCCGGAAAGGCCACGTAATCTGCTCTTTCAGGTCCGGGTGCACCACTACCGTTCCGCCGTCCACCTCGGCCAGCTCGAGGGCTGCGTTTCGGAGCACGCGGCCCTGCTGCGGCGAAACGGGCGACGGAAGCGGTTCGTCGTCGGGCGAGAGCGCAACGTTCAGGGATCCGGGCAGCAGAGCGAGCGCGCCCACCGCGAACCCCGCTGCCGCCAGCGCCGGCCGCGACTCCCGCTGCGAGCCCACCATCACCAGTGCCGCGATCCCGAGCAGCGTCCAGACAACCGCCAGCACCTGCTCCCGGAGCCCGCCAACATCGCCGTCGGAAGCCCAGTCGACCACGATGGCCAGCGCCAGCAGCGCTGCCGCACCGGCGAACGGCAGCAGGTACCGTGCCCACCGCCAGTCCGCGTGCACCATCGCGAGCGCCACGCGGGGCAGTACCGGCCCGAGCAGCAGCGCCGAAGGAATCGTTAGAGCCAGCAGGGGAAGCGCCTGCCCGCTGGCAGCGCTGGCGGCGAACCACGCGAGCCCCACCGCCAGCCAGCCGGCGAGTACCAGGCGCGCTCGCTCTACCCGTTCGTGTTTCGCTACGCGCCAGAGCTCGAAGCCCGCGGCGGCCACGCCCGGAAGCACAATCGGCCACGCGTACAGCGCCAGCAGGTCGGCCGTGGTAGCCGTGGACCAGTCGTCGTCGAACCCGGCGGCGAAGAGGTCGAACGGCGCCACTACCAGGTCGTCGAATCCGTATCCAAACTCGGCGCTCGTCGCGAGGATGCCGGCCACCACGCCCCCAGCGCCGAACCCGAGCTTCGTCGCGTCGGCGGGTTCCCGCCGGAGCAGCACGACGATGGCCCACCCGGCGAGCAACGAGAGTGGCAGCGGGCCCGTCACCGCGATGAAGAAGCCGGCCACCGCGTACACCGGCGCTGGTACCCCGCCCCGGAGCAGCAGCACCAGCAGCCACGCGCTGGCCGCCACATCGAATCCCATCGCCGAGGCCGAAGCGCCGAACCACAGCCCGATGGGGTCGAGCGCAAGCAGCAGCAGCGCCACAAGCGCCCCACCGTTCCCAAGCACTGGCCGCAGCATCCAGAGGGCACCCGGGACCGTCGCAGTAGCGACCAGCGCCAGCAGGCGCGGTCCTGCTTGAGAGGTGGTCGCTTCGAACACCAGCGCCGAGAGCGCCTGGAACAGCGTGGGTACGAACCGGTCATCCGTCGCGCCGATGCTCGCCTGCCACGCACCCGCGAGGTGAATCGCCTCGGGGCCGCCGACTGGAAGCGTCAGGAGCGCGGCGAAGCGCAGCAGCACGAACACGAACACCGCCGCCCCCCACGCGACCCCCGCCACC
>CAZWBW010000019.1:23915-35780 GCA_964632355.1 uncultured Anaerolineaceae bacterium | reverse complement strand
GAAGCCCTCGCGACGCTCGCCGTGAACAAGCTCCGCGGCACGATCAACATCCTCGCTGTGAAGGCCCCCGGCTTCGGCGACCGCCAGAAGGACAACCTCGGCGACATCGCCGTGCTCACCGGCGGTACCGTCATCAGCGAGGAAATCGGCCGCACCCTCGAAAGCGTCGATATCAGCGACCTTGGCCAGGCCCGCCGCGTTGTCTCCACCAAGGAAGAGACCACCATCATCGAGGGCAAGGGCCGCAAGGAAGACATCGACGCCCGCATCGCCCAGATCCGCGCCATCCTCGATGAGGCCAAGAGCGACTGGGACCACGAAAAGGCCCAGGAACGCCTTGGCAAGCTCGCCGGCAGCGTCGCCGTCATCAAAGTCGGCGCCGCCACCGAAGTCGAGCTGAAGGAGAAGAAGCACCGCGTCGAGGACGCCCTCAGCGCGACCCGCGCGGCCGTCGAAGAGGGCATCGTGCCCGGCGGTGGTGTCGCCCTCCTGAACGTCATCCCGGCGCTCGATAACGTGAAGCTCGAAGGCGACGAGGCCACCGGCGTGAACATCCTCCGCCGCGCGCTCGAAGAGCCGCTCCGCCGCATCGCCATCAACGCCGGCAAGGACGGCTCCGTCATCGTCGCCGAAGTCCGCGAACTCGAGAAGGGCCGCGGCTACGACGCCGCCCGCGACGAGCTCGACGTCGACATGGTCGAGCGCGGCATCATCGACCCGGCCAAGGTGACCCGGTCGGCCGTCGAGAACGCTGTTTCCATCGGCGCCATGGTCCTCACCACGAACTGCCTGGTGACCGACCTGCCGGAGAAGCAGCAGCAGGCCGCCCCGGCCGCCCCGCCGATGTACTAATCGCGTCCCCTCCGGGATTCCCCGGGGGTGTCGGAGGGGGTGCGGCGAAAGCCCACCCCCTCTTTTCATCAGGTCGTTGGAACCCACCAGCATCGACTGCCATCGGGAGTGCGAACGATGTTGACCGAGAACGGAATGGAAGTGGACATGAACGCCGTTCGGCAGGTGTTAGAGAACGCCGACGTGCTGACGTTGGGATTCGCCATCTTCCCGGAACGGCTGCTGGTCGATACGCGCTTCAACGATGATGCCGGTCCGCTGGTTGCGGTTGTCCCGCCTGTTGGCAGCGTCCAGGAGCGGTACCTCTGGCTCGGGCAGCACCGCGGACAGTTCGGCCTGCCGAAGAACTTCTCCTTCTTCGTCTGGCCGCATAGCATCCGCGGGCTCGAAGAGCGCGACGCGCTGCGCCCGCTCCGCGAACGGCTCGCTGCCATCTCCGCCGAGGCCAACGCCGAACTCGATAAGGCGATACGGCAGCTCGAACAGCTGGAGCGCCAGGCCCTCGCGAACGCCATCGTCGGCACCGAAGGCTGGACGACCATCTGGAGCCGCACCGGCAGCCCGCGCTAGTCCTTTCCTTCATCACTCGCCCGAACCGCCGAACGCGGTACTGTTAACACGTGCTCAACGGCATCGCCCGTCCGCTTACGGCGGTCGCATTCCTGGTCCTCCTGGCGCTCATCCCGTTCCTTCTTGTCCGAGGGTGCGACTTTTCGCGCCCCGACCAGGTGCGGCTCGACGGTTCATCCACCGTCTACCCCATCGCCCAGGCGCTCGCCGAGGAGTTCGCGCACGGCCGCCGCGTCCAGGTCAAAGTCGGCATCTCCGGTACCGGCGGCGGGTTCGAAAAGTTCTGCCGGGGCGACATCGACGTCGCAGCCGCTTCCCGCCCGATCACCCAGGATGAACGCGACGCCTGTGCCCGCAAGGGCATCACCGAGATCGTCGAGTTCCCGGTCGCCGTCGACGCCATCACCGTGCTGGTGAGCGAACGGAACCAGTTCCTCCAGTGTCTGACCGTCGACGAACTCGCCGACATCTTCCGTCACGGCGGCGCGCGAACCTGGCGCGAGGTGCGGCCCGAATGGCCCGACCAGGCCATCAACCTCTACCACCCCGGCGCCGATTCCGGCACGTTCGATTACTTCACCGAAGTGGTGCTCGAAGGCGACGGGCGCGATTTTTCGCACCGCACGAACGGCAATGCATCGGAAGACGACAACATCATCGCTGTTGGCGTCCGCGAGGACCCGTTCGGCATCGCCTACCTCGGGTTCGCGTACTACCAGGAAGCCGGGAGCTCCGTCCGGGCGGTCGAAATCGACAACGGCAACGGCTGCGTGCCGCCCACCGCCGAGGCAGCGCGGTCCGGCCAGTACCAGCCGCTGTCACGAACGCTGTACTTCTACGCCAACCAGGAGCGCCTCCGCGAGCAGTCGACGCTCCTGGAGTTCTTCGAATTCGCCTACACCGAACTCGCCGAGATCATCGAAGAAACCGGGTACATCAACCTGCCCGCCGACCAGCTCGATGCGGCCCGGGAACTCGTCGCGCAGCTCGCGCCCGCCCGCTCGGAGCCGTAGTACCTTGCCTCCGATGCCGAACCCTGCTTCGCTAGACTCGTGAGCCAGATGACTGCCTCCGATCAACCGGCCCCCGCCGGTGTTGCCGGCTACGAAACGCCCTACCCGTACCTCGAGCGCCTGCAGGAGAAAATGGAAGAACGGCTGGCGCGAAAGGTACCGGTCAAAGGGCGGTTCTGCGGCTTTTGCTACGCGCGCCTGCGCGAGACCGACGAGGAGTGCCCCTTCTGCGGCCACACCATCGCGAAGGTCGGCACCGTCGACGAAATCCCGCAGGACGTGCTGCGCGCCTACTGGTGGAAGCAGCGGATCGAAGCGCGCTGGGTCCACTCGGGCGCGTTCCTGGGCCTGCTGATCGCAATGGCGCTGTTCCTCTGGCTGGTTGTGTTCGCTCCCGGCTGGCTGGGCCACCCGGCGCTCGCGTTCGCGGTCCTGCTCGGCGGTGGGTACGTGCTCGCACAGCTCTTCGGGCCGATCATCTTCGGTCAGATCGGCTATCGGCGCGGCGCGCGCAAGCGCGACGAGCTCTGGGCCCAGTATCTCGCCCGCCGCGACGGCGCGAACCCGTCCTGACCGGCGCGCACGCCTGCCAGCATTCGCCGGCTATTACCAGAAATTACCACTGCCAGTTCGGGCGGCTTCCGGTACACGGAATCCCCCGTAGAATGCGCGATTACCGCTACTGGCGCCGCTAAAGGAGTCCGTTTTGGCCATCACCTGGGAAACTACGACGCTGCCGAACGGTCTGCGCATCGTCACAACGCCCATCCCGACCACTCAGGCCGCATCGGTCAATTTGTTCGTGGGTGTTGGTTCGCGGTCCGAACCGCAGCGGCTTAACGGCATTACCCACTTCCTCGAACACATGGTGTTTAAGGGCACCGAGCGCCGCCCCGACGCCGTCATGATCGCGCAGGAGATCGAAGGCGCCGGCGGCACGCTCAACGCGTACACCAACAAAGAGTTCACCTGCTACTGGAACATCGTGCCCTACGACCGCCTCGCGACGGCGCTCGATGTCACCGCCGACATGCTCCTGAACTCGAAGCTCGAGCAGGAGGAGATCGACCGCGAACGCGCGGTCGTGCAGCAGGAGCTGAAGCGGAACCACGACAACCCCGGCGCCTGGGCCGGGCGCCTCATCGGCACTGCCGTGTACGGGCCGCAGCCGCCCGGCTGGGATGTCGGCGGCACCGTCGAGCTCGTCGAGCAGATGAACCGGCCCGACTTCCTCGAGCACATCGCCACCTGGTACCACCCGTCGAACATGGTGCTCAGCGTGGCCGGCAACGTGACGCACGAACAGGTGCTCAAGCTCGCCGAGCCGCTCTTCCGTGATGTCCCGCCCGGCGACGTGCCCGAGGTGCAGCCGTACGACCCCGACGTCTACGGCCAGCAGGTTGTCATCGACTCGCGCAAGGTCGACCAGTGCAGCATGTACCTCGGCCTGCCGATCTTCGGCCGCAACGACCCCGACCGGTTCACCCTGCGCATCCTGAACGACGTGCTCGGCGCCGGGATGTCGTCGCGGCTCTTCCGCGAAGTGCGCGAGCGCCGCGGCCTCGCCTACTCGGTCGCGTCCGGCTACGGCTTCCTCGCCGATGCTGGCGTGTTCACCATCTCGGCCGGTGTGAACCGCGACAGGCTCAGCGAAACCATCCGCGTCTGCCTCGCCGAGGCCACCCGGCTCTGCACCGAGCTTGTCCCCGAAGACGAACTCCGCAAGGCGAAGGATCACTCGATCGGCCGTTTCCGCCTGTCGCTCGAAACCGCTCATTCGCTCGGCCAGCGCCACGGCGAGATGATGATCACCCGGGGCGAAATCGAGACCATCGAACACGTCGTCGAGCAGTTCGAACGGGTCACCGCCGAAGACGTCCAGGCACTGGCCAAGCGCCTCTTCGCGAACGGCCGCGTGCACTGCGCTGTCGTCGGTCCGGACCTTAACGAGGACGAGATCGCCAACGCCCTGGCGTTGTAGATGACCGAAAAAGCCCGGCCTTCGTGCCGGGCTTAATGCTTATCGCTGCGGGTGCGTTCCCGCATCTCCTCGTTCGGTTCGTTCATGTCCGTCGGGTCCGAAGCGATGGGACTCGTGGACTTGCCGTTCTTCTTAATTGGCACGCGGTGCGGGTTCTCTGCCCCCGTGTGCAGCGGCCGCTCGTTCGGCATGGTCTCGTCGAGTTCCTCTTCGCCAATCTGGTAGTCTTCCACGCCCAGCTCCTTCATCCAGCGAAGGGTCTCTTCGCGCTCGATTTCGCGGTCGATCAGCCGATACCCGGCTCCGGTAAACGGAGGAAGGTCCTCGTAGTCCCGGGCGTAGCCCCGCAGAACGACCTCGTTCGCCTCGTGCCGCAGCACCGTGTTGAGCGGCAACAGATACTGCTGCCCGTTCCGGTGGACTACCAGCCCGGCCGGCCGTCCCGTCTCGATGTCGCCCGCGACATGGGCGAGGCGTCCGAAGAACTCTCCGTCTCGCGTCAGGACGCGGAACCCGTGCTGTGTCATCTGGTCCCCCAGCCCGCCCGAACGCGGGCCGGCGTGCGAACGCCCGTCCATGGTTTCGCCCCGGGGGCGGAATCGTGATCAAGTGCGGGATTGCGCCGGTATCAGTTGCCTCGCAGCCCGATAGTTGCGCCTCCGGAAGGGCGGCCTCCTCGCATACGAACGTGAACCCCGGGACCCCTGACCGCCCGGCGCTCTGTCTGGTAGGCTCTGCCCCGACTAGCGGAGGTACGAGATGGAGCGCATCGAGGACGGCAACCTGGTGATCCTGGCGGGCGGCCCCGCCGGCGCTTACGCGAACAACATCTTCCTCGTGATCGACGCTGCCACGAACCAGGCTGCGTTTATCGATGCCCCGGACGAACCCGAGAAGGCCATCGCCATCGCACGCGAGGCCGGTGTCCGGCCGGGCGCCATCCTGCTGACCCACTCCCACCCGGACCACACCGCCGGCATCGGCGCGCTGAAGGCCGAGTTCGGCTGCAAGCTCTATGCCGATGCGCGCGAGCCGTGGCTCAAGGAAGGCCAGCTCGACGAGCCGGTCACCCACGGACAGGAGATCGCGGTGGGTCAAATCCCCTTCCGGGTGCTCAGCGTGCCCGGCCACACGCCCGGCAGCACCACCTTCGTCCACGGCCGCCACGCCTTCGTCGGCGACACGCTCTTCCCGGGCGGGCCCGGCCGCTCCGCTTCGCCCGAGGCGCTGCGGCAGGAGATCGAGTCCATCACGACGCACCTCTACGCCCTGCCCGACGACACCGTGATCTACCCCGGGCACGGTGCGAGAACCACCATCGGCGAAAGCAAGCGCGAATACGCCGAATTTGCTGCCCGCGAACACGACCCGAACCTGCACGGCGACGTCCTCTGGGCGACGTCGTGAAGGGCGCTATACTCCCCGCACCGGGAGGTGACTATGACGACCATCCTTGACCCGACCGACGAGCGAGTCCCCGTCCGGCGTTCGCTCGCGGCGCGCCCGGAAGGCATTTCGGGCACGGTGGCGCTGCTCGACATCTCGAAGCCGCGCGGCAATGTGCTCATCGACCGCATCGAAGAGCGCCTGCGCGAGCGGCTGCCCGGTGTCGAGTTCCGCCGCTACAGCAAGCCGACGTTCACGAAGCCCGCGCCGGAAGACCTGCGCAAGAAAATCGCCGAGGAGTGTGCCTTCGTTATCGAAGCGCTCGCTGATTGAGGATCATGTACGACGTGCAGTGTGCACGACACGACATGGTTCGAAATCCAGGGCATTCCTTCGGTCTTCATCGCTTCGACTGAGTTCGTCGACGCCGCCGAAGTGCAGGCGAAGGCGCTCGGTTTGCCCGAGGTCCGCCGCATCTTCGTCCCCCATCCAATCCAGGACGCGACCGACGACGAGATGCGCGAAAAGGCCGATGCCATCATCGACGAGGTAATCGCGGCGCTGGTCGACTGAGCAGCGCCAGGTTGCCAGGAAATCGTATGTGCTCCGGCTCGACTGGCTGTACTGCGCCGGGGATGTCCTGCTGCACCGGCCGCCGTTCGAAGTCGAACGCCGTCCACAGAACCGATAACGAGCTAGAAGGTCCCACTGGCCACGTCAGGCGGTGCCAGCGGCCCAGCGTCGCGCCAGTTCGGTCAACAGTGGCGCTGCTTCCGCCATCGCACGCCCGGCGTCCGGTTCAAGCTCGGCGAGTGTATGGAGCTCGGGCGCCTCGGCCGACGCCCGGCCAGCGAACACGACCACGCGCTTCCCGGTGCGCTTCGCCATCTCGAGCAGCCGCCCGGTCGTCTTCCCCTGTAGCGACTGGCTGTCGAACGACCCTTCCCCGGTGACGACGATGTCTGCGGCTTCGAACCGGGCCAGCAGGTTCGTCGCCTCTGCGACCACGTCGAACCCGCTTACGATGCGCGCACCGAGGAACGCGACGAGGCCCGCGGCCAGCCCGCCCGCTGCCCCGCTCCCGGGAAGCTGCTCGACGTCGACGCCGAGATCGCGGCGAACGACCGCTGCGTAGTGCGTGAGCGCACGGTCGAGTACCTCCACGTCGTCCGGCGTCGCGCCCTTTTGCGGGCCGTACACGCGGGCGGCGCCGTTGGGCCCGGTCAGCGGGTTCGTGACATCGGTCGCGACGGCGATGTCCACGATGCGGTCGAACTCCTGCGGGCGCTTCCATTCGATGCGGTCGAGACGGACGAGTTCGGCGCCCCCGGGGCCCAGTTCGCGGCCATCCGCGTCGAGCAGCCGCGCGCCAAGCGCACGCGCCATCCCGGCGCCTCCGTCTGTGGTCGCGCTGCCACCCACCCCGACGATGAGCGTCTTCGGCTCGTCCTCGGCGGCGGCGAGCAGCAGCTGGCCCACGCCGAAGGTGTCGGCGCGCAGCGGGTCGCGTTCGTCCGGACGGAGGTGGAAGAGCCCGTTCGCCTGTGCGGCTTCGACCGCGACGAGGTTGTTGCGACCGGACCACGAGTAACGCGCGACCACCTTTCGGCCCAGCGGGTCGAGCGCCACCGTTGCGCGGACGTCGCCGTTGAGGGCGGCACGCATCGCTGTCACGAAGCCGGGGCCGCCATCGGACAGCGGGAGCACGTCGAACTCCCAGCCGGGCCGCGCGGCGCGGATGCCGGCTGCGATGGCGAACGCCGCTTCGTCGGGAGAGAGACTGCCTTTGAATTCCTGGGGCGCGACGAGGACCTTCATGCGCTCAGTGTGCACCGGGACGCGCTAGAGCCCATCGCTCCAGAGCCGCCACAGCGCCAGCAGGACGATCCCGGCGATGTAGAGCCACGCCGCGTTCCGAAGAAAGCGCAGGGTGTTGCGCGCCCGCCCCGATTGAAACACCACCGCCGCGACGACCAGGACACACGCCGTCAGAACGACGACCGAGAATGCAAACGACTTCATGCAGGCCGCCGTTCAGTAAGACGGGACGGGCGCGGTGCGTCAAGCGTCGGCGTGAACGGTGCGCCGCGAGAACTTCCAGCCCTCGGGCGTGCGAACGAGCGCGTCCTCGTAGACGCCCGTCAGCATGATGACGGGCGATTCGCCGCCCAGGCGCAGGAGTTGGAGGTAGCAGCTGCCGCGCGCGCCGTCGCCGTCGGCTTCGAGGACGAGGTTGTTGGTCCAGTGGCGCCCCTTGATGCGCGACGAAAAGCCCTTCGCGAACTCGGTGAGCGCATCCCGGCCCGTATACTCGCCGGCCGCACCCGACGAGAACACGCCGTCCGCGGTGAAGCAGTTGGCCCACTCCTCCGCGCGGCCGAAGTCGATGGCGTGGTTGTAGCGGGCGTAGAGTTGCTGAATGGCGAGCTGATCTTCGACGGAGAGGGACATCACGCAGCCTCCGGGTGGGATTCGCGCGCACTATACGGGCTCTCGCGCACTCCCGGTACGGGTTACGGCGCCCACCTCGCTTCTGGCAGAATCAACGCGCGCCACGCTGGCGCACAGGGTGGGACGTGGCAGACAAACGCATCGACTACTACCGGGTGCTCCAGGTCTGGCCGGATGTGGAGCAGCCAGCAATCGACGACGCCTACCGCCGGCTACTCGAGGCCGCAGGGGACGACGCCGAACGGCGCACGCAGATCGAGGAGGCGTACAGCGTCCTCGGGAACCCGGAACGGCGTGCCGAGTACGACCGGGAGAGGGCGGCAGCCGAAGCACCTCCTCCCCCGGCTTCAGCCGAACCTTCCGAGCCCGCCGCACCGATGCCCGCACCCCCCGTGCCGCCGCCCCCGCAGGGCGGAGCGAACCGCGCGGTGTTCGCGGCCATGCTCGGCGTCGTGTTCCTCGCGCTCGCGGTTTCGGCGGCGCTGGTCGGCTGGGCGCTGACGAGCGACGGCGACGGCTCCAGCTACTCGCTCACGCAGCCCGACGAAGACTACGACCTCGAGGGCATGCAACTCCGCAACGTCGACCTGCCCCTCGGCATCCAGTTCGTCGAAGGCGGCGGGTTCGACAACAACGACTGGGCGCTCCTCCTCTCGCCCGACAACCCCGATACCGCCAGGGCCCAGCTACAGGCGCAGGGCCGTGTTCGCAATCACGTCGCCTACTACACGTGGGAGAACCCGCTGGAGCACCTCGGTGAGACCATCTCGGTTACCACACAATCGACGCTCTACGTCGACGAAGACACCGCCCGGGAGTCAATCCGCGGGTTCTGCGGGATGCTGCTCGATGAGCGAAGCCCCATCGTGGAGTTCGACGTGCCGCGCATCGGCGATGAAGCAGCCGGGTTCCAGGTGCGCCAGCCAAACCAGACCTTCGGGACGACGCTCGAAACGGTGATCTGCTTCCGCACCGGGCGCGTCGTGCATGCCGTCTCGCAGGCCGGGCTCCAGGGCGCCGACGACCTCGCGCTCTCTGTGCGGCTTGCCCAGCGCATGCTCCGCCGCGTCGACGATGTCTTCGCGGGCCGTTCGGCGCCGCTCGACGAGACGCCACCGGCCGGCGGCTAGGCGAACGCGCGGCGCGCCGCCTCCAGGTCCTCCGGCGTGCCGATGTCGAACCACGGGCCTTCGACCGGTACCGCTACCACTTTCTCGCCCGCCCCGGCGAGCGCAGCGATCGCCTGCGGGAGTTCGTACTCGCCCCGGGGCGATGGTTTCAGGGCCTCGATGGCCGGCCAGGCACGCGCCGTTAGCACGCCGAACCCGGCATTGTTCCAGCGCGTGGACGACGTCCCGGGCGGGGGTTTCTCGACGATGCGCTGCACCCGGAGCGCGTCGTCGACGTACACCGCCGCACCCCCGGCCGGGTCGTCGACTTCGTTCACTGCGATGACTGCCGCGACGTCCCGGACTGCCGCACGCAGGACCGTCGCGTAGTTTTCGGGCCGCACGACGATGTCGCCCCAGCCGAAGAAGAACGTGTCGTCGCCCACGAAATCGCGGGCGAGCGCGAGCGCCCGGGCGGTCCCGTCGAGCGTTTCCTGTCGTCGAAACTCGAGCCGTACCCCGCGCAGGTCCGCGGCTTCGATGCCCCGCCGCAGCGCATCGGCCAGATGGCCGGTGACCACGACGGCTTCGCGAATGCCCGCCGCCACGAGCCCTTCGAGGATGCGCACGATAACCGGGCGTCCGCCGACGTCGAGCAGCGGCTTGGGCGTCTCGGCCGTGAGGGCGCCGAGGCGCGTCCCGCGGCCGGCCGCCAGCAGCACCGCCTTCGTGATCACTGCACTTCGAGCCCGGCGCTCGCCCGGACTTCGAAGGCGGGCCCGCCGGTGGCCTTCTCCGCCGCCTCGATGATCGCGGGGGCGGCATCCTCGCGCGCAGCCGCAACCGCGAACCCGCCGAACCCCGCGCCGGTGAGCCGCGCGCCCAGCGCCCCGGCCCGCCGCATCGCTGCGCATAGCCTGTCGAGCGCCGGGGTGCTGCACCGGAAGTCGTTGCGCAGGCTGTCGTGCGATTGATTGAGGAGCTTGCCGAACCGCACCAGGTCGCCTTCGAGCAGCGCGGCCTCGGCTGCGTCCACGCGATCGGCCTCCGAGAGGATGTGCCGGGCCGTGCGGCGAACCGGGACCTTGAGCTGCGTATCGAACACCCCGGCGCTCAGCCGCGCCAGCCGTGCCGCGTCGAGGCCCACCGAACGGGCCGCCTCGCGCACCGAGGCCTGCTCCGGGAGTTCGTCGACGAGGACATCGACCACATCGAGTCCCCATACATCGCGGAGGCGAGGCGGGTCGCCCGCTTCGACCCCGATCTGGTCGGCGAGCAGCACTGCTGCGATGCGCGCGCCAATGACGCGCTGGTTGTACGCGTCCCGAGCGTCGCCACTTTTCGCGGCTGGCTCGCCCGAACTCGCGATGATCAGCCGAAGGTCTTTGGGCAGCGCTACGGGCCGCACTTCGAACGGCGAGAAGCCGATGCGCAGCGCAGCGCCCGGAGATGCCAGCGCGATTACCGCCTGGTCCATGCCGCCGGTCTCCACTCCGGTGCGGCGTTCCGCTGCGGCGGCCCTGCGGGCGAGCACCGCCGCTTCGATGCCGGCATCCCACGCGGCGTTGAGCGCTACCATGACGCCCAGCGTCAGCGCCGACGAGGAACTCAGCCCGCTCTCGGGTGGAAGGTCGCCATGCACGAGCAGCCGGGCGCCCCGGCCCGGTGCGACGTTCCGGAACTCCTGGAGCGCGCCGGCGAGGTAGCCGTGCCAGCGGGGCTCCGGCCACGCCTCGTCGTCGCGCGCGAGCTGCGCCGGTGGTTCGAACGACGTGGACCGCGCCTCGACGAGGCCGTCGTCCGTGGCCGACGCCGCAATGTACAGCGCCCGGTCGATGGCGATGGGCAGGACCGGCAGGTGCGAATAGTCGGTGTGTTCGCCGATGAGGTTCACGCGGCCGGGCGCGCGCACTACCACCGCCGGCGGTTCGCCGTACGCCGCTTCGAACGCCCGGCGCACTTCGGAAACAGGGTCAGCGGGCATGGAGCCGAATGTATCACCGGGGGCGCGTTTCACCTGCGATTCGGGCGGTTTTTTCAATGGTCGAAATCCGCTCGCCTCCGGTACGCTGATCGTATGCAGGACCTGCTTTCTCGTGCCAACGCCCTCGTCCAGCGTATCTCTGGCACGCTGGTGCGCCTTTGACCTCGCCAGGGACGAGGCGAAGGTAAAAGAACTCGAAGAAAAGTCCACCGACCCCGGTCTCTGGGACGACCCCGACGCCGCCCGGAGCGTGATGCAGCAGCTGGCTGCAGTGCGCGATCGCGTCGAGACGTGGCGTGGGCTGGAGCGCCGTGCCCGCGATACGGCCGAACTCCTCGAACTCGCCATCGAAGAAGGCGACGAGTCGGTCGCCGAGAGCGCCGGGCCGGATCTCGACGCCATCGAACGCGAACTCGAACGCCTCGAATTCCAGCTCGAACTCTCCGGCGAGTACGACAGCCGCAACGCCATCCTCGCGATCCACGCGGGCGCCGGGGGCACCGATGCCCAGGACTTCGC
>CAZWBW010000019.1:22403-23905 GCA_964632355.1 uncultured Anaerolineaceae bacterium | reverse complement strand
GCCGAGATGCTGCTGCGCATGTACCTCCGCTGGGCCGAACACCACTCGTTCGACACCGAGGTACTCGACGTAACGGAAGGTGAAGAGGCCGGGATCAAGAGCGTCACCGTCGAAGTCCGTGGCCCCTACGCCTTCGGCTACCTCAAGTCTGAGCGCGGGGTGCATCGGCTTGTCCGGCAATCGCCGTTCAACTCCGCTGCTACGCGCCAGACCAGCTTCGCCAAGGTCGAAGTCATGCCCGAAGTCGAGCAGGCGGGCGAAATCGAGATCAAGGAAGACGACATCCGCATCGATGTTTTCCGTTCAAGCGGCGCCGGTGGTCAGAACGTGCAGAAGAACGCGACGGCCGTCCGCATTACGCACCTGCCCACCGGGATCGTGGTGACGTGCCAGAATGAGCGTTCCCAGGGGCGGAACAAGGAGAGTGCCATGAAGGTGCTCGAATCGCGCCTCCTCGAACTGGAACTCAAGAAGCAGGAGGAGGAAAAGGCCAGGTTAAAGGGACAGCACGTCGATGTATCCTTCGGCAGCCAGATCCGTAACTACGTGTTGCACCCCTACAAGATGGTCAAAGATCTTCGCACCGGGTACGAAACGAGCGATACAACCGCCGTGCTCGATGGGGAGATCGACCCCTTCATCGAGGCGTACCTGAAGTCACAGGTGGGTGGAAGCGAATGATCCGTGCCGGGCTGCCGGCGATCGCCTTCGTGCTGATGCTCGCCGTGCTGGCCTTCCCCGCGGCGGCCTCCGCTGAACCCACGGTCGAATCCTCGACCGTCGTTTCGGAATACCCTCGCTCGCTCTCGTTTCGCCTCACCGCCAGCGACGACCAGGAGATCACCGAGGTCGTGCTGAGTTACTCGCTCGTCGGCCGGAGCGCGAGTGCGCTGGCCCGCCCCGAGGAGTTCACGCCCGGCACCACGGTCAACGTCGAGATCAACGTCGATACGAACACCGGCAGTTCGTTCATCCCTGTCGGGTCGGAATTCGTCTACACCTGGCGGATCACCGGCGCCGACGGCTCGGTCACCATCACGCCCGAAGAGCGCTACATCCACCTCCCGCCGAACCGCGACTGGCAAACCGTCGAAAACGACTTCATGCGCGTCTACTACCACGGCGACCGGCAGAATATCGCCGAAGCCTACCTCGACGCGGGCGCCGAGACGTACGAACGGATCGGCAAGCAGCTCCTGGGCATCGAACTCACGCAGCTCCCGGTCAAGGTCATCCTCTTCGCCGATGAAGACGAGATGAGCCAGGCGCAGCAGGGCCGCGGCGAAACGTACGACGCCGCCACCGTCACCTGTGGCACGAAGCACACAAACGACATTGTCTACGTGATCCCCGTGCCCTGTGGCTCGCCCGACCGCACCGACACGTTGCGCCACGAACTCGGCCACATCATCAACGAGGTGGCCGGCGAAGGCGCGCTCGCGAAGCTTCCCTCGTGGCTCGACGAGTGGACCGCGGTGCTCGCGCAGTCGTCGCCCGGGAAC
>CAZWBW010000019.1:3552-22393 GCA_964632355.1 uncultured Anaerolineaceae bacterium | reverse complement strand
TTCCTCGCCGCCGCCCGCGCCGATCGCCTCATCCCGTTTAACCAGCTCGGCACGCCGTCGAACGACCCGGCGCTGGTCGGCGTCTTCTACGGCCAGTCGTGGGCCATGGTCAGCTACCTCGTCGAGAAAGGCGGCCCGGAGGAGTTCGCGCGCCTGTTCGCGACCATCAAGAGCGGCACCCGCTTCGACCGGGCGCTCGAAGAGGTGTACGGCTTCGACCTCGCCGGGTTCGAACGCGAATTCCGCGAGGCCGTTGGTGCAGGCCAGCCGGCCGCTCCCACCGAAGCCCCGACCCAGCCCCGCCGCGACACCCAGCCGACCGCCCAGCCGTCGCCCCGCACCCAGACCAGCTCGGGCAGCAGCGACGACGGGCTGAGCCGAGCGACGTTCGCCATCTTCGGCGTCGCGGTGCTCTTTGCGCTCCTCGGCGTAATGGCGTTTCTCCTCTCGCTGATGCTGCAGAACAACCGGATGGAGCGCGCTCGCGCCGCACAGGCCGCACAGCAGGAGCAGCCGCCCGACGAACCCACGGCGTAATTGTGGTGCGGTATATCCCTGCCACGGATGTTTTACGCGAAGGTCTATCCCGGGACGGTACACTCCTGTCATGACGCTCGAGACCAGTGCGACCCCAGCGGCCGCGGCGCCCCCAACCCGCGAGCCTCTCGTTTCCGTCATCTACACCAGTGCCAACACCGTCCTCGATGACTTCGAGCGGGTGATGAAGCTCGCCCACTTCGAGCAACACCTCCCGAAGTCGAGCGAGACGCTGCTGAAGATCAACATCAGCTGGCAGCACTACTACCCGGGCTGCAGTACCAGCCCGTGGCAGCTCGACGGGGTGATCTCGGCGCTCAAGAACGCCGGGTACCAGCAGCTCGTCCCCGTGCAGAACGGGACCGTCGTTGTCGATTCGCACGAAGGGGAAAAGGGCAACAAGCACGACCGCGTGCTCCGGAAGCACCGCCTGCGTAGCGTGCACCTGCAGGACCCCGAGGCCCGTTGGGTGCCCTACGCCCCCAAGGGCGAGATGCTCGTGCTGCACGACATCTTCCCCGACGGCATCGAAATCCCGGAGATGTTCCTCGGCACGAACATCGTCCACATGCCCACCCTGAAGACGCACGTCTTCACGACCATGACGGGGGCGATGAAGAACGCGTTCGGCGGCCTCCTGAACAACCGCCGCCACTGGACGCATTCGGTCATCCACGAAACGCTGGTCGACCTCCTGCGCATCCAGCAGGAGATTCACACGGGCATCTTCGCGGTGATGGACGGCACGATTGCCGGCGACGGCCCGGGCCCGCGTGCCATGCGGCCGCACGTCAAGAACGTCATCCTCGCGAGCTCCGACCAGGTCGCTATCGATGCGGTCGCCGCGAAGATGATGGGCTTCGACCCGATGAGCATCCCGTTCATTCGCCTCGCGCACGAACACGGGCTCGGTGTGGGCAACCCATCCGAGATCATGGTCGAAGGCCTCGACATCAGCGGCATCAACTTCGGCTTCCGCGGCGACGAAGACACCTTCGCGAGCTGGGGCCAGAAGCAGATTTACTGGGGCCCGCTCCACCGCTTCGAAAAGTTCCTGCTGCGGACGCCGCTCGTCCCGTGGAGCTACGCCGCGAGCAACTTCTACCACAACTGGTACTGGTACCCCCTGTTCGGCAAGCGCCGCATCTCCAAGATGCTGGATACCGAGTGGGGGCGGCTGTTCAAGCAGTACTAGCTGTTCGAACCGGCAACGCAAAACGAATGGCCCGGGCATTGCCCGGGCCATCGTCGTTCTCGGCTGAACCGCGCCGGCCGGGGGGACGCCGGGGTTCAGCACGGAACATGGACCCTGCTCGAGCTACTCGGGAGGTGGTGCCTCCCGTCCTTTGGTCCGGTTCGTCCAGTGGAAGATGGCGCTGGCGATAACCACCGGCGTGAAGGTTGCCCACAACAGCGCGATCCACCGGCACCGGCGGCGTTCGCTACGCCCTGCCGGCACGACGCTTCGCGTGTCACCCAGGAAGCGCATGGAGCAGTCAGCACATACGCCGTGGGAAACCCGGTCTCCGGGGCCCTGCCGAAGCGAAACCCCACACCACGCACACACGACAGCCACACCGGAGTAGAGCATGACCAAAGGCTAGTTCGGGTGGCCACACCCTCCCATTGGGGAGTTCCCCTAGACGGTGGTTAGCCCAATACAGTGTTGAAATTTCTGTGGTAATCTTCCGCGCATGCCGCTTTACGAGTTCCAATGCGTCCTATGCGGTGCCCGCGACGAGGTCTTTACGCGCGCGATTCGCGATGAGATCGACCCGCCGGTGTGCCCACGGGCGGGTGACGAACCGGGACACCAGATGCGGCGGGTCGTCTCCCCCTTCGCTCGCCACCTCACCATGGCCGACAAGATCGCCGAGGCCGAGGCGAAGTACGGCAAGGAGATCGACGCGGTGATGGGGCCCGAACCGGACGTCGGCAGGTACGCCCGGCGCTACGAGGAGCTCGCGAAGGAGTTGCCCCCGGAGTAACCGAAAGTGGTCCTGCTTGCTTCGACCGCGGCCATCGGGATCGCGTTCGTCGCTGCTCTCCTTGTCCTGGTGGTCTTTCCCCTTCGTGTTACGTTCGCCGCAGCCTTCACCGTTCGCCGGTTCAACCGCGTCTACGACTACGAAGTGGTCCACGTAGGCGAGGGCCGGGTCACGCTTCGCTCACGCCGCCGAAAGCGGCGGGACGCGCGCAGTCGCAGCCGATCCCGCGCGGTCCCGGCCGGAGTCCTCTACGGCCTCGAATGGGAGGACGGCTATGCGCACGTGCGCAGGCTTGATACCCCCGGTGGCGACGAGTTCGAGCTCATCCCGGTAGCCGGCGAACTCCGGGGCGGCGAACGGGGTTCGGCTCGACCTATACGCCTTCCCTCGCGACCCGTTGGTCGCTCACGGCATACAGTTCGAAGACGTTCGCCTCCCGGGCGAGCTCGCCCCGATCCCGGCCTGGTACGTGCCGGGCGAACGCGACACCTGCCTCATCTTCGTGCACGGCAAGAGTTCGTGGCGGGGCGAGGCGCTGCGGCTCATGCCGGTGGGCCGCAGCCTCGGACTACCCATGCTCGCCATCACCTACCGCGGCTGTGAAGACGTGCCCGCCGACCCCGCGGGGAGGTATACCTATGGCGTCACAGAATGGCGCGATCTCGAGGCGGCGGTTCGGTTCGCACACGAACGCGGCGCCCGCCGGGTGGTACTCGCCGGGTTCAGCATGGGCGGCTCCATCGTCATGAGCTTCCTGCTGCGGTCCGAACTCCGAGACCTCGTGGCCGGCGTCATCCTCGACTCGCCGATGCTGGACCTTCGCGGCGCCGTTGAGCACCAGGCGGCTCTCGCCGGCCTCGGTCCGCAGCGGCGCCGGATTCTGCTTACCGCTGCCCGCCTCGTTGGCGTCGATTGGGAGTCCTTCGACTACCTGGGCCGCGCGAACGAATTCAAGGTGCCCATCCTGCTCTTCCACGGCGACGACGACCGCGATGTGCCGATCCAGGTCAGCGATGCGTTCGCCCGGCGACTCCCCGACCTCGTGGAGTACGTGCGGATGCCGGGAGTCGGCCACCTCCTCGCGTGGAATGCCGACCCGGCGGCGTACGAGTCGCGCTCGAAGGTCTTCCTCGAACGGCTGCTCGAACAGGCCTGCGCGCTAACGCGCGTAGTACCGCATGATCGGCCGCGATTCCTTGTGGCGCGCGACCTCCTGGAAGCCCGCCGCACGAAACGTCGACACGAACCCGTGGAACCCGTCGCTCGCGCTGATCCGTTCGCTCTGCGGGTCAACCGGGTAGCCCTCGACAATTCGCGCGCCGTTCGCGACCGCGTGTTCGACGGCCGCCTGCAGAAGCACCTTCGCCAGCCCGCGCGACCGGTATTTCCGGTGGGTGAAGAAGCACACGATAGCCCATGCTGGCTGGTCGTCGATCGGTTTCACAGTCCGCGACGACTGTACGCGCGTGTACTCGTCGCGAGGCGCGACCGCACACCACCCGGCCGGCTGGCCATCGACGTATGCGAGCAGCCCCGGCACACGTCCCGATGCGACGATCCCCTGGAACGCCCGCCGGTTCGGTTCGCCGTGATTCGCCTGGTACTCCCGGTTCGACTGGCGCCACCACATGCACCAGCAACCCCCGGATGCGCCGCGCTCGCCGAACACCGCTTCGAGGTCGGGCCAGCGGTCCGGTGTGAGCGGATGGACCCCGATCCCGGGTGACTGGCTCATCGCTGGTTCCCCTTTTGGCGCGCCTTCTGACGGCGCTGGTAGTTCCGGACCTTCGCCCGGTTGCCACAGATCCGCATCGAGCACCAGGCCCGCGAGCGGTTCTTCGAGGCATCGATGAACGCCCACTGGCAGTCGTCGGCCGCGCAGATCTTGATGCGGGTCCACGTCCCGTCGCGTATCGCAAGAAACACGTTTGCCAGCAGCCCCGCGAGGTAGCCATCCAGTCCGTCCACCCGGGGGACGAGCTCCGCTTGGCCATCGGCCGCGAACCGGAGTGCCAGCGGCAGCGATTCGGCGATCCGGTTCACCGCCGCGAACGCTTCGGTGTTCGTCGTGCTGTCGTGGTTCGCGCGAGCCAGCGCCCGGAGCGCGTCGCGGAGTTCCCGCGCTCGCTGGAGCGCGTCGTTGCCGATGCCATCCGCGACGTCGACGGCGCGCTCCTTGAGCCACGCACCGAACGTGTCCGCCGAAGCCAGCTCATCCTGGCCGGCGTCGACGTCGAGGGTGTTGAGGAAGGCGAGAATTGCTTCGGCCGCGGCGGGGTCGTTGGCCATGGCCCCAGTGTAGAGCGATCTGCAAGCCGAAAACACCGCTAAACACGATTGACAGGTTAGGAACACCGCCATACGGTGCACGGAGGTTAGGCTGGGAGGCAAGCGATGTATGACCTCGAAGCACGGGTCGAAGCCGCACGCCTTGAACACGACGACCGGATGAAGCGCACGCGATGGCGGAGGGAATGGAGGAAGCAGCGCCGGCGCGATGCGTCCGCGGCCTGCGCAGAAGCGCCGGCTGTTCGATCCGCACCGAGGGCGGTCGTGGGCCGTTCGATTCGCGGTGAGTAATGGCGCCCCCGGCAGGATTCGAACCTGCGACCGACCGCTTAGAAGGCGGGAGCTCTATCCGCTGAGCTACGGGGGCCTGCTCCTTTAGCGTACCACTCGCGCACTGGCGTCGCCCCGGGAATCCCTTGCGCCCGCCGGGTTCGCCGGGCACGCTCGCGGCATGTGGTTTCGCAAACGCAAAGCCGAAGACGAGCCCTTCGATCGCCCCGAGCCCCCGGGCGAAATCACCCTCCGGCCAATCGGCTTCGTGCGAAACCAGGTCGCCCGGCCGCGCCCGAAAGGCTGGGAGCGCGTCGAAAGCACCGTCGAGATCCTTCCCGAGCACGAGCCGAAGCTCAAGGGGCTCCGGGGGTTTAGTCACGTCATCGTCGTTTTCTACATGGACCTCGCACCTACCGCGCCAGAACACCCGGATACGCTGCGTATGCCTTCCGGCAACGACTACGGCATCTTCGCCACGCGCTCGCAGCTTCGCCCAAACCATCTCGGCGTCTCGGCGGTGGAGCTCCTCGGCGTCGAAGGGACAGCGGTCCGGGTTCGCGGGCTCGACGCCATCCATGGGACGCCGGTGCTGGACATAAAGCCATACCTGCCCGAATACGACGCCCACCCGAAGGCTCGAATTCCGCCCGCATGACAGGCCGCGCCGGAACGCTCGCAGGCGCATCTCGCACGCATTTGCCTGCTACCATTGATGTGCAATGGCACGACTTCATTTGACTGTCGACGAACTTCAGCGGGAGCTCGACACCGCGCTTGGCATCCTCAATCGCGGCGGCGAAGTTCTGCTCGAACGCGATGGCGAGGTGATCGCCCGGCTGGAGCTCGCCGGGGAGCGTGCAAAGGCGGACTCCACGGAGACGCCCACGCCGTTCAGCTCGCGCCTCGGCTTCGATGCGCTGGATACCGCGGCCGTGGCGTCGCCCGAGGCGGCGATGTCGCTCCTCCGTGCACGCGCCGCCGGTGGCGCACCCTTCGACGAGTGGAACGAACTCGCACGCGAAGAGGAATTCCTGGCGATGCTCGCCGGCGAGGAGTTCCCGGACTAACTGGCTCCTGGCTCTAACAGTTCCCGGAGCTCCGGCTTCGAACGGCCGAGCGCGCTATAGAACATCGGGTGCACTTCGCCCGAATCGATGATGCCCAGCGCCAGCAGGCGGGCGTCGATCCGGTTCCCGCCCGCCTCGCGCACGGCCGCGGCCGTCGCCGAGACCGCATCGCGCGCCGCCGACCCGAACATCACCTGGTTCGCCATGCCCGGCTCGCCCAGCCCCTGGGAGGCCTGGAGCGCCTGCTCGAGCTCGTCCTTCGTGGGCAGGTTCGACACGCCGTTGGCCGCAAGCACCAGCAGCGCGCCCGCGAGCACATGATCGGCCGCGACGATCGCGATGTTCGCGCGCCAGCAGAAGTTCTGCGCCTCCTGGAGCGCCCGCGCGCCGTCTTCCGTCAGAGCGAGCTGTTCCTCCGCCATCGCTTCGAAAGTCTACCCGGTCGCCTTCGTAGCCGCCGTACAATCGCCCTGTGGCTCGCTCGTCCCGGCGCGAACTCGAAGTGCTCGATGCGGTGGCCCTCGCCGCGAACCAGGAAGCCGACCTCGACGGCGTCATGCAGCGCGCGCTTGATGCTGTCTGCGACCTGCTCGACCTGCCCACCGGCTGGGTCTACGTCCTCGAAGAGGAGTCGCGCGAGCCGTGGCTCGCGGCCGCCCGGCGCCTGCCGCCTGTCTTCCAGAAGGAGCCCGAGCGTTGGGAAGGGCTCTGCTTCTGCGTCCACTCCCTGCTGACCGGAGACCCGGCCGTCGCCGACAACGTCTCCACCGTGAGCTGCAGCCGGCTCCATGGTGTCGAAGAGTCGGGAGTGAGCGGGCTGCGCTATCACGCCACCATCCCCCTTGCCGCCGACGGGAAGCAGTTCGGCGTCATGAACCGGGCGTCGGCCGGGTGGCGCGCCGTTCCCGTGTCCCAGTTGCCGCTCCTGCAGAGCATCGGGCGGCAACTCGGGCTCGCGGTCGAACGGCGCCGCGCCAGCGCCGCCGAACACGACCGCGCTGTGGCCGAAGAGCGCGCCCGCGTTGCCCGTGAACTGCACGACACGCTCATGCAGGGGCTCACCGGCATCGCGCTGCAGCTCGAAACCGCCGACGCGCTGGCCGAGCGCGATGGCGCTGCCGCCCGGGGCCGCATCCAGACCGCCCTTCGTCTCACGCAGGAGACCCTCGCGGAGACTCGTGCGGCGGTCGAGAACCTTGCCCCGCCGGCGCTCGCCGAGCAGCCGCTGCACGAGGCGGTCGCCGCCCTCACGCGCGACTTCGAAGCGCTGTACGGCATCGCGGTGCACTGCGAGGCGCGGGCTATCCGGCCGCGGCCGCCGGCTGCCGTCGGAGTTGGCCTCTACCGCATCGTTCGCGAGGGGCTGAACAACGTCGTCAAGCACTCGGGCGCGTCGCAGGTTCGGATCGCTCTTCGTGCTCGCCGCGGGCGAATCTCGCTCATCATCGAAGACGACGGCCGCGGCTTCGAACCCGGCCGCGTGTCGGGAGCGTTCCACGGCTACGGGCTGCACAGCATGCGCCGCCGGGCGCTACTCATGGGCGGCCGCTTCCGGCTGCGCACCGCCCCGGGAAAGGGAACCCGCGTCGAAATCACCGTCCCACAGGGCGAACCCCCAACTCCCGAAGCTTCCTAGAATGGCCTATGGCCACCCGCATCCTCGTCGTCGATGACCATCCTGTTGTGCGCGAAGGGCTCGTCGCCATGCTCGGCACTGAACCGGCGTTCGATGTGGTCGGCGAAGCCGCCAATGGCGACGAGGCCGCGTCCGCGGCGGCGAACCTCCGGCCAGACGTCGTCCTGATGGACATCGAACTCCCGCCCACCGACGGCATCGAGGCCACCGCTGCCGTGCTCGAAGCCTGCCCGTCGGCGCGGGTCATCGTGTTCACTGCGTTCGACAGCGAAGAGCGCATCGTGAACGCGCTGCGAGCTGGCGCGCAGGGCTACCTGTTGAAGGGCGTCCCCCGCGAAGAGCTGTTCGCCGCAATTCGTACCGTTTCTGCCGGGGGAACCACGCTCCAGCCCGAAGTAGCCGCGAAGCTCGCGCGCCGCGTCGCGATGGGCGAACCGCGTGCGCCGCAGCTCACCCCACGCCAACTCGAGGTGCTCCGGCTGCTCTCGCGCGGCGCCGCGAACAAGGAAATCGCCCGCGCGCTCGGCGTGGGCGAACGGACCGTGAAGTACCACCTTGCGGGCATCTTCGAACGGCTCGACGTCGGCAACCGCACGGAGGCGGTCACCGCCGCGATTCGCCTCGGGCTTATCGCTCCGCCCGGCGCGCCGGAGCCCTAGCGCCATGTTCCCCGCCGAAGGCCCGGCCATCTTCACCGCCGGTCACTCCACCCGGACCATCGAAGCGATGATTGCGCTCCTCCAGAGCGTCGGGGTGCAGGAGGTGTGGGATACGCGCACGGTGCCGCGGTCACGCGCGAACCCGCAGTTCAACCGCGAGGATTTCGCACAGGCGCTCGAACGCGCGGGCATTGCCTACCGCCACGAACCGCGGCTCGGTGGGCTGCGCAAGCCCCGGAAGGGCAGCCCGAACACGGCCTGGCAGAACGAGACCTTCCGCGGCTATGCCGACCACATGCAGACCGCCACGTTCCGGGCGGCGCTCGGCGACCTCATCGCTGCGGGTAGCAAACGCCGCGTGGCGGTCATCTGCGCCGAGGGTAACCCGTTCCGGTGCCACCGCCGGCTCATCGCCGACGCACTTCTCGCCCGGGGCGTGCCCTCATACGAACTTAGCGCGCCGGGCAAGGCGAAAGCGCATCAGCTCACCCGGTTCGCTGTCGTGAACGATGGGAACGTGACCTATCCCGAACCCCGGCCGGCGAACTAGAAGCCGCCTTCGCGCCCCCACACCATCAGGAACGCGATCCCGATGACCGAAAGCGCAAGCAGGCCGCCGACCATCTGCATGCGCTTGCCAATCGGGTCGTATTCGGCGGGCAGCGCACCGTCCGGCGCGCCTTCGAGCAGCGCCATCGCGCGCTTCACGTTCGGCCGTTGCACGAAGACCGCGACTACGACCGCGAGGATGTACCAGGTGATCGCCGCCATCAGCCAGCCCGGGAAGTCGTCCTTGTAGCCGGTGCGGTCGTCGAAGATCAGCCCGGCGCCGAAGAGGAACACCAGCGCCGAGCCGGGGTACACCACGACCTTCTCAATCCGATCGATCGCCCGGAGCACAAAACGCGTGGTCGCCACGCCCTGGCGCTCGGCCGCCGCCTGCAGGAATGGGTAGGCGAACGTCACCCCGAACGCGACAACTACCGAAAGCACGTGGAGGAACAGGAGGAGCCGGTACGATTCCATGCTTAACCACCCGGGGGCAATGATGGTGAACACTACACGCAATTACTCATTTACGAGCAAGGTATTGAGGAGTCGTGGTGCCTGGTTTGGAGCGAGTTTGTTCGTCGCTCATGGGTAATTGCGGTGGAGCAAAGTACGCGAAGGGGCTGGTATTGTTCCGCCATGTCTCCGCGGTGGACAGCCCCCACATCGCGAGAGTCGAGCGGAAACCTCCTCCTCGACTCGCTACCCGGCCCTGCGCGACAGGCGCTCCTCGCCGATTCCGAAGTCGCGTCTGTGCCACGCGGCCACATCCTCTCGGAAGAAGGCCACCACCTCGCCTACGTCTACTTCCCCACCGCCGGGCTCATCTCGGGTTCGAAGCACCTGAGCGACGGCTCCGGTGCCGAAGCGCTGACGGTCGGTAGCGAAGGCATGGTCGGCCTCCCGCTCGGCCTTGGCCTTCGTGACGCGCTGCTCACCCACTCTGTACAGATTCCCGCCGATATCATTCGCGTTCCCGCGGCCATCTTTCAGCGCGTGGCTGCCCGGTACACCGTCATACAGCGGGCGCTGCTGCTCTACGTCGATTTCATCCTGCGAATGGTCGCCCAGGCCGTCGTCTGTGCGCGGCTCCACGGTATCGAGGAGCGGCTGGCGCGATGGCTGCTCTGGGCCCAGGATCGCGTCGCGGTCCCGCGTCTGCCGGTCACGCACGAATTCCTTGCACAGGCGCTCGGCACCTACCGGCCCACCGTTTCGGTGACGGTCAACCGTCTGAAGGAGGCCGGCGTGATCAGGGCCTCACGTGGAGGGCTTGCGATCTTAACCCGGGAGGGTCTGCTGGAGGCCGCGTGCGAGTGCTACGCTGCCATGCGACACAGCTTCAACGTGTACCGGGCTGCTTTACATAGGCGGTAAATACGTCCGATAGCATACCGTCGCATTTCGCCGGCAACCCTACGATAAAGCCGTTATGCCAACCAACCCTCGCGACGCTATCCGTGCTTCGTTGAAACCCCGACCGGGGGACCAGGTTTTCGCGATCGACGGGAGGATCCTGGGTACCGTGATCGACGTGCACGATCGCCGTTTCTGTTTCGATTTCGGCGGGCGGACCATCTGGCTGGATAACTCCGCCGTCTTCACCCGCCGCGGCGGCTCGGTGACGTTAATCTACGAAGAGATGGGCGTTCTTCGCCACCACCAGTCGCAGGCAGGTTAGTCCCCTTTTACGCATCCTGCATCGAGAAGTTCGCTGCAGTCATCATCGTGCCCATGACCATGATGGCGAGTACCAGCAGCAGGCCGGTGATGCTCAGCAACATCGACTGCATGCGGGCGGAGCGGATCTCCTCGTCGCTCACGGGCTGACCCTCCGCCTGCGCTTCCAGCTTCGCGATGAGCCGCGGGCCAACGACGAACGTGTGCAGGCCGACGACGATCAGCATCACGATGAGCACCGTCATCTTGACCATGAAGATGACGCCGTAGCGGAGGCTCGTGAACTCGGCATCGTCGGGAATCGCGTAGTAGTCGCGCCACGTGGAGATGAGGTAGGTACCTGCCACCAGGATCAGCACCAGCCCTGCCCCGCCGATCCATCCGAACCGCCTCGTGATGTTGCGCATCGCCATGACGCGTGTCGCCGGGTCGCCGATGAGCCGTGACGTGGGTACCCAGGCGAACGCGAGGAAGAACTGCGGGCCCACAAACAGCGCTATGCCAAGGATGTGCAGCCATAGAGCGGCGATGTGCAATGTGTTCTCCACCGGATCTCCTCGGGCGAGATGTTCCCGTATTGCATTACACCCGATGCCGCCCCTTCGCGGAACCAATGTGCTCTATCACGCCGTTGGGACTTGGCTATTTCGCCCGCCCGTCATCTGCCGACGCCGTGCGATTCGTAAGCGGCTCTCGCGAAAAACGCGGGGACGCGGAATCGGCAACGGGATACACTAACCACCATGACAACGGCGGCTTCACTCGTACGGGAGCGAGCAGCGGCGGCACGCGCGGCCGCTCGCGAACTCGCAAGGCTTTCGACAGCGGAGAAGGACGCGGCGCTCAATCGCATCGCCGACCTCCTCGAGCAGGAACAGGAACCGATCCTCGAAGCGAACGCGCGCGACCTCGAGGCGGCCCGCGAAACCGGCTACGAGGATGCGTTCGTCGAGCGCCTCACGCTCACGCCCGAGCGGCTGCGCGGCATCGCCCACGACACGCGGCAGGTGGCGCGCCTCCCCGACCCGGTGGGCGAAGTGTTCGACAGCCGAACCCTCCCGAACGGCCTCATCATCGGCCGCCGCCGGATCCCGCTCGGCGTCGTTGCCGCGATCTACGAATCCCGCCCGAACGTCACCGTCGATATCACCGCGCTCTGCCTCAAGAGTGGCAACGCGGCCATCCTTCGCGGCGGCAAGGAAGCGAAGCACAGCAACGCCGCCCTCGGTGAGCTCATCCAGCGCGCGCTCGCCGGGACCGCCATCCCGTCCGACGCCGTCCAGGTCATCTCCGACCCCGACCGCGCGCTCGTTGACGACCTCCTCCAGGCGCACGACCTGATCGACCTCGTGGTGCCCCGCGGTGGCGCCGCGCTTATCGACCACGTTCGCCGCAACGCCACCATGCCCGTGGTCGCCCACGGCGATGCCGTCGTGCAGATGTACATCGACGCCGACGCGGACCTCGAGATGGCCGTCACGCTGGTGAACAACGCGAAGACGCGCCGCTACAGCATCTGCAACGCCGTCGACACGCTGCTCGTCCACCGCGACATCGCGCCCACCTTCCTGCCGGCCATCGCGAAGGAGTGGGGCACGAAGGTCGAGTTCTTCGCCGACGAGCGGGCGAAGCCCATCCTCGAACCCACCGGCGCGCCTGTCTCGAACGCAACTGAAGAGACCTGGCGGACGGAGCACCTTGCCCTCCGTGTCGGCGTCCGCATCGTCGATTCGATGGACGAGGCCATCGACCACATCGAGCGCTACGGCAGCCACCACTCCGACGCCATCGTCACCGAAAACTACGGCAACGCCATGCGCTTCCTCGACGACGTCGACTCCGCTGCCGTGTACGTGAACGCCAGCACGCAGTTCACCGACGGCGCGCAGTTCGGCCTCGGCGCCGAGATCGGCATCTCCACCCAGAAGATGCACGCACGCGGACCGATGGGCCTTCGCGAGTTGACCAGCTATAAGTGGACTATCTTCGGAAAGGGGCAAATCCGTCCGCTGTGATTGAATTCGAACGAGAGGTGCGCACGCCGTACTCCGAGTCCTACACCATGCTCGAAGATGGCGGCATCATCGGCCGTGTCGACCTCCACTACCAGGGCGAAAACGTCTACGCCACCCTGTGCACGACGGCCGACGCCAACGAAGAGCGCATCCAGATGCTCATCGACGCCATCGACGAGCGGCTGGTGATGTCCGCCGATCCCTACCGCGAGGACTTCGTTGTTAGCGTCTGGCGTGGTTCCCCCGCGGGCGTCTACACCGATAGCGACGACGATGACGAGGACGAAGACGAGCCCGGCGACACCTTCCGTTTGAACTGACGCCGCTAGCCCAGCCCGTCCGCCAGTTCCTCCACGTCCTCGACCTGGAGCGAAGCGTCGAGGTTGGCTAGCAGCCCCGTCTGCAGCTCGAGGTTGGCGAGGTTGCCCAGCGGCCCCACACCGCCCGGTGAGACGGGGAAGAGCGGGTTGCCCTCGTCCGGCGGTGGCGAGGCCGGGTCGTCCACGGGGTCGGTGTATCCGCCGCCGCGCACCTTCAGCTCATCGATGTCCGAAAGGCCGCGCGGGGACTCGTGTTCCGCGGGGTCGGTGTGGCCCCCGCTCTTTGCCGTCTCTACGCCGCGCAGGAGCGTCGCGTTCTCCTGTGCGGCGACGCGCGACTGGATCCACTCCGCGCGGCCCAGGTCACTTTCGCCCGGCTCCACCAGTCCACCGCCCCGGCCCATCTCGACCGCACGCCCGGTCAATGCCAGGTCCCCTCGCCCGACCGGCGATTCCAGGAAGGCAGCCCGATCAGCCGGGTTGCTCGAGACCGGTGCTTCCGGATTCGGCGTGGTGGCGGAAGTGCCTTCCCCGGCCCCTTCCTCGGACTGTTCGCCGTCCTCTCCGCTGCTCGTGTCTTCGGTGGCCGCCGGAGTGGACTGCGACTGATTCCCATCGTCGTCGTCATCATCATCG
Organism: uncultured Anaerolineaceae bacterium; assembly: GCA_964632355.1. Lineage (GTDB taxonomy): Bacteria > Chloroflexota > Dehalococcoidia > Tepidiformales > Tepidiformaceae > JALOAP01. The sequence goes on along the minus strand of CAZWBW010000019.1, from coordinate 8,744 downwards.
TTGTCGTCGCTGGAGCTGTTGTTCGTCCCGTCCTGCGACGAACCCCCCGATCCCGAATCGCTTTCGCTCGTTGACCCGCCGCTGGGAGTCGAACTCTCCTCCGCAGTGGAGCCTCCCGAGGGCGCACCCGTCCCTGTGTTCACCAGCCGAATCGAACCGCCTTCGATGACCGAGGACGTCTGGTCGTCGAGTTGGCGTTCCCTGCTTGCTTCGTAGATCCAGCCCTCGTTTCGCTGCAGCACGCCGAGCGCGGTGATTACTTCTTCGTTCGACATCGCTGCCACTTCCTCCGCCGTGAAGTGGCCCGATGTGACGAGTGACGAGCGCGCCCCGTCCCAGGTCTCTTGCCACAGTTCCTCGGCGACGACCCCGGCGTAGGTCTCGAGCTGTTCTTGCGACTGTGGGACGTCATGCGTGATCCCGAGCTGATCCCGCAACGCCTCCGTGTTCAGCGCATCGTTCAGCTGCTCGAACGTCATCGACTCCACGTTGTCGTACCGCCCCGTGGCAGCGAGGTATTCCCGCGCGAGCTCCGCGAACTGCTTGTCTGCTTCGGTTGGTCCGGTCGGTTCCGTCGATGAATCGCCAGCGGGCACTGGCTCGACGCGCGGCAACTGCGTATCGATGCCGGCGGCGTCGTCGAACACGGCCTCCGACACGCTCTGCTCCGCCTGCTGGCTGCCTGTGGTCGAACCCGAGCCCACGGTCACCGTGCTCGTGTCGGCGACCGGCCGTTCGATTACGACGCGCTGGTCGAAGGTGTCTCGCAGCCGGTCGATCCGCCCGGAGAGTGCAGATCCCCGTATCCCATCGATCGCTCCGCCTGTGCTCGAAGGCGGCAGTGGGTCGGAATCGCCACCCGTCTGTGCGCTCTCGCCCACGAACTCCGCCGGCTGCGCGATGACCGGCTCGACCGGTGTCGGTTCGCCAGCATCCGCGCCCGGCGGCGGCGCCAACGTCGCCATCGTCTGCTCGGGTGGAATCTGCGTGGTCTCGCTCGTTTCCTGCGCCGCTACCGGCGGACGCCTCAGCTGCGTGTTGCCGGCGGTCGACTGCGCGTCGGTACGAGCGTTTGCCTGTGGGTCGTCATTTTGCTGTGCGCGATTTTGGGCTTCCTGCAGACGGCGCTGCGCTTCGCTACGAGTGTCAGTAGGCCGCTGTCGTCCCATGTTTGCACCCCCGGCCAGCGTATCGGAGAAAGTTCGACGCATGCTCGCAAGGCAGTCAACAAGAGAGGGGCTACATTCGGTATCCTTCGGGCTGCGGAGGGAACGCCACGTGGAACGCTGGGCCGAACAGCTCAAGGAGCTTCGCCTGTCGCTGAAGCTCTCGCGACAGGCGCTCGCCGCACTCGCCGGTGTCTCGCCGCAGACGATCAAGGCGTACGAACTCGGTTTGCGGAGCCCCTCCCAGGCGAACCTCACCGCCATCCTCGATGCGCTTCGCGCCGACCGCTACCTGCGCAACGACATCCTCATTGGCGCCGGGTTCGCGCCCGATGGCGGCCGCCTCGGCCCCGCGAACGACGACTACATGTTCACACTCGAAGAGGCGCGCGAGGCGATCATGGGACGCCCCTGGCCCGCCCACGTGAACAACGAACTGATGGAGGTGCTCGCCGCCAACGAGCTCATGCAGCGCGTTTGGGACGTCGACCTCGACCGCGAATACAACACACCGGTCGAGCGCAACATGCTCACGGTCGCTGCGACGCCGCGCTTCGCGGACCGCATCCTGAACTGGAAGGAGATGGTGTCCGTCGGCATCGCCGTGATGAAGGGGCACCATCGCGGGCCCGAACGCACGCCGGAAGGTACGAGCCAGTACTTCCAGGCGGTGATCCAGCGACTCTTCGAAGGCGACCCCCACTACCTCGCCGAGTTCCTCCAGCTCTGGGAGTCTGTTCCTCCGCGCACGCCGAAGATCCGCTGGTCCTATCCGGTCGCCTGGGACCACCTCCGTGCCGGCAAGCTGCGATTTACCGTGCTTGTCAGCGCCGCCAGCGAACAGGACGGTCTGCATTTCCACGACTGGGTGCCGGAAGACGCCGCCACGGCCGCTGGCCTCGAACTGCTCAAGGCGGAGGTCGGCGCATCATCGTGAGCCGGCGGCCGCCCCGCCTGCAGCAAGGCGGCCGAAGATGCGCTCGCAGCTGCGCGCCACGGTTTCGCTTGCGTGGGCAACAGCGCGTGGGGTGAGCGGGTCCGCCGCTTTCCCGCGCCACCGTTCGATCGCCGAGAGCGCCGCCTGCCGCACTGCCTCCGGCGGAGACTCGGCCTCCAGCCCGAGCCGTTCTGCGTCGCTGCCCGCAGAAAAGAGCCGTGTGATCTCCGCCCGCTCGTTTTCGTCGAACGGCAGTTCGCCACTCAGGATCCCGTGCTGCACGTCGAGCTCATCGAGCTCGTAGGCCGAAAGCGCGATTCGCTCGAGTTCCCCCTGGAGCCGCCGCGCCAGCGCGGGTTCGCTTTCGCGCGCCGCGCGGGCGATTCGTGACAACTCGCTCAGCGCCGACCGGAGCTTCAGCCGCTGTGCGTTGGCCGCGAACCGTGCCGTCAGCAGGTCGCGCAGCGCCCGCACGCCGGAGATCTCCTCGAGTTGCCGCGCAAGCTGGGCCGACGTGAGCGCGTGGCCATCGCGGATAAGAGACACGGCGGTGCGCAGCCCGAAGAGCCCAAGGCGTTCGAGCAGCTGCACGCGCACTTCGACGGTCAGCGGGGTGCGCAACGGGTCGCGGAAACGGTCGACCGAGAGCAGGGCGTCGTCCGTGTCCGCGGTGTCGGCCGCCGCCAGCTGGCGCAGCCAGGCGAATTCGCGCTCTTCCAGCGTGGCTGCGGTCTGGGCGAGGAGCGCCGCCGCCGGGAGCACCTCCCCGGCGAGCGCCCGGATGCGTGGGTCAGCCGAGTAGCGCGCCGCGATGCGGGCCGCCGACTCCATCGCTCCCGGCCGTCCCCCGCCGAGTTCGTCCGCGCGCGAAAGGACCGCGACGGCGTTCACGGGCGACGTGGCTACTCCCGGCGCCTGCCGGAACGCCTCGAGGAAGCCGACATCCGTCGCGTGCACGTGCCGCACCAGGTAAATCACCGCGTCCGCCCGGTCGGCGTGGTCGCTCTCGCTGTCGAAGTAGCGGCGCGTGGCGGCGTCGCTGGCGACGTCGATCGAGTCGAGCCCCGGCGTGTCGATCAGCGTGATGGTGCGCAGCCGCGAGGACGGCCATTCGATGTCGAGCCGGTCGATTGCCGCCGGTTCGAACCCGCTCAGGTCGATTTCGAGGACACCCCCGGGCCGTGAGAACCTCAGTTCCTTCCGCCTGCCGCCCGGCAGCAGCGCCGAGACCCGGTAGCGATGGCTCTCGCGGTAGACCGTCACGATGCGCGTGCATTCGCCCGCGTCGGTGGGCGCCAGCCGTTCCCCAACAACCGCGTTCAGCAGCGTCGATTTCCCCGCCTTCACGCGCCCGGCGACGGCGACGCGCAGCGGGCCGCCCAGCCGTTGCCGAAGGGCTCCCGCGGCTGCCGCCAGCTCCGTGCCACCGTCTCGTTCGAGCGCTGCACAGAGGGCATCGATCGCTGCTGCGGTGCTCACGGTTGCGCCCCCGCGGCTGCCTCGATCTCGCCAAGCAGCCGGTCGAGTTGCTCGATGCGCTTTCGCAGCGTTCCGATCCGTTCCTCGCGCCGGGCGGTGCTCTCCTGCAGCGAACGCTGCAGCGCTTCCGCCGCGCCGCGTAGCGTTCGGCTGAGCTCCTCGATCCGTTCGCTGAAGTGGTCGCGCAACTGGCGTTGCAGGTCGCGAGCCAGGTCTCGCATCGCCTTCGCGATTTCGAACTGCGCGTCGTCGAGGAATTGGCGCGCGGCCGTTCGCGCGGCCTGCCGCTTCTGTGTCGCCTGTCGCTGGCGGTCTTCGAACACCTGCTTCGCCGCGAACACAGCGCCGACGCCCAGGGTGGCCGCCGTTGTCAGCGCGATGCCCACGATGTTCGCCATCATGCCGAACACGAGGATGCCACTCTGGGCGCCGCGTAGCCCGCCCCAGACGGTCGCTGCGGGGGCCAGCGGCGAGGGCTTCGAGAGCGGCTTATCGACCCAGAGCTGGCGCACTTCCACCTGCGACGAACCGCTGAGCGTGTCGGCGAGGCCGGTCTCGTCCTCAGCCAGCAGTTCGGCGATTCGCCGGCGAATCTCCTCGGCCCCCTCCTCCAGCTCCACCACCACCTGTTGTGCGACCCCCGACACCCGCTCGCGCAGCTCTTCGCCGAGCGTTTCCCAGGCCCGATCCGGCGACTCGGATTCGATTCGTTCGTCGGCATCGCGCGTGATCTGGCGGATTGCCGACCGGAAACGGTAGTCGACCTCCGCCGCCAGGTCCGCGAAGCCGTCGTTGAGCACGGTGCTCCAGCGTGCACCGCCCGCCCGGAGCTGGTCGAGCCGCTGGCGGGCCTCCTGCAGCGCCGCGAATTCCTGTCCGGGGTCGGCCGACTGGAGCGGCCGGAGTTCCGTTTCCGCGGCGATGCGCAGCTGCCGCACGACGCGGCGCGCATCCTCGAGCGCACGTCCGGCGGCGGCCTCGCGCGCCTTCACGAGCAGCTCGTTGTGGATGGCGTTGATGAGCGCCGGGAAGCCACTCTCTTCGTTCAGCTCGCGGTCGCCGCGTGCGAACGCTTCGGCGCGCAACACAGCGCTCACGGCGAGCGGCGGGACGGCGATCCCGGCCCCGGAGGCCAGCTCGCCGTCGATCGCCGCGATGCGCTGCCATTCGGGGTGCAGGTCTTTCTTCGTGAGCACCAGCACGACGAACGGGCAGATCTCGCGTGCGCGCCGCAGGAAGTCCGCTTCGGCGGCTGTGATCGGCGACGAGGCATCGGTCACGAAGATGACCCCGTGCACGGCCGGGAGGAACCCGAGCGTGAGCCCGCCGTAACCGCCGGAGACGCCGCCGAACCCCGGCGTGTCGACCAGCGTCAGGCCCTGCGCGAGCAACTCATTCGGGAGCTCCGCCTCCACCAGTTCGACCCCGAGCCGGTTCCCGGGATTCCCCCGTTCGGTCGCCACCTCCGCGAACTCTGCCTCGCTGAGAAGCTTCGGAGCACCTTCGCCGTCGCGGAACCGCGCGGTCGCCCGGCGCTCCGGGCCATGCCGGAACAGGATGATGGTCGCCGTCGCGAGGTCGTCGTCGACCGGGCTCGCATCCTCGCCGAG
>CAZWBW010000019.1:0-3542 GCA_964632355.1 uncultured Anaerolineaceae bacterium | reverse complement strand
ACCACCGTGTCGGGCCGCGAGGCGCGTTCGATGGCTCGCTGCAGCAGTGCCACCAGGTCGGGCCGGCCGTCCGTGCGCGCTGCGAGAACCGCAAGCTGCACCAGCCGCAGCGCGGAATCGGTCGTGCCCTGCTCGCTCGTTCGGTCCAATGGCTACTCCGGGTACCCCACTACTGTTTGAAGCACTGCTGCGCGGGTACGATACTGCATCGCGACTGGTTGGCAGGAGGCGGTGTGTGACGTACGTGCTCGGGATCGACCTCGGCACAACGTATTCCGCCGCCGCCACCGCACGCGATGGCCGCCCCTCCATCTGCGAACTCGGGACGCGCGCCGCCACGATCCCCTCCGTCGTGGCCCTGGGCGAAGACGGTGAGCTCATCACCGGCGAAGCAGCAGAACGCCGCGCTCTCGCCGCACCCGCCCGCGTGGCCCGCGAGTTCAAACGCCGCCTCGGCGACCCCAGCCCGCTCGTGCTCGGCGCCACGCCTTTCGGCGCCGAAACGCTCATGGCGGAACTGTTCCGCGCAATGGTCGAGCAGGTGCAGACGCGGGAAGGCGAGCCGCCCGCGCTCGTCACCGTCACTCACCCCGCATCGTTCGGCGAATACCGCCACGACCTACTCGAAAAGGCGATCCGGCTCGTGCACGATGGTCCCGTCGTGCTCGTGAGCGAACCCGAGGCGGCCGCCGCGCACTACGCCTCGCTCGAGCGCGTTGACCCCGGCGAAGTGATCGCCGTCTACGACCTCGGCGGCGGCACCTTCGATGTTGCCGTCCTGCGCAAGACCGAGACCGTCTTCGAGACCCTCGGCGAACCCCAGGGCATCGATCGCCTGGGCGGCGCTGACTTCGATGAGGCCGTCTACACCGTCGTCAGCCAGGCGCTCGAAGGCCAGCTCTCGAACATCACGCCGGCGAGCGCGGCCGAACGGTCGGCGCTGCTACGCCTGCGCGAAGAGTGCCGGCTCGCGAAGGAAGCGCTTTCGTCCGATACCGCCACCACGTTGCCGGTCCTGCTCCCCGGTTTGACGACCGAGGTTCGGTTGACCCGCGCCGAGTTCGAAGACGCGATCCGTCCGCGCATCCGCGAGACGCTGAACGTGCTCGATCGCGCCGTGCGTACGACCGGCCTCGAAATGGATGATGTGAGCCGCATCCTTCTCGTCGGTGGTAGCTCGCGTATCCCGCTCGTGGCCGAAGAGGTATCGCGCCACACCGGTCGCCCCGTCGCCGTCGATACGCACCCAAAGCACGCCATCGCGCTCGGCGCCGCGCTCATCGCATGGCAGCGAATCAGCGATCACGCGGCGGAGCCAGCCCCCGCCGCCGCACCGTCGTCCGTCGCTTCGGAATCTGCCACAGCGCCAGTCGCCGAACCCGTTTCGGAGCCCGCGGCCAGCATCGCCCCGCCACCACCCGCGGATCGTGTCCGTCCGTCGCCGGGCGGGCGCGGCAGCGAGCCACCACCGCCGTCCGGGCGGCCGCGCTGGCTGTTCCCGGTGGGCGGGCTCGCGGTGCTGGGTGTCGCCGCGCTCGGTGGATTCTTCCTCTTCGGCGGCGGCGATGACGAGCCGGACAACGCGGCCGCGGACGACCCGGCAGCGCCTTCGCAAACTGCCACCGCGATGGCGTCCGCGGCCGCTGGCGCGGACACCGAAACGGCGGAACCCACGGAGACGGCCACACCCACGGCAACGCCGACGTCCGAACCGACGGCCACACCGACACCGGAAGGCCCTCGCGTGGCGATCACTGGCATCACCATCGACGGCGCGCAATACAACGTGTTCTTCGAGCCCACCGGGTTCACGCCGGTGCTCCCGGGTCAGCATGTGCACTTCTTCTTCGATACGGTGCCACCCGAGCAGGCGGGCGTCCCCGGCACTGGCCCGTGGGTGCTCTACGGCGGGCCAAGCCCCTTCACGGAACTCGGGCCTGCCGACCGGCCGCCCGGGGCGACGCAGATGTGCATCCTGGTCGCGAACCCGGACCATTCCGTGCAGCTCGGCACCGGGAACTGCTTCGACCTGCCCTGACGGAGCTACAGGTTCGCGAAAATATCGCCACACGAGCTGTCATGCGGCGTATGATGGCCGCATGGACACGCAAGAGAAGATCGCCGCCCTCAACGAACTCCTCGAAGCCGAACGCGCCGGTGTGGAGGTCGGCGCCATGCTGAAGCAGACCCTCCCGAAGGGCTACTTCCGCAACCACCTCGTCAAGATCGAGGCCGACGAGGCCGTCAGTTGCGCTGTGCTCGAACGTGGCATCCGCGCGCTGGGTGGGCAGGCGTCGAAGGGCCAGAACGACTTCGCCCAGAAGGTCGCCGCGCTGCCGACGCTCGTCGAACGGCTCGAACTGCTGGCCCGCGGGCAGGCATGGGTCGTGAAGCGCGTCGATAAGCTGCTCGCCGAAGACTTGCCCGAGGAAGTCCGCAGCGAGCTCCTCGACATGCGCCGCGAGCACGTGGTCAACATCGACTGGTGCAACGAGCAGGCCGCCGAACTCCGCGCCGAAGCCCAGGAGGAGCCGTCGCCCGCCTGAATCGCTGCGTTGACAGCCGAAAGCGGGCTACCCTATCGTTCGATACAAGCACGGGGGGAGTAACCGACGCCCCGCCCTCGGGGCGACGTGCAGTCGTCAGTACGCGCACCGCGCCGGCTGCACGAGCGAGACACCTTCTCGCCCGGTGAGACCCTGGCACATCCGAATCTGGATGCGCCCGGGTTTCGTGACCGACCGGGACCGCAGGAGGTGTATTTCTTTGTCTCCAACATCGCCACGCAGTGAACCGGGGTTCGCGGCGCGCCACTACCGCGTGGGGCACTCCGTGTCCTTCGTACGCCCTCGCCCCCTCGCACCGCTTCCCTTCCTTCCCACACCCACCACCATCCCCGGAGACCTCGGTGTTGCTTGAGCTGTTGCCCTGGGCCGTGTTCCTGGTCTTTGTGCTGGGCATGCTGGCCGTCGACCTCGGAGTCTTCCACCGCGATGCCCACGAAGTCACCCGCCGCGAAGCCCTCGCCTGGAGCATCGTCTGGATCAGCCTCGCCGCCGTGTTCAACGTCGGCGTCTACGTCTTCCAGGGCGCGAACGCCGGCGTTGAATGGACCACCGGCTACCTGATCGAGAAGTCGCTCAGCGTCGATAACGTCTTCATCTTCCTGCTGATCTTCTCGACGTTCGCCGTGCCGGCCGCGTATCAGCACCGCGTCCTGTTCTGGGGCATCCTCGGGGCGCTCGTGATGCGCGCGGTCCTGATCGCCGCCGCCGGCATCTTGCTGGGCACGCTCCACTGGGTCATCTACGTCTTCGGCGCGTTCCTCATCATCACCGGGCTCAAGTTCGTTCGCGGCGAAGAGGAGGTGCCCTCGCTCGAACGAAACCGGCTCGTGCGCGTCGCCCGGCGTATCTGGCCCGTGACCGACCGCTACGAAGGACAGAGCTTCTTCGTTCGCCGCAACGCCACCCTTTTTGCGACGCCGCTCTTCCTGGTGCTCGTGCTCATCGAAAGCACCGACCTCGTGTTCGCGGTCGACT
>CAZWBW010000018.1:35757-35967 GCA_964632355.1 uncultured Anaerolineaceae bacterium | reverse complement strand
TGATGAGGTCGTAGGGGACCTCTTCGCGCTCATCGTATTCGTGCGCGACGGGACGAATCTCCTTCTTCGCGAATTCGTGGGCGGTCTGCTGGATGAGGCGTTCCTCGTCGGAGAGGGCGAAGGAGACCATTGGGAACCTCGAACGTGATTCGTTTTGCGGTCATGGTAGCAGTCGGGTGGCGGGACGAAAGCTCACATCGTGATTGTCTG
>CAZWBW010000018.1:23700-35747 GCA_964632355.1 uncultured Anaerolineaceae bacterium | reverse complement strand
AAAGCGCTCAGAGGGGGAAGATGCCGAAAGGAGGAACGACAGGTGGCGGGTAGTGGCGCTTCGAAATGGCGAGGGGTTCGGGCGCTTGGGGCCCCGAAGAATGTCAAAAAGTCATTTCGATGCAGCTATCTCACGCGGCAGTATTTTCACATTGCGGGACATCATTTTCGGTGGACACCCCAGATCGGCCGCGCCTATCATAGCGCCGCCCCGACACCCACGACTGACACCGAGGTGAGCGACGGATGGACGACTGCATCGCCCAGTTTCTGAATTTCCTGGCGGTGGAGAAGAACGCGTCGAACAACACGATCGCGGCCTATCGCAACGATCTGGCCCAGTTCGAAAAGTTCGTCGGGAACGACCCGGGGCGGAAGAATCGCTGGCAGGTAGTAGATGGAGACGTCGTGGTGGCCTTCGTCGAGGACCTGCGAGCGCGCAATTACAAAGACGCAACGGTGGCGCGCAAAGTCGCGGCCGTGAAGTCGTTCTTCGGGTACCTCGCGGCGGAAGGCATTGTGAGCCAGGACCCAACCGAACAACTCAAATCGCCGAGTGTCGGGAAGCAGCTTCCACGGGCGCTCACCCCGAAGGAGGTGGACGAACTGCTGGAGCAGCCGGCACGCCGAAACACGCCGGAAGCGCGGCGAGACAAGGCGATGCTGGAGTTGCTGTACGCGACGGGCCTGCGGGTCACGGAACTCGTCTCACTCGACGTGGGAGATGTTTCGCTCGAGAGCGATCCGGTCACTGTGCGGTGTGTGGGGAAGGGCGAACGAGAGCGGGTGCTGCCGCTGCCGCAGCGGCCGGTCGAGGAGCTCCGGCAGTACATCTTCCATGTGCGGCCACGGCTGGTTCGGAACCGGCGGGAGACCGCGCTCTTCGTGAACCGGCGTGGCGAGCGGCTCACGCGGCAGGGCTTCTGGCTGATCCTGAAGAACTATGCGAAGGAAGCGAACCTGGACAAGGCGATCACGCCGCACACGCTGCGCCACACCTATGCGACGCACATGCTCTCGGGCGGGATGCCGCTGCGGCACGTGCAGGACGCGCTTGGTCACGCTTCGATTTCGACGACTCAGATCTATACGCAACTCACCGACGCGCAGAAGCGGGACCAGTACGACAAGGCGCATCCTCGCGCCTGAGCTATCTAAAGCGGAAAAACACAACGTAGTACGGGGGCGAGCCCTGAGGCCCGCCCCTTCATTGTGCCTGCCGGTAGTCGGCGCCCGAATCGATGCGTAGAGTCCGGGTATGGCGGTAGTCCCGGAGCTTCTCGACGCGCTCCTCGCGAGCGACGCGGTAACGGGCCTGGCGGCGCTCGACCGGGCGGGCAGGCTCACGGAGCTGCTGCCCGAGTTGGAAGCCGGCCGCGGTTTCGAACAGCCGGAACTCCACTTCTACACGGTGCTCGAACACAGCCTCGCGACGGTTGCAGCCATCGACGCGGTGACGGGTGACGGCGAGGACGGCAAGGAACTCCGGGCGGCGATCCCGTGGGTCGACCTCGATGTGTCCCTCGACCGGGAAGTCGGCGGCCTGCCAATCCGGGCGCTTTTGCGGCTCGCGGGCTTGCTACACGATGTGGCGAAGCCCGAGACGGCGGTGTTCCGGGACGGGCGGTTGCGGTTCCCACGGCACGGCCCGCGCGGTGCGGAAATGATGGCCGAACGACTGCCGAGGCTGGGATTCGAGCCGGAAGCGGTCGATGTCGTGACGCGGCTGATCCGGTACCACCTTCGGCCGAACGAACTGGTTCGCAATTGGCCCCCGACGGACCGGGCGGTGCGGCGGTTCGTGACCGACCTGGACGGCCACGTGCTCCCGCTCATGCTGCTGCACCTGGCCGATGGCATGGCCACGCGGGGACCGCGCTACACGCGCGAGAACTTTCGGCGGCACTGCTCGCTGGTGAACTATGTGCTTGCGCGGTCGGTGGCGGTAATGGAGGAGGACGAGCCGCCATTACTGGATGGCGAAGACCTTATGCGAGAACTTGACCTGGAAAGTGGACGATTGCTGGGGGCCGTCCTAACATCGGTTCGCCGGGCCCAGGAAGCGGGAACCGTAAGGACCCGGGAAGAGGCACTGGCGCTGGCGCGAACGATCGTGTCCGGCATGAACGATCAGGGAGCAGTCCCTGGCCCCTGACCCCCGGCAGGAGTTCTTCCCCATGGCAGTCATGTGGAGCGTCATCTTCTACACCGTGCTGGCGGTGGCGGCGTTCTATTTCATCCTCTTGCAGCCGGTGTTGAAGGATAAGAAGGAGCAGCGCAAGGCGGTGGAAGCGCTGCAGGTCGGCGACGAGGTCATCACCGTTGGTGGCCTGATTGGCGAAGTGAAGGACATCATCCAGCCTGTCGATGGGCCGACAGAGATCATCCTGGAGATCGCTGAGGGCGTGCGCGTGCGTGCCGTCACCGACGCGATTTCGCGGCGGCTGACGACGCTGGAGCCCGCCCCTTCGAGCGGCGATTCGGCGAACCAGGAGGTCTCGCAGCCGAGTGCGTAGTCCAACAACCGTTCTTCTCTTCCTGTTCGTCGTAGTTCTGACAGGCTTCGCAATTGTGGCGGTGTGGCCCAGCACGCCCCGCCTGTACCTGCCCGGGGATTTCTGGCCGGAAGGCCGCGGCATCAAGATCGGGAACTGGGAGCGCGAGACGATGCGCCTCGGCCTCGACCTCCGCGGCGGCACCCTGCTCGTCCTCGAAGCGGACCCGCCGGAGAACTACGAAGGCGACATCGGGCAGGCGGTCGAAAATGCGATGGACGTCATCGAACGGCGGGTCAACGCGTTCGGCGTGAGCGAGGCCGAGATTACGCGTTCCGGGAACCGCATCAACGTCCAGGTGCCGGGCATATCCGTTACGGAAGCCGAGAACCTGATCGGCCGCACAGCCCAGCTCCAGTTCATGACGTTCAACGAAGCGGGCGAGTTGATCCCGGCCGTCGGCATCATCGATGGCGAAACCATCCCGATGACCGGGCAGCACCTGAAGAACAACACCTATCCCGAACGTGTCGGCACCGAGTTCGTCGTGGCGTTCGAGACGACCGGGCAGGGTTCGGAACTGCTGCGGCAGATCACGAGCCGAGCGATGCAGTACGGGCCGAGCGATCCGCGCCGCCAGCTGGTCATCCTGCTCGACGACCAGTTGATTTCGAGCGCGACGGTCAACGCCGTGCTGAGCGACAGCGGGATCATCACCGGTCAGCAGTCGTTCAGCGCTGCGCGCGAGCTTTCGCGGCAGCTGAACGCGGGCGCCCTGCCGATTTCGTTCCGAACAATCCAATCGAGCGAGGTCAGCGCGACGCTCGGCGAGGACTCGGTCGTCGACTCGGTACGCGCCGGCGAGGTCGGCCTGATCGCCGTGGCGCTGTTCATGATCCTCTACTACCGCCTGCCGGGGCTTCTCGCATCGTTCGCGCTCGTGACCTACACGGCGGTCGTGCTGATGATCTTCAAGCTCGGCATCCCGGGCGGCGAACCGATCACGCTGACGCTTTCGGGCATCGCGGCGTTCGTGCTCTCGGTGGGCATGGCGGTCGACGCGAACATCCTCATCTTCGAACGAATGAAGGAGGAGTTGCGGCGCGGCCACACGCTGAACCGGGCGATTGACCTGGGCTTCCACCGGGCATGGCCTTCGATTCGCGACTCGAACATCTCGACGTTCATCACGTGCGCGATCCTCTACTGGTTTGGTGACCAGTTCGGCGCAACCACGGTGAAGGGCTTCGCCCTGACGCTCGCCATCGGCGTGGCCGTGAGCATGTTCTCGGCGATTACCGTCACCCGCACGTTCCTGAAGATGCTGGTGGGCACTCCGCTGGCGAAGATCGGCTGGCTTTTCAACGCAGAAGAGCAGAAGCGGACCGCCCCAGCGCCACGCGCAGCCGGCGCACAGGGGGTCGACCGATGATCGACTTCGCGGGGAAGCGCTGGTGGGTCCTCAGCCTCTCGGCTGTGCTGATGGTCATCTGCATTGCGGCACTGGCGCTGTTCCAGCTCAAGCCGGGCATCGAATTTAGCTCCGGTTCGCAATTCACGTTCGAATTCAGCCAGGACGTCACCACCGAACAGGTGCGCTCGGCGCTGTCGGACGCCGGCCACCCCGAGGCACGAGTGCAGGAGACGGGGCCGCGAACGTTCCTGATTCGCACCAACGAACTTGAGGGGGCGCCGTCGCAGGACCAGCAGGTGGTTGGCCCGACGGAACCGGCACAGGGCGAGATCGACGACATCCAGCAGGTGGTCGAGGAGCGGTTCGGGCCGGTGACGCGACGGGACTTCTCCACCGTGTCGGGCAGCGTTTCGACGGAGATCGCCCGCAACGCGTTCTTCGCGGTTCTCGCCGCGAGTGCTGCCATCCTGGTCTACATTTCGCTGGCGTTCCGCCGCCTGCCGGGTTCGTGGCGCTACGGGACGTGCGCGGTGGTGGCGCTGGCGCACGACGCACTCCTCATCCTCGGCCTCTTCGCCATCCTTGGGGAGTGGCGCGGGACCGAGGTGGATACCGCGTTCATCACGGCGCTTCTGACCGTCATCGGCTTTTCGGTCCACGACACGATCGTGGTGTTCGACCGGATGCGCGAGGTGATGGACCACGACCCGTATGTACCGTTCGAAGAGGCGGTGAACGCGAGCCTCACGGAGACGCTGACCCGGTCGATTAACACGTCCTTCGTGGTAGTCCTGACCGTGACGGCGATGCTGCTCATCGGCGGCGAAACGATCCGCGACTTCCTGCTGGTGCTGCTGGTCGGCGTCGTGGCCGGGACGTACAGCTCGATCTTCGTGGCGGCACAGCTCCTCGTGGCGTGGGAACGCAACGACATCGGCCGCTTCTTCCGCAGGATTACCGGGCGGAGTGAGCCGGAGCCGAGCGCCGAGACTGTCTGAGGCGGCTTCCTAGCGCAGCACCCGTGTATCGCCGACTCGCCGGGTAAGGCGCAGCGCGTCGAGGTGTTCGAGGAACGCCTGCGCGTACTTGCGGCTCGTCCCGAACATGTCGCGCACTTCGGCAAGCGTCACGCTGCCGTTCGCCCGGATGTGGTCGAGCACGGCGTCCTTCATTTCGTCGAACGCCTGCTTGCTGAACACGACGCCCGCACCGGTGTCTTCGACCAGGCCCTGTTCGGCGAGATAGGCCAGCACGTCGGGGGACGGCAGGTTATCCGTGGGCGGCGAATAGGGAGTGGTAGCAAGGGCATCGAGGAAGGCGCGGACTTGCGCTTCCTGGCCGGGTGAGAGCGTCACTTCGTAGCCAGACGGTGCGAGACCGGCGCCCCGCTCGTCGAGCATTCCTGCACTAACCGCGGCGGCGATGACGTCGGCAAAGATGGGCGGGTCGAGCCGCAGGCTGCTGCGAACGTGTTCGCGGGGCGCGGCGGTTCGCAGCGGGTTCGCGCCAAGGAATTCAGTTACGGCCGTGAGCGCCCCGGCGGCCTGTGTCTCGAGCCACGGGACGGCGTAGACGCGGTCGCCGGCGAGGCGGGCGCGTTGAGATTCGACCAGGGCCGCCACCGCTGCATCGGCCGCGTCGGTTTCAATGCCAAGGCGCGTTGTTATGTCCTGCCGGAGCAATGGGCCGGACGAAAGGAGGTCGAACAGGCGGTCCGCGGGGGTGCCCTCGAGTTGGCGGCGCAGCGCAGCAAGAGTCGGCTCGTGGTTCCGGCGATGGCGGCGGGCGTTCACCGCGACGATGCGTCCGCCAGCGGCCGTTTCGTTCGGCGTTCGTACGATGCAGTGGTCTCCGGGCAGCACCGCGACGGGAGAGGCAAGCACGAGTTGCGCCCATCCCTCCTCGCCGGGCAGGAGGGCGTCGCGATCGAGCAGGCGGAGCTTCGCTTCGGTCTCTGAGGTGGCGGCGAGGAAGGTCACCCCGGCATCGTGCTGGAGCGGGTGCGCAAGGATGTCGGGGGCGCGCAGGAGAACGTCGACGACGCGGACCGGTGCGATGACGCCCGGGAGACTGAGAACCATTCCGCGCGAGAGTTCTTCAGCGCGGACACCGCTGAGGTTAACGGCGGCGCGGGTGCCCGGCTCCAGGCGGTCGACCTTCGTCTTGTGGCGCTGGAGGCCGCGGATGCGCGCGCGAAGCCTGCCGGGCTGGAGTTCGACCTCTTGTCCTACCTCGAGCGCGCCATCAAGCAGCGTGCCGGTGACAACGGTCCCGAAGCCGGCCACGGTGAACGCGCGGTCGATGGGCAGGCGGGGCCGTCCGAGGTTGCGCTTCGGCGGCATTGCGTCGAGGGCAACGTCGAGCGTGGCGAGAAGTTCCGTGAGCCCGGTGCCGGCAGTAGCCGACGTTCGCACGATCTTCGCCTCTGCGAAGCGCGTACCGGCAAGGAGGTCGCGGAGTTCCGCCTCCACCAGGTCGAGGTACTCCGGTTCGACAAGGTCAGCCTTGGTGATGGCGACCACGCCGTTCGGCACGTCGAGCAGTTCGAGAATCGCGAGGTGTTCGTGCGTCTGCGGGCGCGGGCCTTCGTCGGCCGCCACGACGAGGAGTGCGAGGTCGACGCCGCCGGCGCCCGCGAGCATGTTCTTGATGAAGCGTTCGTGGCCGGGGACATCGACGACGCTGACCTCCCGGCCGGAGGGCAGGGTGAGCCACGCGAAGCCGAGTTCGATGGTCAGGCCGCGTTCCTTCTCCTCCCGCAGGCGGTCGGGGTCGATGCCGGTGAGCGCCTGCACGAGCGCGCTCTTGCCGTGGTCGACATGGCCGGCGGTACCGATGACAAAAGAGCCTGCGTTCGATGTCACGGCTGGGCGTCCCCGGGCGCTGCTGGGTCAGCGCTCCCGCTCAATTTTCGCCTCGCAGCATACGACGAGACGCATCGAAAGGCCGGGGAAGCGCGTTCGTTGACCCTAGTTTGCAGGTGTTGGTAGCGTGGCGTATGGACGCCGTGACCGAATCACCTTCGAACCCCGAGCAGCTCCAGGAAACGCCAGCAAGCGGTGCAGCCGACCCCGCGAAGGGCCACCCGACGATCGTCGTCATCGACTTTGGGTCGCAGTTCAGCATGCTCATCGCGCGGCGAGTCCGCGAGCTGAACACCTACTGCGAGATGCTCCCCTATGACGCGCCGCGCGACCGGATCGCGGGGCAGGACGTGCGGGGCATCATCCTCTCGGGCGGGCCGAACTCGGTGTACGAGGAGGACGCACCGCGAGCGCCCGAATGGGCCTGGGACCTCGGGGTGCCCGTACTTGGCATCTGCTACGGGATGCAGCTCATGGCGCAGCACCTCGGCGGCGAAGTTGCGCCGGGCCGCGAACGCGAGTACGGGCCGGCGACGGTCGTTCGAACGAAAGACGTCCCGCTGCTCGAGGGGCTCCCGACAGAGCTCGAGGTGTGGATGAGCCACGGCGACCGGATCGAGCGGATCCCCGAGGGGTTCGAGGCTGTAGCGAAGTCGCAGAACTCGCCCGTTGCCGTGATGGCGAACCCGGAGCGTGGGTACTACGGCCTGCAGTTCCACCCCGAGGTCGCCCACACCCCGCGAGGCAAGGACCTCCTCGCGAACTTCGTGCATCGCATCTGTGGAGCGGACGGGAGCTGGACCCCGGGCAACTTCATCGAAGAGACGGTCGCAAGCATCCGCGAGCAGGTGGGCGACGGCCGGGTCATCTGCGGCCTGTCCGGAGGCGTCGATAGCTCCGTGGCGGCCGCGCTGGTGCACCAGGCCATCGGTGATCAGCTGACATGCATCTTCGTGGACAACGGGCTGCTCCGCGCGGGCGAGGCCGACGAGGTGGTGCAGACGTTCCGCAAGAACATGCACATGAACCTCGTGCACGTCGACGCATCGGAGGACTTCCTCGCCGCGCTGGCCGAGGTCACGAACCCGGAGACCAAGCGGGTGCGCATCGGCAACACGTTCGTGCGCATCTTCGAACGCGAAGCACGGAAGATTGAGGACGCGCGGTTCCTGTGCCAGGGAACGGTGTACCCGGACGTCATCGAAAGCGCCTCGCACGGCAAGGGCGCCGTGAAGATTAAGACGCACCACAACGTGGGCGGGCTGCCGCCGGACATGAAGCTGGGGCTGGTGGAGCCGCTTCGGTACCTGTTTAAAGACGAGGTGCGGCGAATCGGCGAGGCGCTGGGGCTGCCCGAAGAGATGGTGTGGCGCCACCCGTTCCCGGGGCCGGGCCTCGCCATTCGCGTGCTCGGCGAGGTGACACGCGAGAAACTCGAAATCCTCCGGAAGGCCGACCGCATCGTGATGGACGAGGTGCGCAACGCCGGGCTGTACCGGGAGCTCTGGCAGAGCTTCGCCGTCCTGACGGATTCGAAGACGGTCGGCGTTATGGGCGACTACCGAACGTACGGCTACGCCGTGGCGATTCGCGCCGTGGTGGCCGACGACGCGATGACCGCGGACTGGGCGCGGCTCCCTCATGACCTGCTCGCGCGGATGTCGAATCGCATCGTGAACGAAGTCGACGGGGTCAACCGGGTGGTCTACGACATCACGCCGAAGCCCCCGGGAACGATCGAGTGGGAATAACGACGGCCGCCGGCCGAATGGACCGAAAAGCGAATTGGTGAGGTTCGAGTGATGGGTGCGCGGGTGTTACTGGTCGGAAGCGGCGCGCGTGAGCACGCAATCGCGTGGAAGCTGCGGCAGAGCCCAAAGGTCGAGGAGGTGTTCGTCGCGCCGGGCAACGCCGGGACGGCGCTGGTCGCGACCAACGTCCCCGTGCAGCCGAAGGACATCGACGGGCTGTGCCGGGCGGCGAAGGAGCTCCGCATCGACTTCTATCTCGCGTCGATGGACGACCCGCAACCGCTGGGTCTCGTCGACCGGCTAACCGCGCAGGGAGTCCTGTGCTACGGACCAACGCAGGCGGCTGCCAGGCTTGAGGCCAGCAAGGTCTGGGCGAAGGAGTTCATGGCGCGCCACAACATCCCAACGGCGGCGAGCCGGTCGTTCACGGATTACCAGGAGGCCCGCCGCTACGTCGAGTCACAGCCCGACAGGCCACTGGTGGTGAAGGCGAGCGGCCTGGCAGCAGGCAAGGGCGCCATCGTCTGCAACGACATGCACGAAGCGCTGACCGCGCTGGACATCATCATGGTGCGCCGTGATTTCGGGGCTGCGGGCAACGAGGTCGTTATCGAAGAGCGGCTGTACGGTTGGGAGACAAGCGCGCACGCCTTCTGCGACGGCAAGACGGCCGTCCTGATGCCATTCGCCAGCGATTACAAGCGGGCGCAGGACGGGGACATCGGCCTGAACACCGGCGGGATGGGGGCGTACAGCCCGAGCGCCTTCGTTGACGAGCGCCTCGCCGAGGAGATCCGGCACCAGGTCGTCGAACGGGCGATCGCGGGCATGGCGAGCGAAGGCGCACCATACAACGGGACGCTCTTTCCTGGGCTGATGGTGACCGATGAGGGCATCCGTGTGCTCGAGTTCAACGCGCGCTGGGGCGACCCGGAAACGCAGGTGCTCCTGCCGCGGCTCGAAAGCGACCTGTACGAGGTCTGCCTCGCCGCTGCGGAAGGCCGGCTTGCCGATGTGGAGGTTCGCTGGTCGCCGCGCCCGGCCGTGGGCGTCGTGATGGCGAGCGGCGGGTACCCGGCGACGTACAAGCTCGGGCACGTGATCACCGGGGTCGACTCGGTTGACGCGGATGTGCTCGTGTTCCACGCGGGCACGAAGCAGGACTCGCGCGGGCTGGTCACGAACGGCGGACGCGTGCTCACCGTGGTCGCGACGGGCGATACGCTGGAGGAGGCGCGCGCCAAGGCCTACGAGAACGTCGCTCGCATCGAGTTCACCGACGCGCACTACCGTCGCGACATCGCGCTCGTCGGGGAAGAAGCGACCCGCAAACGGGAATGATGCTCGGATAGGAGTGACCTGCTAGGATGCCGCCGGCATGCGAGCACTGGCATCCTGGCTGGTGTTGTTCTGTGCGCTGGCCGGGATACCGCCCGGGCTGGCGGCATCGGACGGTGGCAGCGAACTCCTTACGAATCCCGGGTTCGAGGCGTGGGGCGCAACCGGCCCGGTGGGGTGGGTCGGCCCCGCGACGCAGGCCCCGGGCGATTCAGGCTTCGCGGCGCTATTGAGCGGCAACGGCGTCGTAGAGCTCGCGCAGGTCGTTCCCGCGGTGCCGAACGCCACGTACCACGCCGAGGTGCGTTCGAAGCTGCAGTCAGGCGATGCGACCGTCAGCCTGCGGCTCGAATTCTATGGAAGCACGCCGACGACACCGCTTGATTCGGTTTTCGTGCAGGAAAGCGCGTTCGGAGAAGCCTTCCGAACGCTCGCAGTGGAACGAGTGGCGCCGGTGGGAACCGCCTGGATTTCGTTCCGGGTGCGCATGAACGCGCCCACCGGCGCTGAGGTGCTTGTCGATTCGGCGTCGCTGCAGGTGGTCGCGGATCCAGAAAGCCCGACCCCCACCACAACCCCGACCCAACGGCCGAGTCCTACATCACCGACTTCGCCGGCCACGCACACGCGCACACCTACGCCAACACCCACGCGAACCCCCACCCCGCCGCCAGCGACGCCAACGCCGCCGACTTCGACACCGCCACGGACCGGGACGCCGACGCCACCAAAGACCGGCGGCGAATGGGGGCTGCTCACGAACGGTGGCTTCGAGTCGGTTTCGGGTGGCCAGCCCATCGGTTGGGCAAAGAACGGCGGCACGCTCGGCGTGAGTGCGAACGCGGCAGCGGGGTCCTGGGCTGCCACCCTTCACTCTGCCACCACGAGCACCAAGTGGATCCACCAGGCCGTGCCTGTGACCGGGGGCGAATGGTACCGGGTCGGGGCCGACGCGAGGGTGGCGTCGGGCAAGGGAACCGTGTTCCTCCGGATCGCCTGGTACAAGTCGCACGACGGCAGCAGCGCGATGATGGCATCCGTCGAGGGGGACGCCACCGAGGCGGCGCAATGGACGCGGCTTGCGACAGGCCCGATACAGGCGCCGCGAGAGGCGAACTCTGCACGGGTGAGATTGATGCTGCGGCCAGCCAGCGACGACGTGGTCATCGGTGCGTTCGACAACGTCGTGTTCGAGCCGACCGAGGCGCCGCCGGACCCGATTCGTGTGCCGTTGCTGGCGGCGGATATGGTGAGCGGCGGCGAACGAAAAGCCGCCGGGGCAGTGGTTCAGGTCGCGGTCCGCGCGCAGACCGGGGCGCAAGGTCTCCGGATCTCGGAGTTCGCGAGCGATCCAGTTGAGCCCGGGAGGGACACCGCGTACGAGTGGGTGGAGCTCCAGAACACCGGGTCCGACCCGATCGACCTCGCGGGCTGGCTGCTCGGCGACGCCAACGAAATGGACGAACTCCCGGCGTACGTGGTTCCGCCGGGAGGCTTCGTCGTCATTGCCGCGAGCAGCGCCAGTTTCGCGGCGGATGTGCCGGTGGTTCGCGTACCCGACGGCGATATCGGGCGGGGGCTGAACAACACGGGCGATGTGATCCGGCTGGTCACGCCCGGGGGAATCGAGGCGGACGCCGTGTCGTACGGCGACAACGCGAGCGTGAACTCGCCGGCTCCACCGGCGCCGGACGCAGGCCAGACGCTCGGGCGCGACGAAACGGGGGCGTGGCGGCTGACCAGTCGCGCAACACCCGGCGGCCCGAACGAGTTCGCGGCCGCGCCCGCACGCACCCCGCAGAACGACCCCCAGCCGCGCCGCGCGAGTTCGCCTGCAGCTGATCCCGGGGAAGGCGAAACGCAAACGCAGGACCGCGTCGAGGTCGTTGAGAGCGCAGATGGCGGTTCTCCCGTACCGTGGATCCTGTTGGGCGCCGCGGGAGGCGCTGGCGCCGTGGCGAGCGCGCTCGGGGTGGGCCGGATGCTGGCCCGGCGCGAGCAACGCTGATTGCGAGGAAGCATGACGCTCGAGCGAATTCAGAAGATCCTCTCGAACGCAGGGGTTGCTTCGCGACGCGAAGCCGAGGAGCTGATGCTGGCGGGCCGGGTGGCCGTGAACGGACAGGTCGTCACCACCCTTGGTTCCCGTGCCGACCCTGAGGTCGACGAGATTACGGTCGACGGGG
>CAZWBW010000018.1:21315-23690 GCA_964632355.1 uncultured Anaerolineaceae bacterium | reverse complement strand
GTATCGCTATTTCGCGCTCAACAAGCCGCGGGGCATCGTGACCACGACCAGCGACGAGCAGGGTCGCGACACGGTACTGGACCTCGTCCCCATCGGCGATGTGCAGTTGCACCCGGTGGGCCGGCTCGACATGGACAGCGAGGGCCTGCTTATCATCACGAACGACGGGCACCTGACGAATCTGCTGACGCACCCCCGGTACGAAATCGAGAAGGAGTACCTGGTCGGGATCGACCGCCAGCTTTCCGAGACCGACATCCGGCGCATCGTGCGCGGCGTCGAGTCGGAAGGCGAACGCCTGCGAGCGACGTCGGCGCGAATCGCGATGCCACCAACGTCCGAGTCTGATGACGGCGAGCCGGAGGCACCTGCCTGGGTGTTGATCACGCTGCGCGAGGGGAAGAACCGCGAGATTCGCCGAATGATGGAGGCGCTCGGGCGGGAGGTCCGGCTGCTGCGGCGAATTCGCATTGGCCCGTTGCACCTGGGTGACCTGCAGACAGGGAGCTTCCGGGAACTCACCGAGACCGAGGTGCAGGCGCTGTATGCTGCCGCGAAGCAGCGCGCGGAGCAGGAGGCGGCGAAGACCACGCCAGCCGCGCCGCTGAGCGGACCAAAGGGCAAGGCCGGGAAGGCGCAGCCCAAGAGCGGCGCTGCGCCTCGGACAGCACCGGCGAAGCCTCCCCAGGGCCAGCGCGCATCCGAACGACGGATCGGCACAGCGGACAAGCCCGGTGCGAACGCATCGGGTTCGCGGAGCCGGGTAAGCCCGCCACAGGGTCCGACAGCGTTGCGCCGAGGCGCCTCTTCGAAACCCGGTGCAGCGCCGCAGTCGAAGGGCACCGGCAGGCGGGCCGCTGGTGCTGGCCGGTCGGCGGCGCGGAGGAAGCGGCGAACGTAGGCGCGGACGTTAGTCCGAAGCGGGTACGGGTTCGCGGAACTGCAGGAGCCACGCCCGCAGGTCGAACCCATAGCGGCGTGCTTCGCGGTAGATGGCGAGCGACGTGATTAGCAGGACGGCGGCAGTAATCGGCCAGGTCACGAGGCGTGAGATAACGAGGTACTCGCCGACGGAATACTGTTCGAGCAGCCACCAGCGCAGGAAACCCTGCCCGAGGTTATAGAAGGCCCAGAGGACCGACAGCCACATGAACACGCCCGCGTCACGCGGGATGCGTTCGGTGACGGCCGGGACGAGCTCGCGGGAGACCCCGCCGATGAGCGGCCGGCGGATGAGCACGCTCCCGAGGTAGAGCGGTACCAACAGGAAGTCCGACACGGGGCCGGAGGCGAGGTAGGCCTTCTCGCTGCCGCCAACGATTCCGATCGCGGCACACACGGCAACGATCACGAACCCGTAGATGGTCAGGAAGCCAATAAGACGATCGCGGCGGTTGTAGTAAGTCACGGCCGCGGTCGCGACGAACCCCCCGCCGATTGCGACCGCCGGGGCCGCAACCCGGGTGAGGCCGAAGAACACCATGACCGGCAGCAGGCTGGTGACAATCCGAAAGTTCATGCCGCTTTCCGGTACTGTAGCAGTGCTCGCGGCGGAGTCATCAGGGATATGCGCAGTCTTTACGGCTAACTTCGCGGAGTCCCTCGCTGTGCTCGCGGGCGAGTTTCGCGTAGCGGCCCGGGTTCCCGGTGACCCATTCCTCCGATGGGGTCCCGGCGATCGGGCGTTTCACCTCGGCGGGCGTCCCGGCGGCGAGCACTCCCGCGGGGATCTCGGTCTCGGGGAGCACGACGGAACCGGCAGCCACGAGCGTGCCTTCGCCAACTTTCGCACCGTCGAGCACCTGCGCGCCATTCCCGATGAGCGCGCGGGCGCCGATGGTCGCGCCGTGCACGATGGCGTTGTGCGCGATGGAGACTTCGCGACCGATGAGCGCCGGGAGGCCTGCCCGGCCATGCACCACCGCACCGTCCTGCACGTTCGCGCCAGCTTCGATCACGACGTAGGAAGTGTCGCCGCGGACGACAGCGCCGTACCACACCGACGCCCCTTCGTGGATCGTTACGTCGCCAACGATGGTTGCGGTGGGCGCGATGAACGCGGTCGGATGAATACGCGGCACCTTGTCGCCGACAGCGAAGACAGGCATTCGAGGCTCCCGGTTGGTGTCGGGAGGATCCTATCGGCGCGCGATCGGACGGGCGAATGTGCTCAGGTGCCGGCGGGCCCGACGAACGTGATCGGCATGCCGAGAGCGCTTCGCCCAAGCGCCTGGCGGAGTTCGTCCGTCTTCCAGGCCATCACGTTGCCGCCGATCATGTCGCGGACAATGCGCTCGAGCGGCCGGCTCCGGACGTAGGCGTGAGCTCCACAGACGCGCATCGAACCCTGTGCAATCTCTTCGCTCAGTTCAATT
>CAZWBW010000018.1:17887-21305 GCA_964632355.1 uncultured Anaerolineaceae bacterium | reverse complement strand
GGTGGTACACCGTTCGAACGACGTTGCGGATGAACTCCTGCGGGTTCGCGAACTGGTCATCGAGGCGGCGGACCATGTCGTACAGGACGATCCGGCCGGTTTCGAGCCAGTGCTCCATATCGCCGATGCCGAACTGTGCCCACGCCTGCTCGGAGCGGAGGCCGGGCGGCGGGCCACCCGTAACAGACGGCGTGGCGAGGTAGCCGTGGCGCTGCTTCACGTAGTCGATGGTGAAGTCGAACGCGGCCTGAGCGAGACCGAGCCAGATGGCGAGGATGCCGAGTCCGCCCTTGACGCGGTTCTGCGTCGCGGGGCTCGTCACCTGGCCCTGGGCTTCGAGCACAACGCGGAGCACCGGCACCGGGATGATGAGCGTCTCGTCCTTCGGGATGCGAACGTTTTCGGCCACGATGTCGTGGCTGGCGGTGCCACGCAGACCCATGCCGTCCCAGTTGTACAGGAGGCGAATGCCCGGTGTGTCCATGTTGGGGAGCGCGATGCAGATGTCCGGCTCCTGGCCTTCGCCGCGATCGATGAGACCGGCCATAAAGGTGTATTTCGCGCCTTCGGACATGGAGGCAAAGCCAGCCTTGCCGTTGATGACGATGACGTCCCCGTCCTCCTGCATCTGGTAGCCGGCGCGGCGATTGTCCAACTCGCCGGTGGGGACGGACCCGGGCCCGCAGATGAGGGCGCCGTTCTTGCCGATGTCTTCGAGGACTGCGTTTCGCCGCGGGAACGGCGGGAAGTTGCTGATGAAGTCGGCGATAAGGACGTGCATGTTCAGCGCCACGGCGGTGGAACCATCGCCGTAGGCGACTTCTTCCATGATGCGCATCTGGGCCTCGGGCGAGATGCCCAGTCCGCCGAACTCTTTACCCAGCGCCATCGACGGCACGCGAAGCGCCTGGAGCTCCTCAACGTTCTCGCGCGGAAAGCTGCCTTCCCGGTCCACTTCCGCGGCACGTTCCGCAAACTTCGTCCGCGAAAGCTCACGAACGTTGTTGATGAGGTCCAGTTCCCACTGTTCCACTCGGCTGCTCCCCGGTATTTAGCTTGGTGCGAAAGACTACCACAAACGAGGAGCTACCGGACCAGGCCGCACGGAGGAATTTCCTGCCCTTAGGGCTTTGGCAGGTCGATGCCGAGCACGCGTTCCAGCTCGTAGAGCGCGCTGAGGGTGTGGTCGACCTTGATCGTGGTCATTCCCAGCGCCCTCGCGCCCTTGAGGTTCGCCCCGAGGTCGTCGAGGAAGACGGATTCCTCGGGGCGCACATCGAGCTGTTCGCACGCGATTTCGTAGATTCGCGGCTGGGGCTTGCGGACGCCGACGATGGCCGATTCGACGACGACATCGAAGAGGCTGTGCACGTCGAGGCCGGAGGTGCGCTTCTGCGCGGGCTCGTCGCGGGCGACGTTGTTGGTGATCGCCCCGAGCTTGTAGCGCCCGCGCAGGTGTTCGACGACGGCAATCATCTCGGGCCGTGGTTCGAAGCCCTGGAAGAACCACTGCATGAAGTGCGGACCGCAAGCTTCGACGCCCGCTGCGGTAACGCGGCGGTCGAACTCAGCGATGAACTCATCAGGGGTGAGTTCGCTTCGTTCGAAGCGGGACCACGGGCCATCGTGGTCGGCGAAGATTGCGGTGCGAACCTCGTCGCTGATACCGCGCTCGGCGCAGTAGTTCATGATCCGGGTGACCGGCGAAACGGTGAGTACTCCGCCGATATCGAACAGCACAGCACGAACGTTGGTCATCAGGCGACGCCCAGCTCCTCACGGATAAGGTGACAGATCTCGAAAGTGGGACCTTCACCCTGAAGGGTACTCTGCATTTGGTTTAGGGTGACCGCAATGGAGAGCCCGACTTCGGGGTCGGCGAAGGCGACAGAGCCGCCGGCGCCACTGTGGCCGAAGGCGCTCATGCGCGGCCCGAAGGGGCTGCGGAACTCGCCGCGGTAGCCACCGAGGAAGAACCCGATGCCCTTGGGGATGGCCATCATGAGGACGCGGTCGACGTCCTCGGTCATGAGGCGCTGCATGCGTGGAATCGCGTCCTTTTCGACGATGCGGACGCCATCGACTTCGCCGCCATTGGCGAGCGCGCCGTACATGCGGGCGAGCGCGCGAGCGGTGAAGTGGCCGTTCGCCGAAGGGACACAGGCCTTGCGCAGCCGCATGTCGTTGAACGTGAAGTCCGACTGCATCGGCATCGCCTTGAAGAAGTCGTGGTCGGGCGGGATTTGCGCGACCGGCGAGTCGGGGGGTGGCGGTGGTGCTGACTTCAGCGTCGTGAGCCGCTCTTCGACGCCATCGGGAATCCCGACGTACATCTCGCCGGCGATGCCGAGGGGTTCGGCGATCTCGGTCTGGATGAACTCCTTGATGTGACGGCCCGAAGCGCCCTGGACGATGGCGCCGACAATCCACGCGTAGGTGAGTGCGTGATACCCGGTGGCAGTGCCGGGCTCCCATGCCGGGGGCTGCTCGGCGAGCCACTGTACGTAGCCATCCCAGTCCTCGACGGTGGCGATGCTGTGGGGCTGGCGAACGGCGTGAAGACCGGCCTGGTGGCTCATCGCCTGCGCGACGGTGACGCGCTCCTTGCCGTTCTGGCCGAACTCGGGCCAGTACTTCGTCACCACAGCGTCGTAGTCGAGCTGACCGCGGTCGGCGAGCATGTGCAGCGCGAGCGCTGCGACGCCTTTCGTGGTCGAGAAGCTAAGGAAGAGGCTATCGGGCTGCACTGGCCGGTCGTCGTTCGGGCCCATCGTGCCAGCCCAGACATCGACGATGGGTTCGCCGTAGCGGTAGGCGCAAACCTGGACCCCGGTCTGCTGACCTTCGGCGATCTGGCGCTCGACGAGGTCGCGGACCTTCGCGTTCAGACTCGACTGGATGCTCATGACCCTGCTCCCGCTGAAAAGTGCCCGGAGTATATCGGAGTGATGACGGTTTGTGCGTTCGGGTCAGAGGCACGGGAATTCCCCGATTCGCGAAAGCAACGGCCTGAGATTCGGTAAAAGGCCTTGTCGCGTGGTTGCCGCAAGCAAGTAGCTCAGTTACGGTTCGAAAGTCTTTGCACGGCAGGAGGAGCTGATGCCGTTTCCCCGTACGCGGCTCGCGCTCACCACGGTTGCACTTGTGGTTCTTGCGGCGCTTTCAGCGATCGGTTCGCTGGCGCCAGCGCGGGCACAGACGCCGACGGGGAACATCATCGCGGACACCGCTCTGAAGTACCTGGGGACGAAGCAGGGGCAGTGCTGGATCTTCGTTCAGAAGGTCGTGAAGGAAGCCGGCTACGACATTGGTTTCGACTACATCTACGGCTTCCTGGACCACGGGGCGGTGGAGATTCGGCCGGAAGAGGCACGGGCGGGTGACATCATCCAGATCATCGACGATGACGACCATGGCC
>CAZWBW010000018.1:0-17787 GCA_964632355.1 uncultured Anaerolineaceae bacterium | reverse complement strand
CACTTCTTCCGGTATCCGGACGACGGCGCGCCCAACCCGCGCCCGGCACCAACTCCGGTCCCTGCCGAACCAACAGACCCGACGGACTGGGCACCGGGCGACACTGCGGTGGTGGTTACGGACGGCGACTGCCTGAACTTCCGAACAGCGCCAAGCCTGGGTGCCGAGAATGTGCGAACGGCCGACGGTCGGCCCATCTGCTTCCGCGACGGCACCCGGCTCAGTGTCCTCTCCTCTCCCACTGCTGGGAGCGGTCTCCTCTGGCTGAAGGTACGGACCGAGGACGGGCGGGAAGGCTGGGTCGCGGCGCAGTACCTGGCGAAGATTGACGCCCGGCCGCCCGCGAGCGGCGGGGGGAGCGTCGAACCGCCGCAGGATTTGCCGTTCCGCACGTTCGTGCCGGGGCTGGCAGCGGACCAACTGGCGACTTCGAGCCTGGTCGCGCGCTAACCCTTAGCCGCTATTCGATTCCGGAAAGGTGACGCAGGTCGTGGTGCTTTCGATGCCCTCGATGCCGCGGATGCTGTGGCTGATCACGCGCGGGACATCGGTGAGCGACGGCACCTCCACGACCGCGACGATGTCGTAGGGCCCCATTACCTGGTAGACCTCGTTGATGCCCTCGATTTTGCGCAGTTCGCGGAAGACGTCGAGGGTGCGTGCGGGGTCGACAACGATAAGCACGAAGGCCTTGATCGCCATGGCGGGCGCCTCCCCTGGGCCCGGCTGCGGTGGCCGCGCGGGCAGGATGCCGTACTGTACCATCGGGGGATTTCAGCGGGATTTCACCGCGCTAGGTTGCCACCTAGATGAGACTGTGTATCATTACTCGATACTTAGTCTCAAAGGAGCGTCGATGCCCCGAGCACTCGCCACCATACTTCTCGCCGTCGTGGTCGCCTTCGCTACCGCGGCGTGCGGTGGGAACGGGGATGGCGCGGACGACGGCCGGCTGAGGGTGGTGGCCACCGTAGCGCCGGTCGGGGCGTTAGCCGCTGAAGTCGGCGGGGAGCACATCGAACTGCGGACACTCGTCGGCGCGGGCGCGGACCCTCACTCGTACGAAATCACGTCGTCGGACCGGCGCGCACTGGCGGACGCGGACGTCATTCTGCGCAACGGCCTGGGGCTCGATCGCTTCCTCGATAGCGCCCTCGCGGACGATGCCGACAAGGTGGTTACCGTCACCGAAGGTGTCCGGCTGCGCGTGCCGGGCGAGGATTCACACGACCACACGGAGGATGACGGCCACGACCACGGCGATGTCGACCCGCACGTCTGGCAGGACATCGACAATGCGAAAGTGATGGTCGCGAACATCGTCGACGCTTTCAAAGAGGCGGACCCGGAGCATGCAGCAGCATACGAAGCCAACGGGACGGCCTACGCCGAGCGGCTCGACGAGGTCGACGCGGAGATCCGGGAGATCATCGATTCGATTCCGCACGAGAACCGGAAGATCGTGGTGAACCACGATGCGTTCGGCTACTTCGCCGAGCGGTACGGCCTGGAAGTGGTCGGGACCGTGATCCCGGGGCTCAGCACGAGCGCCGAACCTTCGGCGCGCGAGATCGCGGAACTGCAGGAAACGATTCGGCGCGAGGGCGTGAAGGCCATCTTCGCGGAAGAGGCGATTGAGCCGCGCGTCGCCCGGCGCATCGCGGCCGATACCGGGGTGCGGATCGTCGACAATCTGTACGGGGATTCGCTCGGCCCCGAAGGGTCGGGCGCCGAAACGGTCGATGGGATGTTGCTGACGAACGCCCACAAGTTCGCCGAGGCGCTGAGGTAGGCATGGCAGCGAACGGCGAGGACCGCAGTGGCCTGGTCATCCAGAACGTCCGCGCCGGGTATGGCTCGTCGTTCGAACTCGCGAACATCTCGTTTCGTGCCCACCGCGGCGACGTGGTCGGCCTCATCGGGCCGAACGGGGCGGGCAAGAGCACGCTCCTGAAGGCAATCGCCGGGGTGCTGCCATTACGCGCCGGGCGGATCGATTTCGAAGGTCGACCCTTGCGTCAGCAGTCGGAGCGCATCGCGTTCGTGCCACAGCGGGAGGATGTTAAGTGGGACTTCCCGGTATCGGCGCTCGACGTGGTGCTGATGGGGCGGTACCGGTCGGTGGGGTGGTTTCGCCGGCCGGGAGCGCAGGACCGGGCACGCGCGGAAGCGGCACTCCGCCGGATGGGCCTCGACGGGATGGGGCACCGGCACATCAGCGCGTTCTCGGGCGGGCAGCAACAGCGCATTTTCCTCGCCCGGGCGATCGCACAGGACCCGGTGGTGGTGTTGCTCGACGAACCGTTCACCGGGATCGACGCGCAAAACCGCGAGATCTTGCACCAGGCCATCGATGAGTTTGCCGAGTCCGGTGCGGTCGTGCTGATGGCGACCCACGACCTCGAGGAGGTGTCGCGGCGGTGCACGCACGTCGCGTGCCTCAACCGGCGGCTGGTGGCGTTCGGTCCGACCAAGGAGACTTTCACCGCCGAAGTCCTGCGCGAGACGTTCGGCGGTCGCGTGGTGGTGCTCCGTGATCGCTGAGTACCTGGTCGACCCGTTCGATTACCCGTTCATGCAGCGGGCGCTCGCCGAAGTGATCATCGTCGGGGTGGTCTGCGGGCTGGTGGGGTGCTTCGTGGTCCTGCGGGGGATGGCGTTCATCGGCGATGCGCTGGCCCACACGGTGTTCCCGGGCGTGGTGATTTCGTACATGGCCGGGCGCAGCATCCTGATCGGTGCGTTTGTGTTCGGCGTACTCACAGCGATTGGGGTGGGGCTGGTATCGCGAACGCGACGTGTGAGCGAAGACTCGGCGATCGGCGTGATTTTTGCCGCGTTCTTCGCACTCGGCGTGGTGTTGATCTCGCGGCAGTCTGGCTTCCAGCGGGACCTGGACTCGCTGCTGTTCGGGAACGTCCTGGCGGTTTCGCAGAACGACGTACTGATCACGCTCGCGATCGCGGTAGGAATCGTGGCCATTCTGTTCGCGCTGCTCAAGGAACTGACGCTGGTCGCGTTCGACCCGACGATGGCGCGGACCGCTGGCTATCCGGTGTTTGCGCTCGATATGCTGCTGCTCTTGCTCATCGCGGCGACGATCGTGGCGAGCCTGCAGGCGGTCGGGAACATCCTGATCCTGGCGCTGCTCGTCACGCCGCCGGCGGCCGCACGCCTGCTAACCGACCACCTCGGCCGAATGATGGCTGCGAGCGTGGTCCTCGCGGTGGCGAGCGGCGTCGTGGGCCTCCTCATTTCGTACCATGCCGACACTGCTGCCGGGGGAACGATTGTCCTTACGGCGACGGCGTTGTTCGCTGCGTGCCTGGTGTTCGCGCCGAACCACGGGCTGCTGTCGACGCGGCTCCAGGAACGCCGCGGGCGGCACCACGAGCACCACTACCACCCGATCGAAGAAGAAGCGGATATCAGCTAACGCACATGTGAATACGTTCACGGTGCCTGGGCGCTCGGCGTTTCATCCTTTCACCAGTCGATTCGAGCACGAGGTGAAGGGATGACAACAGAAGCAGAACCCATTGCCCTCGACGAGCAGAAGCGCGACGCGCTTGCCGAGCGGCTGTTCCTTGGCGGGCTCGCGGGGCTCGAAATGCTGACCATCTACATGGGGAAGGAGCTCGGGTACTACGACGTGCTCGCGCGGAACCCCCACACGGCGCGTGAACTCGCAGCGGCCACAGGAACGTCGGAACGGTACGCGCGCGAGTGGCTCGAGCAGCAGGCCACGGCCGGGATTCTTGAGCACGCCAACGAAGGTGAGACGCGCTTTTGGCTCTCACCGGAGGGCGCGGAGGTACTGGTCAACGAAGAAAGCCTGTCGTTCATGGCATGGCTGCCGCGGTTCCAGCTGAGCTGGGGCTCGCAGGTACCGGCCCTGCTGAAGGCCTTCCACGATGGCACCGGCATCCCGTATTCCGAGTACGGGCTCGACATGGTACTGGGCCAGGCGGCCGCGAACCGCCCGGCATTCATGCAACAGCTCGCGACCGAGTGGCTGCCCAGGGTCCCGGGACTGGTCGAACGGCTGGAGCGGCCGGGCGCGCGAATCGCGGACATTGGATGCGGGACGGACTGGTCGACGATCGCGCTCGGGCAGGCGTTCCCCGGGGCTCGCGTCGACGGGTACGACCTTGACGAGACATCCATTCAGCTGGCGGAAGAGAACCTCGCGGTGTCGGGGCTCGGCACCAACGTGGCGTTCCACCGCCGCGACGTGGCGACGCTCGATGCGGGCGAGAAGTACGACCTGATCACCGTCTTCGAAGCGCTGCACGACCTCTCGCAGCCGGTGGAATTCCTGGCATCGGCGGGCCGGTGCCTCGCGGACGACGGCTACCTCATCGTGATGGACGAACGGGTGGCTGAGCAGTTCGGCGCACCCACCGACGAGGTCGAGCGGTTCATGTACGCGTGCAGCGTGCTCCACTGCCTGCCTGCGTCGCTGGCGGAGTCGCCTTCGGCGGGGACGGGAACGGTGATTCGGCCCGCTGTCGTTCGGCAGTACGCGCAGGAGGCGGGGTTCCGGGACATCGAAATCCTGCCGATAGAGACGGATTTCTTCCGGTTCTACTGGCTTCGGCAGTAGAGGTCCGTGAGAGCCGGCCGTACCCGGTATTATGTAACTGTTCGAAATTGCCGGTCACAGGGGTGCTTGGTACCCTTGGAGATCGCGGCAGGGTAGCTCAGCCGGTCAGAGCGCACGACTCATAATCGTGAGGTCGGGAGTTCGAGCCTCCCCCCTGCTACCACTCCAGTTCGAACCTGAACGTGACGACACGCAGGCCCCGGGAGTTCCCGGGGCCTGCGTTTTGACTTCGGGCGGAGCGATTACCGCCGGCAGTGGCCGGTGCGGCGTTACGCGGCGGCCGGGACGCGGGCGGGTGTCTCCGCCGCCTTTCGCCGTGCGGCGAAGCGCCACTCGTCGACGGTCACGCGGTAGCCGCAGTTCAGGCAGACGAGTTCAGGAGCGAAGATGTCTGCCTCGTAGATGAGTTTGCCGGCGGTGCAGCGAGGGCAAGCGTCTTTTCTCGGCATGTGCACACCTCCCGAGGTAGGAGTGGCGCCCGGTCGAGCGCCGTACGCGCCTTGATCCGGGTCAGGCAACGGATGGTTCCCGGGGTGGCGTGAGCAACCGCCTCACTTTGCGGCCGATCCACCCTTCATGAACGATCCAGGGTGGCAGCCACTCCCGGGGCAAACGAATGGAAATCGTTGCCGTCATGGCTGTCACCTCCTTCTCGATGGTCTTGGGCATTCGGCAGCCGGTCCGGGGCCGGTTTTCGCTCAGCGCGGCGTCACGCGGCACCGGCGGTGGAGGCCGTCGAGGCGGGCGGAGGCGCCGAATGGGCGGTCCCCCGCTCGGTGTCCGGGCCTCGGTCGCCGCTCCGCCGGAACGGGCGGAGAAGCCGCCGCCAGCCCCGGACACGGGTTTGAACGGGCGCACCGACGTCGAGCGCGACGTGCTTTGCGCATAGCCATGCGGGGGAGGAGGGCGTCACGTACCCCCGCCGAACGGGGACGCCGGTGCAACCCGGGATCTCACAGGTATCGGGAGTAATCCAGTTCCAGAACCACATCGCACCACCATCCAAGCGGCGCCCCGGTGCGCCGCAGGTCGTGCGGAGGGTCCCGTATGCTCGCCTGCGGCGCACTGCGCGGCGAGGCCGCGCCCAGGGGGCGCGGAGCCGTTCTGCGTTTGGTGGGTCGGTTACGACCCGATCTTGACTTCGATCCGGCGGCGCCGTGCCCACTCAGCCTTGGGCAGGCGAATCTCGAGAATGCCGTCGTTCATGGACGCCGTTGCATCCTCGGCTCGCACCTCGGCCGGGAGGGCGACGTCCAGCGCGAACTTACCCTGCCACAGGCCACGGTAGTGCCACGTCGGGGCGGCCTTGTCCGGGTCCTGTTCGAACGCCGGGAAATTGCCGCGGACGTGGAGGACACCCTGTTCGACGGACAGCTCGATGTCATCGGCGTGGGCGCCCGGGAGAGCGACCCTCGCGATCACCTCGTCGGCTGTCTCGTACAGGTCGAAGGGCAGATTGCGAAGCGGGCCGCCGTTCGCGAAGAACGGCTCGTTGAACATGCGGTCGATCTGTCGGCGGATCCCCGCGAGTTCACGGAAGGGATCCCATGTCATCACGCTGGTAGTCATTCTGACAGTCACCCCCTTTCGCAATACCTTTGTTCTATCGATCTTATACCAAGTTTAGTATGGCGTTATCAAGGTTCTTGCGGGGTAGCTGCGAAGGGACCAAAGGCCCAAACGACGAGGAGGGAGTGGGACGTCCCACTCCCTCCGATAACTCTGGCCGCCCTGTTTCGCGGATGATTACCGGGCTACGCGAACGATGGTGGTGCCGACGGTGGCGCCGTGGAGCAGGTCGACGAACGCCTGGGGCGCCTGGTCGAGGCCTTCGTAGGTTGTGGACCAGGGCTTGAGCCTGCCTTCGGCGATCCAGTCGGAGAGCGCGTTCCGGGCGTCGTCGTAGCGATCGGCGAAGTCGAAAACGAGGAAGCCCTGCATGCGCACGCGATTGTTCACCAGGAGGCCGGGAACGCCACGCGGCCCGGGGGCGGGGTTGTCCGTGTCGTACTGGCTGACGACGCCGCAGCACACGATGCGGCCGTGAGTGTTCATCCGAAAGAGGGCACTTTCGAGAATCGGGCCGCCGGTGTTGTCGAAATAGACGTCGATGCGGTCGGGAGTCGCGGCGCGGAACCTTGCACGGAAGTCCGGGTCCCGGTGGTTGACAGCCGCATCGAAGCCGAGTTCGTCCACGATTCGGCGGCACTTCTCGTCGGAGCCGGCAACGCCAACCACGCGGCAGCCGTGGAGCTTCGCGAGCTGACCGACAATGTGGCCCACGGACCCCGCGGCGGCGGAGACGACCACCGTTTCGCCGGGCTGTGGGGCTCCGACTTCGAACAGGCCGAAGTACGCGGTGAGGCCGTTCGTGCCGAGGACGCCAAGGTGCAGCGCGGGATCACCGCCTGCCGGGATCATTCGGAGTTGCGCGGCATCGTGGACGGAGAAGTCCTGCCAGCCGGTAGGGCCCACGACCAGGTCGCCGGGCTGGAGCGAGGGGGCATTCGAGGCTTCGACTCGGGCGACACCGGTGCCGCCCATGACGACGCCTGCCTCGGGAGCCCCGGCGTAGCTGGCGCTGCCCTGGAGGCCCGCCCGCTGGCCGGCGCCAATGGTGAGGGCGATGGTCTGGACAAGCACCTGGCCGTCCCCGGGCGTGGGGACCGGTGCGGTGCGCAGTTCGAAGTGGCGAACCTCGAGCGGGCCGCGAGGAACTTCCGCGATGACAACCTGGCGATTCTGACTCACGTGTGCCTCCTGAGACCGGAGGACTGTACGAAAGGGGACAAGGGGAGGGCAACTTCCCCGACGGAATCGGCGGAAGGCTGCGGCGTTCGCCGGGAAACGACGGGGTCCATGCTAATCTATGAGGGCCCATGATCCGGCTCTTGCCGGGCGGGCCATGCTGGCAAGGACCGATGCGACTGGATGGAGATTGCTGTTCTCTCCGTGTTTGCGCTCGCAGTCGCGGCGCCGTCGGTGCACCGTGTCGCCGGACACCGTGCAGGATGGCTCCTTGCGCTGTTGCCCGCGGGGCTCTTCGCGTACTTCCTGACGTTCGCACCTGATATCGCGGACGGTAACCCCGCATCGGTATCGCGGGACTGGATCCCCGAGATCGGCGTTTCTATCGCGTTCTACCTCGATGGGCTTGGGCTGCTGTTTGCGCTGCTCGTGACGGGCATTGGCGCGCTCATCGTGGTGTACGCGGGTGGCTACCTGGAGGATCACCGGGACATCGGGCGGTTCTACGCGTTCCTGTTCGCGTTCATGGGCTCGATGCTCGGGCTGGTACTCGCCGACAACCTCTTCCTTCTCTTCTGCTTCTGGGAGCTGACGACCATCAGTTCGTTCCTGCTCATCGGATTCGAGCACGAAGAGGAAGAGTCGCGGTCTGCGGCGGTACAGGCGCTCATTATCACGAACCTGGGCGGGATGGCGATGCTCGCCGGGATCATTCTGCTGTCGCAAATCACCGGCGAAACGGAATTCTCCGCGATCAACGCCGCGGGCGATGTGGTACGCGACGACGACCTCTACCGTGCGGCGCTGGTGTTGGTGGCGCTCGGTGCGTTTACGAAGTCGGCCCAGGTGCCGTTCCACTTCTGGCTACCGGGAGCGATGGCCGCTCCCACGCCCGTGAGCGCCTACCTGCACTCCGCGACGATGGTGAAGGCGGGCGTGTACCTGCTCGCCCGGCTGTCGCCGGCGCTGGGCGGAACCGACGAATGGAACGTCCTGCTGACGACGGTCGGGGCGGTCACGATGGTGACCGGCGGCATCATTGCGTTCTACCAGACCGACCTAAAGCGGCTGCTGGCGTACTCGACGGTGAGTGCACTTGGGACGCTGGTGCTGTTCCTGGGGCTCGACACGCCCAAAGCCGCCACGGGGATGACGGTGTTCCTGCTGGCGCACGCGCTGTACAAGGGCGCGATGTTCATGGTTGCCGGGGCGATTGACCACGGCACGGGCACCCGAGACGTGACGCGCCTGCGGGGACTGGCGCGCGCGATGCCGCTCACGGCCGCGGCGGGGGTGATCGCCGCGATCTCGATGGCTGGAGCCGGGCCGCTGCTGAGCTTCATCGGCAAGGAACTGCTGATCGAAGCGGAGTTGGACCTGGAAACCGTGAAGTGGGTGCTGGTGGGAGCAACGGTCATCGCGACCGCGATCTTCGGCCTGGTGGGAGGACTCACCGGCGTCCGGCCGTTCGTTGGCACGCTGGCACCCACGCCAAAGGCCGCGCACGAATCGAGCGCAGGGCTCCTGCTCGGGCCGATGGTGCTGGGCGTGCTCGGGGTGGTCTTTGGTATCGCTCCGATCTTGATCTCCGGCTGGCTGCTCGAACCGGCGACGGCGTCCGTCCTCCGCGAGGGTGAACCGGAAAAGGTCGCGCTGTGGCACGGGTTCAACCTGCCGCTGGCGACGAGCGCGGCGTCGCTGGCGCTGGCAGTGGCCGGCTACTTCGCGTGGGACCAGGTTCGCACGGGAACCGCGGGCGTCCCGCAGGTGATGACGTGGGGACCGGAACGCTGGTACCGGGTGGGGATCCACGGGCTGCGGTGGCTCGCCGTCCTTCACACGCGAATGATGCAGAGCGGCTACCTCCGGATGTACCTGCTCGCGACCGTCCTCGTCACGGTGGGGCTGGGCGGCTACACGATGGTGGTCAAGAGCGGGTTCGACGCCCCCGGCGGCCTCGACGATGTGGAGCCGTACAACCTGGGGCTGGTGGGCCTCATGCTGCTGGCCGCGCTTGTAGCCGCGGCGAGTGGATCTCGGCTCGCAGCGGTCGCGGCACTCGGCGTGGTGGGGTACACCGTCGCGCTGACGTACATCCTGTTCGGCGCACCCGACCTTGCGATGACGCAGTTCATGGTGGAAACGCTCACCGTGCTGCTGTTCCTCGCGGTGTTCTTCCACCTCCCGGTGCAGCGGCGCGTGTCTTCGGCGCTGGCGCACCTTCGCGACGCGGTGATCGCGCTCGCGGCCGGGGGGTTCATGACGGCGCTCGTGCTGCTTATGTCATCAAACCGGGCGCCGTCGGAGGTTGCGGCGTACTACGCAGAGAACAGTGTTCCGGAAGCGCACGGGCGGAACATCGTCAACGTCATCCTGGTTGACTTCCGCGCGCTGGATACGCTCGGCGAGATCACGGTTCTCGGGGTAGCAGCGTTCGGCGTCTTCGCACTGCTCCGCCTGCGGCCGATGCGGCGGCAGGAGGAGGCCCCGGCGCCGGCTCCCCGGATCGGGCGGCGGGTCACGGCGGTTGGTTCGCAGGCCATTCGGATTCCCCGGAGGGTGTTCTCGCCTTCGTCCAATCGGAACGGGGAGGAGGACACTGGATGAGCTCGCTGATCCTGCGAACCAGCACTCGCCTGCTCGTGACGCTGCTCCTGTTGTTCGGTGTTTTCCTGTTGCTGCGTGGGCATCACGAGCCGGGCGGCGGGTTCGTTGGCGGGCTCGTGGCCGCGGCGGCATTCGCACTCTACGCCGCCGCCGACGGCACGGCGGCCGCACGCCGGGCACTCTACCTCGATCCCCGGACGCTCATTGCCATCGGATTGCTTATTGCGGTCGGGACTGGTTTGTCGGCGCTGCTGTGGGGCGACGCATTCCTGTCGGCACGGTGGGAGACGATCGACCTCCCGGCACTTACTGAAATCGAGCTCGGGACGCCGCTCCTGTTCGACGTTGGCGTGTTCGTCGTCGTGCTGGGCGTCACCCAGACAATCATCCTGGCGCTGGCGGAGGAGTAATGGAGACGCTACTCGCAGTGGCCGTGGGAGGTTTGTTCGCGGGCGGCGTCTACCTTACGTTGCGGCGAAGCCTGGCCCAGATCATCTTCGGGCTGAGCCTCATCGCGAACTCGGTGAACCTGATGATCTTCACGGTGGGCGGGCTGACGCACGGCCGGCCTCCCCTCGTGCCGGAGGGGGCCGAACAGCCGAATGGCGATTACGCGAACCCCGTACCCCAGGCGCTCATCCTGACCGCGATCGTTATCGGTTTCGCGGTGCTCGCGTTCGCACTTGCGCTGGCCTACCGCTCGTATCGCATCGTTCGCAGCGACGACCCTGACGCGATGCGCTCGACCGAACAGCTCGAACCACCGGTGGACGAGGACTGACGACGGAGAAGGAATGAACTCACTGCTGATCCTGCCCATCGCGCTCCCGCTTGCGACCGCGGCCGTGCTCTTGCTGACCATGCGGTGGCTGCGGGTGCAGCGCGTGCTCGGGGTTGCGGGACCCGCGATGCTGACGGTGATCGCGATCATCCTGTTCGTCGTCGTCTGGCGCGACGGAGTGCAGATGACGGCGGCCGGCAACTGGCCCCCGCCGTTCTCCATCGTGTTCGTCGCCGATGTGCTGAGCGCCGTGATGGTGCTGCTTACGTCGCTGATGGGCCTCGCCGTCGCGGTCTATTCGGTAACGACCATTGACGAGCGGCGGATGTCGTTCGGGTACTTCCCGCTGCTGAACATCCTGCTGATGGGGTTGTGCGGCGCCTTCCTGACTGGCGACCTGTTCAACCTCTACGTCTGGTTCGAAGTGATGCTGATGGCGTCCTTCGTGCTGCTGGCGCTGGGAGGCGAGCAGCGACAACTCGAAGGCGCCACCAAGTACGTACTGCTGAACCTGTTTTCGTCGACGGTGCTGCTGGTCGCCATTGGCGCGCTGTACGCGACTACCGGCACGCTGAACATGGCCGACCTTTCGCTGGCGCTGCAGGATAGCAACCAGGATGTGGCGACCGTCATCGCCGTGCTGTTCATCGTTGCGTTCGGCATTAAGGCGGCGGTGTTCCCGGTGTACTTCTGGCTCCCGGCGTCGTATCACACGCCTCCGCCGGCGGTGTCAGCGATCTTCGCGGGACTACTCACGAAGGTCGGTGCGTATGGGTTCCTGCGCCTGTTCACGCTCCTGTTCGTGGGCGAGGTGGATTACACGCACAACCTGATCCTGATCATCGCGGCCCTCACGATGGCGAGCGGTGTCCTGGGAGCGATTAGCCAGTTCGAACTACGGCGGCTGCTCTCGTTCCAGGTGATCGCGGCGATTGGATTCATCCTGATGGGGCTGGGGTTGTTCACACCGCTCGCGATCGCCGGGGCAGTGTTCTACATGGTGCAGGACAGTGTGCTGAAGACGAACCTGTTCCTGATTAGCGGGTTCACCGAGCACGTGACAGGTTCCGATAGACTCGCCGGGTTCGGGGGTGTGTATCGGCGGTTCGGGTTTATGGCCCTGCTGTTCTTCATCCCGGCGCTTTCCCTCGCGGGGATTCCACCGCTGCCGGGCTTCTTTGCGAAACTGACGCTGGTACAGGCAGGTCTGCGAGAAGAGCAGTACGCCATCGTGGCAGTAGCACTGGTAGTGAGCACGCTGACGTTGCTTTCGATGGCCCAGGTGGGGGTGGCATTCTGGCGGCCGCCAACCGCATCGAACGATGGTGCTGGGGGAGACGGTACGTTGACGCTCTCGCGGGTTCGCCTGTGGGGTATGCTCGGACCGATAGCTGTGCTTTCGTTCGCGACGCTGGCCATGGGTTTTGCTGCCGAACCCGTGTTCGCCGTATCGGAGCGCGCGGCCGATGAGCTCATGAATCCGACGGCATATATCGAGGCAGTACTGGGCAGGGGGCCATGAACGGATTCCTTTGGAACATCATGCTCGCCGTAGTGTGGACGATGGTGACGGGCAATTTCGCCCCGGATAACTTCCTGCTCGGTTTCGCGCTCGGCCTGCTCATCCTCTTCTTTGTCGGACCGATCTTCGGTTCCACGACGTATGTGGCCCGGCTGGTGGCGGCGATCCGGCTGGCCGCGTACTTCCTGCTGGACCTCATTCGCTCGAACTTCCGGATGGCGTACGACGTGATTCGCCCGCAGCTGACCATGCGCCCCGGCGTGATTGCGGTGCCGATCGATGCCTCGAGCGACGCGGAGATCGTCCTCCTTGCAAACATGGTGACGCTGACGCCCGGTTCGCTGTCGCTCGACGTTTCGGACGACCGAAACACGCTGTACCTGCATGTGATGGAGATCGGGGATGTCGTTTCGATGCAGGAGAAAGTGAAGGGCGGCTTTGAGCGGCGCATACTGGCGGTGACGCGATGATCGACTCAATCGGCGACACGCTGCAGCCGCTGAACATTGTCTACGGCATGCTTGTGGCAGCGCTGCTGCTGGCGTTCGTGCGGCTAGCGCTCGGCCCGAGCCTGCCGGACCGGGTCGTGGCGCTCGACCTGATCTCGGTCATCACCGTCGGACTCATCGCGGCGTACGCGATCGATGTGGAGCAGCCGGTGGTCCTGGACGCGGCGCTGGTAGTGGCGCTGATCGCGTTCCTTGGCACGATTGCGTTCGCGCAATACATCGAACGGCGGTCGCGCGATGATTGAGTCGATCGGGACGATTCTGCTGCTGATCGGAGCGGCGTTCCTGCTGCTGGCGGCGGTCGGGCTGCTGCGGATGCCTGACCTGTTCATGCGCATGTCGGCCGCGACAAAGGGCCAGACCCTCGGCGTGGGGTGCATGCTGCTGGCGGCGGGCGTGTATTTCCCCGGTATCGGCGTCACGACCCGCGCGCTGGCGGGCATCCTCTTCTTTTTCCTGACGGCGCCGGTCGCGGCGCACATGATCGCCCGCGCCGCGTACTTCATCGGGGTGCCATTGTGGGCCCAGACCGTGCGGGACGACCTGCGCGGCCAGTACGACCTTGTGACGCATGAACTGGAGAGCCGCCGGGAGAACCTGGCCGGCCCGCGGCGCCGCAGGCCAGGCCCACCGGACGTCATTCGCATCCCGCGGCAGACGCTGTCGGAATACGAGGAAGAGGAAGAGCAGGAAGAGGTCTAGCGCGGGAGGCAGGAGCGGCGGTCCTGGTCGACCGTTGCGCTACTCGTCCTCGTCTTCCTCGTCTTCTTCTTCGTCGTCCTCGTCCTCCTCGTCTTCGTCGTCGCCGAGGTCGAGGGTGACGGGTAGCGAGGTGTCGCGGATAAACAGGAGTTCATCGGCGCCAATGGCAGCGACGGCCGTGCGGCTGCCCTCACCCTCGCGCATGAGGACGATGACGCCCTCCTCGATGGTCATGGTGTCGGCTTCGAACGTGACGCGGAGGCCATCGGCGAAGATGGCTTCGTAGGTTGCCATTGTGCTCCTCGGGAAAAGTGTGGCCGTAGCATAGGGCGTCGCGGCGCCTGTTGGCGCGGGTCACGGCAACGGAAAAGAGCGGCCCGGCCGGGCGCTTTCACGATGGTTCTGCGATACCTGGGCGGAAAACGTTATGGGACTCCTCCGCGTCGCCCGCCAGAGTGGGAGACTGACTCCGAACCCGAAGGGGGTAGTTATGCTTGCTGTTACAGACC
Source organism: uncultured Anaerolineaceae bacterium (assembly GCA_964632355.1). GTDB lineage: Bacteria > Chloroflexota > Dehalococcoidia > Tepidiformales > Tepidiformaceae > JALOAP01. The sequence continues at coordinate 3,803 of CAZWBW010000018.1, read as the reverse complement.
GTGCGTTGGCAGTCCTCGAGGGTGCGCTCGAACAGAACCGTGTTTCCGACACCGACCTGCTTCGCATCACCGAAGTCGATGGCGAAGCCCGGCTGACAGTCCAGAGCCAGCAGCCGGGGGATCAGCTCATCTCCGGCACGTCGAACACACCGGTTCTCGCGATTGCCCAGGACATGTCGAACGCACTGGACGGGCTAACGCTGGACATTGACGAAGCACCGACCGGCGTTCGCCTGGTATTCCGCGAGAGCATGGGTTGACCGCCCCAGACACTCTTCGCGTGACCTGTGCGCACCAGTCCTGCAGTTGCGAAAGCACCGCGTTAAGCAGGGGTAGCAAGAACTACTGCAGCGAGGCGTGTGCCAACGACGATCTTTCAATGGCCCGCGCGTGCCACTGTCCGCACGACGATTGTTCGGGGCACGCCGAGGCGTGATTCGATCCACGATCCATATGAAAAGGGGCGCCGGTTGGGCGGGCGCCCTTCCTGTTTGCCTGGGCTAGTACGTAACGGGCAGGTGCTTGATGCCGTTGATGAAGTTGGATCGAAGCCGCTCCGGCGGACCCGAAACCTCCATCTTCGGGAAACGGCGGAAGAGTTCCTCGAACATCACCTTGATTTCCTTCCGGGCGAACCCGGCGCCAAGGCAGAAGTGCTCGCCGATGCCGAAGGCGAGGTGGTCGTTCGGGGTGCGGCCGACATCGAATCGGTATGGGTCTTCGAAGATCTCTTCGTCGCGGTTCGCCGAGGGATACCACATGAGGACCCGCTCGCCAGCCCGGATCTTCTGACCGCGGATTTCCACGTCGACGGTGGCCTCGCGCGCCATGTGATGGAGCGGCGACGTCCAGCGGATGATCTCTTCGACGGCGGTATCCATGAGCGATGGATCGGCCATGAGCCGCTGGCGCTCTTCGGGGAACTCCGAAAGCGCGATCATGCCGCCGGAGATGGCATTCCTGGTGGTTTCGTTCCCGGCGACGATCAGCAGGAAGCAGAACTCGAGGATGTCGTGCTCGGTCAGCTTTTCACCATCGACTTCGGACTGGAGAAGGATGGTGACCAGGTCTTCCTGGGGTTCGCGGCGGCGCTGTTCGAGGATGTCCCGGAAGTACTGGACCATGCGGGCGCGCCCGGCGATCGACGTCTTGCGCGATGCCTCGAGCGTGCCGCGTTCGTCCTCGGGAATCTCGGCCTGGTATTCGGGGTCGCCGCTGCCAAGCACCGAGTTGGTCAGTTCGAACATGAGGTCCCAGTCTTCGCGGGGAACACCCATGAGGCCGCAGATGACGGCCAGCGGGAGCTGGCTCGAAACCTCGAGGACGAAATCGCATGAGTTCTTGCCGGCGATTCCATCGAGGATTTCGTTGGCGATCTCGCGGATCTTCGGCTCCATCGCGTTCACAGCACGGGGGGTGAAGCCCTTGTTCACCAGCCGGCGCATCTTCACGTGGCGGGGCGGATCCATGGTGATGATGCTGGCGCTGCTGGTGCTGTTGGGATCCGCTGCGAATTGCCCGGGATTTCGAAGGCCAGGCCCGGCGATACCCTTCGACGAGATGAACATCTGCGGGTTGCGCGAGACGAACATGATGTCTTCGTACTTGGTCAGCGACCAGAACCCGTTGATGTTCTCGTCGCCGGGGTTCCAGTGGACCGGCGCCTCGCGCCGCAAGTATCGGAATGCTTCGTGGAAGTCGCCCGCCTGGAACAGCCCGACCTTGGCAAGGTTGATGCCTCCGGGAAGGGTTTCTTCGACGGTTGTCATTCGCTCATGCTCCTCTACTCGCTGGTACGGCGAAGACTAATGAGTCCGATGCGTTCAGTCTATCTTCCGGTAAGGTAACAGCCGCCTACCGCCGCAGGCGGAACCTGACGCCGAGCGCGGGAGTGGCAGCAACGGGCGCTCGGCGGGATGCGCCGCCCCGGCGAAGGGCATTCCTGAACTGCGCCCAAAGCGCGCGAAGAACGGCAGCAAGGGGCGGGCGCCGCCCGGGCAGCGGCTTACCGCGACGGACGCCAACGGGCCGGCCTTCGGATGCCTCCGCGATGCGTTCGTACACGTGGAGAAGGTTCTGGCGGCGTTCGCGCCGGGAGCCGGACACGGATTCGGGGCCTTCGTCGCCTCCCGGCATTTCGCGGCGCCGGCCCTCCTGCTGGAGCAGCCACCGGTCGCGGATGGTTTCGGGGAGCACCAGGCGCGTAGTGTCGATCTTGTAGAAGGACGTGCTGGCCTTGCGCACGAGTTCGAACCCCTCCTGGTAGGCGCGCGCCATGTAGCCGCCGGTGAGGTGGATGGTGTGGAGGCTGACACCGCGGGGAATCTGCGGCACGGAGTACGACTCGCAGTCAGAGATGAGCAGCAGTTCGGTAGGCGAGCGCTGGAACGGCTGGTGAGCACGGCCAATGCCATCGAGCGCGGCGATCTCACCGAGGGCCGCCGAAAACGCAACGCGGATGTCGGTCGACCCATCCGGTTCGATGCGGAGGATGCGCTGCGCGAGCTCGGCGAAGGATTCGAGGTCGAAACAGTCGGTGCGGCTGTGGATCCGGTTGGCGAACGTCCGGAAGTAGATGCGTGCTCCCTCTTCGCAGGCCACGAGCAGGTACGCGAGGACGAGCGCCTTGGCGAAGATGAGCTTGTTGTCATCCCGCATCGAATTCGAGACGTCGAAGAGGACGTAGACCCGCTGGCGTTTGCGCCGCCGGGGAGTTTCGACCGGTATCTGCTCTTCGATGATCTCGTCCCATTCTTCAACCACCGGACCGGGTTCGACGTTGTAGACACCGTGGACATTGCCGCTCAGGAGGCGGTATTCGAAGAGCTCCTCCGAGAGGTTGCGGAGCATGAGGTCCGGTGGCGCGACCTGTGGGAGGTCCTGCACGTGCCGGAGCGGCTGCACTACGGTATCGCCGGTCAGGGGTTCGACGATGCGGCGCTTGCGTTCGACCCGCCTGACGACGCGCGTTTCGGGCTCTTCGCGGAGCATGCGCATCAATGGATCCGGGACGTCGACGCCGGGCAGCGGATTACCGGCAAGGAGCGTTCGGGCGACGTTCAGGATCTGCAGCCACTCCGCGGGGAGCCGAGCGGCCGTCTCGCCGACGAGGTCGAGGATGCGCCAGGAGCGGTACAGCCGCTCGAGATCGCGGTCGATGGCCGCACCCGGCAGAAGGGGCTCAATGGACACGGCGGCTCAACTCCAGGACCTCGGCGAGGATGTCCTCGCGGAGGGCGTTGACACGCGGATTCGGGATCTGCTTGCCCTGGAGGGCCTCGATGAAGGTGTCGTACGTGACGTCGTGCCAGCTGGTCTTGCCGATGAGGGTGAGGAAGAACCGCACGATGCGGCTGTGTGCCTTTTGTGCTTCGAGTGGGGTGCCATGCACGAACCAACTGAAGGTCTGGGCGATGGTTGCGAGGTCTTCGACCGTCTGCAGGTCCTCTTCGGTGTAGGCCTGGAGCGTCGAATACAGCGCCTCGGCGAAGATATCCTGCCCGTGGTCGCCGAGAGCACGGTCGTTACCGGGGATCATGGTGAGCACGAACCTGAGGGCCTGCAGATCGGACCGGTCGACCTCCCGGCGGTGGTGGAGGAGCGCGGAGGCGTTGAGCACGTCGCGGCTCGCAGCCTTCGTCCGGGGGCTAACGTAACCGTCTGAAGGTGGCGTCCGGCCGTCCTGCGATGCCCGGGCACGAGCGGCCGACAGGCTCACGAACGACTCGATGACCTCGTTCTTCAGGAAGAGGATGGCGTGGGACGCCTCGATCTCGCGGTCCGGGAGTACGCCGAGCACGAGG